>NZ_JBEPTK010000001.1:0-300000 GCF_040549485.1 Constrictibacter sp. MBR-5
CGCCTACGGCTCCGCATCACCCAGGACGGCAGCGAGCACTTCAGGGGGTCAATATTGCAAGCCGATACGGGGTCAGCTTTGAACGCCGTTTGACAGTCGTCGGTTTCGAACAGCCGACTGCAGATGCATCCGATGACCTTGCCCTCCCTGTCGCGCAGACGGACCCAGAAGCTGTTAGCCGGTGTCAGCCAACTGTGTTCCGGGTCGAAGCTGGGGGAAACGGCGGTGATCGAAGGCGCGTTCCGCATCGTGTCGGCCCAGGCGGCAAGGTCGCTCTCCACGGAAAAGCTCAACCCTGCGCTCTCGAACGCCGCGACCGTCTTGTCGACGTAGGCCTGAAGCAGTTCGAGTTGACGATCAGTGAAACGTGCCATCGATGCCTCCCGCAGCGTCACCAAGTGCAGCAAGCTTAGCCCTGAACAACTACCGTAACAACATATAAAATCGTATATATACAACTATAAGTTATATTTCGCCAGTAGGGCCTGGAAGACGCCTGGACCATCAGCCGTTCTTGCGCGGGCGCTCTTCGATCGGTGACACGGCACGACGTCCGAGACGCCACCCCCGCCGCGGACGACGCCGACAATTCGCCTGCCGCCTCAGGATAGGAGGAAGGCAGCGCCTGAATGAGAATACTGGTCAGGCGAGGACGAGGCGGACCATGTACCCAGTCCCGCTGTGTTCGAGACCGGAAACCAAAAGCCCCCGGAAACCTAACGTTTCCGGGGGCTTGAAATGGTGGGCGCACAAGGACTCGAACCTTGGACCCGCTGATTAAGAGTCAGCTGCTCTACCAACTGAGCTATGCGCCCGCGAGGGAGGTGGGTAGGTAGCAAACGCCGGACGGCTTGTCGAGAGTTGATGGACGTCGGTGCGCCGTTTTATCGCGGTGGGCCGCTCTGGGCGCTGCCAATGCGCGTGTCGCGGTAGACGGAAACGCTGAGCACGAGCCCCAGCCCGAGTTGCACCGTGAGCATCGAGCTGCCGCCGTAAGAGATGAGCGGCAGGGGGACGCCGACCACGGGCACGAGGCCCATCACCATCGCGATATTGATGAAGACGTGGACGAACAGCAGCGCCCCGACCCCGACGCATACCAGTCTGCCAAACTGGTTTTCGCTGCGCAGTGCGACGACGTAGCAGATCGCGATGACCAGGGCGAACAGGGCCAGCACGAAGATGCAGCCCATGAGCCCGGCCTCCTCCGCCAACATGGTGAAGACGAAATCCGTCTGCTTCTCCGGCAGGAAGTTCAGCTGGCTCTGGCTTCCCTGCAGAAAGCCTCGTCCGAACAGCCCCCCGGCGCCCAGAGCGATCTTCGACTGAAGAATGTGATAGCCGGCGCCGAGCGGATCGCTCTCCGGATCGAGGAACGTCATGACGCGGCGCTGCTGATAGTCGTGCAGCATCGTCCAGGCGATAGGCGCGGCGGCCGCCACGACGAGGCCCGCGACCAGGAACTTCCAGAGCGCGAGGCCGGCGACGAAGAGGATGACGGTCCCCACGGCAACCATCAGCACCGCCGTTCCGAGGTCGGGCTGCTTCAGGACCAGGAGCGTCGGCAGCGCCATCATGGCCGCCGGAACGAGCATCGTCCCGATTCGGTTGACCTGCGCGTCGTCCAGGTCGTGGAAGTAGCGCGCGAGCGCCAAGATGAGCGCGAGCTTCATCATCTCCGACGGCTGCACGCTGACCACCCCGAGATCGAGCCAGCGGGTCGCGCCCATCCCCGTCAGGCCGGCCACTTCGACCGCCACGAGGAGTACCAGGACGACGAGGAAAATCAGGTAACTCCAGCGCAGATAGAAGCGGACGTCGACGAAGCCCATGGTCAGCATGATCGCGAGGCCGAAGGCAAACCGATACATCTGGCGTCCGGCCCACGGCTCGAGGCTGGCGTCGGCGGCCGAGTAGAGGACCAGCCAGCCGATCGAAGCCAGCGCCACCACCAGGACGACCAGCAGCCAGTTGACTTGGAGCAGCTTCGTCACGAAGCGCAGCCTCGGCCCCTCGGAGGGCGGCGCCTGGAACAGAGTCGTCATCATCGGCGCATCACCTCCATCGCCTGCATGACGTCTGGCGATGCCGACGCCTGCGGGGAACCGGGCAGGGTGCGCGCCGGATCGCGGCGCTGCGTCTCGATCAGGATATCGCGGGCGATGGGGGCGGCCACCGCCGATCCGCCGCCGCCGTGTTCGATGACGACCGCGACTGCGTACCGCGGCGCGTGCAGAGGTGCATATCCGACGAAGAGTGCATGGTCGCGCTCCTTGCGATCGAGCATCTCGTTGCGGCGCACGCCCGTACGACGCTCCGTCATGGTGATCCGCCGGACCTGCGACGTGCCGGTCTTGCCGCCCATGGCCATTTCGCGGTCCTCGATGCGGGCGGCATACGCTGTCCCGC
This sequence comes from Constrictibacter sp. MBR-5, assembly GCF_040549485.1. Lineage (NCBI taxonomy): Bacteria > Pseudomonadati > Pseudomonadota > Alphaproteobacteria > Rhodospirillales > Allostellaceae > Constrictibacter > Constrictibacter sp. MBR-5. The sequence goes on from NZ_JBEPTK010000001.1 coordinate 2,410, forward strand.
GCTGGGTCGTCGTGACCGCCGCCATTGCCCGCCCCATCACCTGAAGCGTTTCCTGTGAGATGCCCACCGGGCCGGCCGAAGCGACCGGCAACGGCCGCATGGCGCCATCGCCGCCGGAGAGTGCGGCGGCGATGCGCGGCGAGACGGCCAACCCGCCGTTCACCAGCCGCGCCGTCATCACCGCGAGCTGCAGGGGCGTCGCCAGAACGTAGCCTTGACCGATGCCTGCGATCAGGGTCTCGCCGATGGTCCACGACTTGCCGAGTTCCGCCTTCTTCCAGGCGCGCGTGGGCACAAGGCCGGCGCGTTCGTTCGGCAGTTCAACGCCGAGACGAACGCCGACCCCCAGGCGAGCGGCCATTTCGGCGATCCGATCGATGCCGACGCGTCGGGCAACCTCATAGAAGTAGACATCGCAGGACTGGGCGATCGCGTCGTGTACGTTCATCGAGCCATGGCCGCCACGGCGCCAGCAATGAAAGCGACCGTCGCCGAGTTCGATCGACCCGCCGCAGAAGAACGTCTGACCGGGCGTGACCACCCCGGCTTCGAGTGCAGCCGCGGCGACGATCATCTTGAAGGTCGAGCCGGGCGCATACTGTCCCGAAACAGCCTTGTTCGTCAGCGGACCCCGCTCGTCGGTGGAGAGCGTCTTCCATTCCTCGGGCGTGATGCCGCGGCTGAATGCGTTAGGATCGTAGGCAGGATTGGACGCCATGGCTAGGACGTCGCCGGTCTTGACGTCGAGCACCACCGCCGCACCCGTTTCGGTGCCCAATCGATTGAGTGCGAACCGTTGGAGTTCGACATCAAGGCTGACGGTCAGATCCCTGCCCGGCTCGCCGTCGATTCGGCGCAACTCGCGAACGACCCGGCCGACGGCATTGACCTCCACCTCTCGAATATCGGCCGTGCCACGGAGCGCAACGTCGCGAGCCCGCTCAATGCCGCTCTTACCGATACGGAATTCCGGTATTGTGAGAAGTGGATCGCCCGTCAGATCGGCGACGGAGGCAGGCCCGACATAGCCGACGACGTGCCCCGCGAGCTCGCCATAGGGGTAGAGCCGGCGCGGCACCATCTCCACCTCGACCCCAGGCAGTTCCGGCGCATTGACCGAAATCTTCGCGATGTCCTCCCAGGAGAGGCTGTCGAGCACGGTGACGGGCTGGAACGCGCGCTGGCGACGCGCCGTCTTGAGCACGCGCTGGCGATCATGATCGGCAATCGGCACGAGCTGCGCGAGACGGTCGAGGGTCTCTTCCAGGCCTCCGCTCTGTTCCGGCGTGACCGAGACGCGCCACGTTTTCTGATTCACGGCCAGCGGCACGCCAGCGCGGTCGAAGATCAGCCCTCGGGTCGGCGCGACGAGCCGCGGGCTGATCCGGTTGTCGTCGGCCATGGCGGCGTAGCGCCGGCCCTCGACGACCTGGAGGTAGTACATCCGGCTCGCGAGGACGCCGAACATGCCGAGTTGCCCGGCGCCGAGCAGCAGCGCGCGGCGGGTGAAGGTCCGGTATCGCTTGTTGTCGCGACGCATGTCAGGCCCTTCCCACCACGACGCGCTGGACACCCGCGAACAGCAGGCTGAGAGGCGGATAGAGGCAGACGCCGAGCAGATACTGGACCAGGAAGGGCTGGGGCGCGAGCGGAACGAGGAAATACAGGGATCCGAACGCCCACAGGGCGACCTCGGCCAGCGCCGCCAGGACGGCGTAGCCCCACCAGGTGACCACGAAGGGCTGCCGGGCGAGCGGACCGCGGCGCAGCTGGACGAGGGCGCTGGCGAGCAGCAGGACGAGCGCGTTGAGCCCCACCGGCGCGCCGCCGAGCAGGTCCTGGGTCAACCCGAGGAAGAACACGGCCGGCGGCGGCAGCACGTCGTCGCGCTGCAGGGTCCAATAATACACCGCGGCCAATGGCAGCGCCGGCGTCACCGGCGGCGCTCCCGGCAGCGGCCAGGGCAGTACCGCCACGATCGCCAGCATCAGGCCGAGTACGAAGGGCGTGGAGAGACGGGCCCAGCGATCGAGCTTCTGCCAGATCGTCCACCGCATCTCAGCGGAGAGCCCCGGACTCGCTGACCAATCCACCACTGAAGTCGACGATGCGCACGAACTCCAGACGGTGCCAGTCGATCAACGGCACCACTTCGGCGGCGTCGTCGGATTCGGCGCTGGCCCGCGCCACCGTACCGATCGGCAGGCCGGGCGGGAACATGCCCCCCTGCCCCGAGGTCATGACGAAGTCGCCGTCGGCGACCGTGTCGTCACCGACAAAATACCGCAGCACGGGCCGGTCGCCGTTCGTGCCGGAGAGGATCGCGTGCAGCCGCCGATCGCCCACGACGACGGGCACCCGCGAATTGAGGTCGGTGATCAGTAGGACGCGCGCCGACCGGCGCCCCACCTGCACCACGCGGCCGACGAGCCCCTCGGATGACAGGACGCTCTGCTTCTGCCGGACGCCGTCCAGCGTCCCGGCGTTGACCAATACGGAACGCGCAAACGCCCCGCCCGTGTCGGCGACGACACGCGCCGCGATGTGGCGTGCCGGCGGCCCCGGCTTCAGGCGCAGCAGGTCGCGGAGCGACTGGTTCTCGCCCTCGAGGCGGCGCGCCAGGAGCTGCCAGTGGATCAGGCGCTCGTTCTCCTCGCGCAGACGGGCATTCTCGGACCGCAGCGACGCCAGTTCGTCGAGGCTCTCGACTGCGCCGGCGAAGCCGGCCACGGGGCGCGAAAGAAAATCGAGGATCGGCGTTATGGCGTCCGTCGCACGCATGCGCAGTTCCTCGACCACGACGGTCTCGATCTTGCCGACAAGCATCAGGGCGACCGCCGCCCCGACGAAGGCCATGAACACGAACCGCCGGAGTATGGCCTTCAGGGGCAGTGATTCTTTCAGTGGCGGTCCGGGTATGCGTGCCACCTCTCGTCCTCGCACCGCTGGCGGGTCAGCCGATCAGGACGTGCTTCAGCAGCTTCATTTCTTCCAGGCATCGCCCCGTGCCCAGGACAACGCAGGACAGCGGGTCCTCGGCGATGGTGATCGGCAGGCCGGTAGTATGGCGCAGGACCACGTCCAGATTGGTCAGCAGCCCGCCGCCCCCGGTGATGACGATACCCTTGTCGACGATATCGGCCGCCAGTTCGGGTGCGGTATGCTCCAGCGCAACCGTCACCGCCTCGATGATCGCGTTGACGGGATCGGACAATGCCTCCGCGACCTGGGTCTGGGTCACGGCGATCTCGCGCGGGACGCCGGTCATCAGGTCGCGGCCCTTGATCGGCATCCACTGCTCCTCGCCGCGCGGCGGCGGACAGGCCGAGCCGATGTCCTTCTTGATCCGCTCCGCCGTGCTCTCGCCGATCAGCAGGTTATGGTGGCGGCGGATATAGGCGATGATCGCCTCGTCCATCTTATCGCCGCCGACACGGACCGAGCGGGAATAGACGATGCCGCCCAGCGACAGCACGGCGACCTCGGTGGTGCCCCCGCCGATGTCGACGACCATGGACCCAGTCGGTTCGGTGACGGGCAGGCCGGCGCCTATGGCGGCCGCCATAGGCTCCTCGATCAGATAGACACGGCGCGCGCCAGCACTCTCGGCGGATTCCTGAATGGCACGGCGCTCGACCGCGGTGGAACCGGACGGCACGCAGACGATCACCTGCGGACTGACGAAGCTGCGCCGGTTGTGCACCTTGCGGATGAAGTGCTTGATCATCTCCTCGGCGACCTCGAAGTCCGCGATGACACCTTCGCGGAGCGGACGGATCGCCTCGATGTTACCCGGCGTGCGGCCCAGCATCTGCTTCGCCTCCTCGCCGACGGCCAGCACCTGCTTGCGCCCCTTCACTGTGGCGATCGCCACGACGGACGGTTCGTTCAGCACGATGCCGCGGCCGCCGACATAGATCAGGGTGTTCGCCGTGCCCAGGTCGATCGCCAGATCTGCCGAAACCAGGCCGAGAAAACTCGAGAACATCTCACCTCGCGATGCGCGGCCTGCCACCGGGGCGACACGCGGGACCTACCCAAACACGAACGACCGGAAGCGGGCCTGCGCAGGCTGTGCGCGGCAGACCATGCGGATCGGGCCGCCAAACCATCCCGGATCCTGCTGACGCAGAAAGTAGATTGGATCGGCCATGGCGCCGCCGGCACCGGCGCCCTGGCGCCCACTGCCGATCCGGAGGGAACCCGGAGGGTCGCTCACCCGGCGGGGCCGCGATTATTAAGGCCGTCGGCCTGCCGCCCGCAACTCTTTTCGTCTTCCTCAGTCTCCCATTGCGACGCCCTCACGGCGCGGATCCGCCGCACCGACCAGCGAACCGTCGGGAAGGATGCGGATCATGTTGAGGCCACTCGTCAGCGTGACGCGACGTACCTCGTGACCACGCGTCACCAGGGCATCTACGACCGAGGCAGGCATCGTCGTCTCGACCGCCGCCACGCCATTCCGGTCCGACAGATTCGGCAGCACAGCCGCGGCTGCCGGTCCCATGTCCCAGTCCAGTTGCGCGACGATGCTTTTGGACACGTAGTTGATGATGTGAGCGCCGCCGGGCGAGCCCGTGACCAGGACGGGTCGACCGTCAGGGTCGGTGACGATCACCGGCGACATCGAACTCCGCGGCCGCTTCCCAGGCGCCACGGCATTGGCCACGGGCGACCCGTCGGCCGCCGGCCGGAAGGCGAAATCGGTCAGTTGGTTGTTCAGGATGAAGCCTCCGGCCATCAGCCCCGTTCCGAACGATCGCTCGACGCTGGTCGTCATCGACAGGATGTCGCCGTCGTCGGCGACGATGCTCATATGCGCTGTCCCCGGCGGCCGCTCCATCGCGTCGGGCGACAGGTCGGTCCGGCGGTGCACCGGAACGCCGGCTTCGACTTCGTCGAGAGCCCTTCCTGGATCGATGAGCGCCGCGCGCCCGGCGAGATATCCGCCATCGAGCAGGCCCGCTGTCGGCACATCGACGCGGTCGGGGTCGGCCAGCCACATGTTGCGATCGGCAAAGGCGATCGCCGACGCCTCGGCGAACAGGTGCGCGGATTGCGGCGACCAAGGCCCGAGGGCACGCATGTCGAAGCGCTCGAGCATCTTGAGCGTCTGCAGCACGGTGACCGGCCCGGACGTTGGGGGCGGCGCGCCGCAGACACGGTAGCCGCGGTAACTGCCGCACACTGGCGGCCGTGCCTTGGCCTCGTATCCAGCCAAATCGTCCTCGGTCATTCCGCCTGGATGGATCGGCGCGCGGCGGACGGCCGCGACAATCTCGCGCGCGATCTTCCCGGCGTAGAAGGCGCCGGGCCCTTCGTCGGCCAGAACGCGCAAGGTCGCGGCGAGCGCCGGATTGCGCAGCACAGTGCCCTGGCCGTGCGGGATCCCCGGCGGGTCGAAGAAATAGGTCCCCGCCACCGCCGCCGATCGCAGTTGGGGCGCCGCGGCGATCGACGCGGCGAGCCGCTCCGATACCGGAAAACCAGCTTCCGCCAGAGCGATCGCCGGCTCCAGGAGCCGTCGCCAGGGCAGCTTGCCGTGAGCGGCGTGCGCCATGCCCAGCATCCGGACCGCCCCTGGCACGCCAACCGCGATTCCGCCGGCCGCCGCTTCGTCGAAGGCCATTGGCCGGCCGTCGGTGTTCAGGAACATCCCTGGCGTCGCCGAGGTGGGTGCCGTCTCACGGCCGTCATAGGTAAGGATCCGGCCGTCCTCAGCGCGTCGCAGGACGAGAAACGCACCGCCGCCGATGCCGGACGACTGCGGCTCGACCAAAGTCATCACCAGCTGCGCGGCGATCGCTGCATCGACGGCGCCCCCGCCGTCGCGAAGAACATCCATCGCCACCTGCGCGGCGAGGGGATGGCTCACCACCACCATCTGCCGCCGTGCGACCACATCGTCCGCACGCACTGATGCCGCCCCCGAAGGGAGGAGCAGGACGAGCGGGAACAGGATCAGAAGAATGAGGCCGCGCATCGCCAGATGGTGGCCCGAAGATCGTCGCGCGGAAAGCCCGGATCGCTTCGGGTCATTCGGCGTAGCGGGGCGGCGTCTCCGAAGAACCGACGTGCGGCGCAGCGGTGCCCCAGGCATTCTCTTCCATCTCGTGCGGTGTCATCGATCCGGTAACCGGACGTTCCGGCGCATCGCGCGGATCGATCCCCTCCCCGTCCGGGCGCGGCACTGGCCCGTGGCCGCCCGGCCGCTGCGGCAGATAGCGCCGGAACGCCTCATACAGCAGCCACCCGGCACCGGCGGCGATCCCCAATAGGGCGAGCGCGCGCGGGTTGCCGAAACCGCAGGCGCAGGATGTCCGATTCCGGTTCATGGGATCCTCGTCGATCGTTCTGTGACGGGGGACGAACGTCGCTGCCGCCCTCCGGTTGCATCAGGCGAGGCGATAGAACCGCTGTGCAGTATCGCGAAACAGGTCGGCCTTCTCGGCGGGCGACGCGCCAGAGGCGAGGCGCTTGAACGCGTTCCACAGCGCCGCATACGTGCAGGACGCTTTATCTACTGGGAAATTGCTCTCGAACATGCAGCGCCCGGCGCCGAACGCCTCGATGCAGGTGTCCACGTAGGGCCGCCAAGCGTTGGCCAGTTCCTGCGAGGTGGGCGGCTCCGGCCGCTCGTGCCACCCGAACCCTGCCCGCTTCGACCCAAGCCCGCCCAGCTTCACGTGCACGTTGGGACATGCGGACAGGTCGCGCATCGCTGCCGACCAGTCCGCGAACACCTCGTCGCGACGCCCCGCATAGTGGCCGATGCCGATCGGCCCGCCTACGTGATTGAGGACGACGGGCAGTTCCGGGAAGGTCCGTGCCAGATCGACGACATCGCTGATCTGCGGGTGATACACCCAGGCATCGAAAGTCAGCCCCATCCGGCCGAGAACGGCGATGCCCTGGCGGAAGATCGCGTCGCGGTAGAGGCCGGGGTCGGGGCGGCCATGGCTGCTGGCGATAACGAATCCGGGATCCCAGGCGGCGGCTTGCCGGACGCCGCGGAACCGCCCCCCTGCGGCAGCGGCCAGCGCCTCCAGCACTGGTGCGACACGCGCCCCGAGCCTCAGGTCGGCATAGCCCACGAAGGCAGCGGCGACGCGGCTCGCACCGTAGCAGCCGCTGTCGCTCATGGCGCCGATACCGGCGACGAATTCCGCCTCGCCGACCGAGCGCTGTTCGGGCGGTCCCTGGGTCCGATAGAACGAGCCGCACTCCAGGTAGACTGTGCTGACGACATTGTGCCCGCTGCCGGCGTCGAGGAGGAAATCGGTGAGCAGGTACGGGTGTCCGTCGCGCTGCCAGAGATGATGGTGGGGGTCACAGATCGGCAGATCCGGCTCGATGATCTCTTCGTGGCTCCGTGCGAGCCAAGCGTCGTCCAGGCCGGAAATCAGGCTCGGCATCACCATCGCTTCGGCGCTCATCGTCCCTCCCCTCTATTGCTCTGCAGAAACGATACCCCCTGCGCACAGAGCCCGCCATCCGCCCCCGGGGCGTGCAGGCGGCTACGCGGGTCGGTCCGTCACAATCGCACGCTTGCACCGTTCGGTCGGCGGCAGGCATTCTCCGCAGGACGGATGTGCATCGGCCGGCAGCCGCAGTGGAGGCGACACCCATGCCGCACGATCATCATGACCACCAGCACGACGATCACGGAGAAGGGTCGGAACTGTCCGATGTCGCGCTGCGCGTAAAGGCTCTCGAATCCCTGCTGGTCGAGAAGGGATTGGTCGACCCGGCATCGCTCGACTATCTCGTCGACCTCTACGAGACGAAGATCGGCCCCCGCAACGGTGCGCGCGTCGTTGCTAGAGCCTGGACCGATCCGAGTTACAAAGCATGGCTCCTGAAGGACGCGACCGCGGCCATCGCGTCGCTCGGCTTCGTCGGACGCCAGGGCGAGGACATGGTCGTGCTGGAGAACACAGCCGAGGTGCACAACCTCGTCGTCTGCACTCTTTGCTCCTGCTATCCATGGCCGGTGCTCGGCCTGCCGCCCGTCTGGTACAAGGCTGCCCCGTACCGCGCCCGAGCCGTTATCGATCCCCGTGGCGTGCTGCGCGAATTCGGTGTCGAACTGCCTCATACGACGACGGTGAAGGTGTGGGATTCCACGGCCGAGCTCCGGTACCTCGTGCTGCCGATGCGCCCCGAGGGGAGCGAAGGCATGGACGAGGAGACGCTCGCCGGCCTGGTGACCCGCGATTCGATGATCGGCGTGGGACTGGCGAGCCGGCCGGGAGCCCCGACATGAATGGCGCCCACGACCTCGGCGGCATGCACGGCTTCGGTCCAATCGCACCGGAGGCGGACGAACCTGTCTTTCATGCTGAATGGGAGCGTCACGCCTTCGGCATCACGCTCGCCGCCGGCGCGCTGGGCAAATGGAACATCGACACCAGCCGCTTCGCCCGCGAGGGGATGAATCCGGCGGATTATCTCGGCACGACCTACTACGAACACTGGCTGCACGGGCTGGAGACCCTGCTCGTCGAGAAGGGTCTCGTCGGCGCCGACGAGATGGAACAGCTGAAAGCCTTGCGCCCCGCCCCTGCCGGAATCGCGGCGGTGCCCCCCGAGCGGATGGCCGAGGTCATCCGACGCGGCGGTTCGGCGAAGCGCGCCGACGCCCCTGCGCGTTTCACTGCCGGTCAGCGGGTCGTTGCACGAAACATCCACCCGACCGGCCACACGCGCATCCCGCGCTACGTCCGCGGCCGGAACGGCACGATCGCCATCGACCATGGCGTGTTCGTGTTCCCGGATACCAACGCCCACGACCGGGGCGAAGCTCCGCAGCACTGCTACAGCGTCCGCTTCACGGCGCGCGAACTTTGGGGGCCCGACGCGCCAGAAGGGGATTGCGTTCATGTCGACCTCTGGGACAACCATCTCTCCCCCGTCTGAGCCTGAGGACACCGTCGAACCGCCGGAGCGCACGTCGCTACCGGCACTGTTCCTGGTGTTCCTGCGACTGGGCCTGACGTCCTTCGGCGGGCCGATCGCCCACCTCGCCTACTATCGCGAAGCCTTCGTCGTGAAACGCCGATGGCTCGACGAGCGCGGCTATGCCGACCTGGTGGCGCTCTGCCAGTTCCTGCCAGGCCCAGCCAGCAGCCAAGTCAGTTTCGCCGTCGGCATCCTGCGCGGCGGCTTGCCCGGCGGGGTTCTCGCTTGGCTCGCGTTTACCGGCCCCTCCGCACTGCTGCTGATCGCGTTCGCCTGGGGCCTCGCCGAATCGTCTCAAGGGGCAGGGTGGCTGCACGGCCTGAAGCTGATTGCAGTGGCGGTCGTCGCCCAGGCCGTGTGGGGCATGGCACGCAACCTTTGCCCGGATCGGGAGCGTGCGACGATCGCCGGCATCGCCGCTGTCGCGGTCATCCTGTGGCAGACGAACCTGACGCAGATCGCGGTCATCATGCTCGGCGCGGCCGCTGGCGCACTCCTGCTGCGCGACAAGGCGCCGGCACCAGGGCCGGCTGTCGGGTTTCCGATAGGCCGGCGAAGTGCGTGGACCGCGCTTGCTCTTTTCACGGCCTTTCTCGTCGGCCTGCCGTTCTTCGGCAGCACCCAGCCCACGCTGCTATCGGTGGCGGACGCCTTCTACCGCACAGGCGCGCTGGTGTTCGGCGGCGGTCATGTCGTCCTGCCGCTGCTGCAGACGGAGGTGGTGGACCCAGGCTGGGTCACATCCGACGCGTTTCTCGCCGGCTATGGCGCGGCACAGGCTGTTCCCGGGCCGCTCTTCACGTTCGCCGGCTATCTCGGCATGGTCGTTGCGCCGAACGGTGCGGCGCTCGCACCACCGATTCTGACGGCTTTGGTCGCGGTGGTCGCGATCTTCCTGCCCGGCCTGCTGCTCGTCGTCGGCACGCTCCCCTTCTGGAACGACCTCCACAACGAGCCGCACGCCCAGGCCGTGCTCCTTGGCGTCAACGCCGCGGTGGTCGGCCTGCTGGGCGCAGCTCTCTACGACCCGATCTGGATCAGCGCGGTGCGCGGCCCTCTCGACTTCGCCATCGCCCTCACCGCATTCCTGGCCCTCCAGGTGTGGAGGGCCCCGGTCTGGGCAGTCGTCGCCGCAACGGCGGTCGCCGGGTCGATACTGCTGTGAGGAGACCTTGCCGGCTCAGTGCGACGCACCATAGAGGATCCGCGCCCGAACCGTCTCGGGTATCGCGCGGAGGTCGGAGAGGATCGCCGCACCGTCCCAATCGCCTTCGGCGTCAGCATCTACCACCAGATATCCCACGTCCGGATCCGTCTGGAGGTACTGCGCTCCGATGTTGGCGCCGTGCCGCGAGAAGACCTCGATGACGCGCGCCAGAACCCCCGGCGCATTGCGGTGGATGTGCATGAAGCGATAGCCGCTCGGGCGGGTCGGCAGCTGGACCTGCGGGAACTCCACCGCCCCAATGGTGCTGCCGACGTCGCTGTAGTCGCCGAGTTTCTTCGCCACCTCGAGGCCGATCCGCTCCTGCGCTTCGGCCGTGCTACCGCCGATATGCGGCGTCAGGATGACGTTGGGAAGGCCGCGCAGGGGCGACACGAATTCCTCGATCGAGCTTGAAGGCTCGGCGGGAAACACGTCGATCGCGGCCCCCAGCAGGTGCCCACTCTTCAGCGCTGCCGAGAGAGCCTCGAGATCGACCACGTTGCCTCGTGACGCGTTGATCAGGAACGCCCCCTGCCGCATCGCCCGGATCTCCGCCGCCCCCATCATGCCGGCCGTGGACGCCGTCTCCGGCACGTGAAGCGACACGGCGTGGCTCTCTGCCAGGAGTTCGGGCAGCGACTTCACGGGCACGGCATTGCCGAGCGGCAGCTTATCGGTGTGATCGAAATAGAGAACCCGCATGCCGAAGCTCTCGGCAATGAGGCCAAGCTGCGAGCCGATGTTCCCGTAGCCGATGATGCCAAGGGTCTTGCCCCGCACCTCCCAACTGTTGGCCGCCGACTTCAGCCATTCGCCACGGTGGGCTGCGCGCGACTTCTCCATTATGCCTCGCATCAGCATAACGATCTCGCCCATGACGAGCTCAGCGACACTGCGGGTATTGGAGAACGGCGCGTTGAACACCGGCACGCCGGCGCGCCGCGCCGCGACCAAATCGACCTGATTGGTGCCGATGCAGAAGCAGCCGACGGCGATCAGCCGGTCTGCCGCGGCGATCACCTCCTGCGTGACCTGCGTCCGCGATCGGATGCCGAGGATATGGACGCCGCGCAACCGCTCGATCAGATCCCGCTCGGCCAAAGCCTTCGGCACCTCCTCGATCGAGGTGTAGCCGCTGTCGGCCATATGTTGCACCGCTGAGGGATGAACCCCCTCGAGCAGGAGGACACGGATCTTGTCTTTCGAGAGGGACAGCTTTCGCATTGGCGGGCCAGTTCAGTCTTCAGGATGCGGTATACCGGCCGCCCCCGCGCCACTTTCGCGCGGGCGGACGACCGACGCCTCAAGCGTGGTCTACCTACCACGCCGCGCGGCGCGCGTCGCCCCGCACGGCCAGGGGGGCGCGTCGATACCGCTCCTCCGCGATCCATCGAGGGCACGAACCGCCCGGAAGGGCGCGCGTTGAGATCGAGGTAAACTCACTCCTGAGGAGGCGCGCCATGGCGTTCGAACTCTACTATTGGCCGGGCCTGCAAGGCCGCGGGGAATTCGTCCGGCTCGCTCTGGAAGAGGCCGGAGCCGACTATGTCGACGTGGCGCGGCGGCACGACGGTATGGTGGCGATGAACCGGTTGCTCGAAGGCGACGGCGCGAACCGTCCCCCCTATGCGCCGCCGTTCCTGAAGGATGGTGATGTCCTGGTGGGTCAGACGGCGGCGATCCTGCTTTACCTCGGGCGCAAACTCGATCTCGCCCCGCGCGACGAGCAGGGCCAGTTGTGGACGCATCAGATCCAGCTGACCATCGCCGATCTGGTCGCCGAGGCACACGACTGCCATCACCCCATCGCATCGAGCCTCTACTACGAGGATCAGAAGACCGAGGCGAAGCGGCGTTCGGCCGATTTTCGGGACTCAAGGATCCCGAAATATCTCGCCTGGTTCGAAACCGTGCTCGCCCGCAATCCGCACGGGACCGAACATCTCGTTGGCGATGCCATCACATATGCGGACCTTTCGCTCTTCCAGGCGGTCGACGGCCTCAACTACGCATTCCCGATAGCGATGGCTAGGCTACTGTCGGAAGCGCCTGCGGTAGCGGCTTTGCATACCCAGGTAGCGCACCGGCCGCGCATCGCGGCATATCTCGCCAGCGAACGGCGGCAGCCGTACAATGAGCAGGGCATCTTCCGCCACTACCCTGAGTTGGACGCCTGAAGCGAGTTGCGAAGCGGCTTGCGCCGACGCCCCGACGGGCCTCATACTTCGACCAACAAAAGAATAGGGAAGAAGATGTCCGAGCCGATCAAGGTATTCTGGCAGCCGGCTTGAACCAGTTGCCTGAAACTCAAGGAGTTTCTCTCGATCCGTGCGATCGGGTTCGAATCGATCAACATCACCGACCGACCGGACGGGATCGAGGAGCTGCGGCGCCTGGGCATCCGCACCATCCCGGTGGTCACACGCGGCGATAGTTTCGTCTTCGGCCAATCCCTGAAGGACGTGGCCGCGTTCCTCGGCATTGCGGTGGAGGCCCGGCGAGAGCTGACGGTATCGGAAATCGCCGGCCGCATGAATACGATCCTGGCTGCAGCGGAACGTTATGTGCGCCAGATGCCGGACGACCTGCTCACGCACAAGGTGCCGAACCGCGACCGCACCTACCGGGTGCTCACGCATCATATCTTCCGGATTCCGGAATCTTTCGTCGAAATGGCGGACGACGGCACCCTGACCGCCGAGGCTCTGGTCGCGCGACCGCCGGACGACATGCAGAGCTTCGGCGCCATCGCCGACTACGGTGCGGTGGTGCGGCGGCGTGTAGCGGACTGGTGGTCCGCCGCACCAAGCCGGCCGGACGACAAGCCCGTCTCCACGTATTTTGGCATCCATCCGTTACGCGACGTGATGGAGCGGACGGCATGGCATTCCGGCCAGCACGTCAGGCAACTGATGGCGATCCTGGAGATGAACGGAATTCCACCTGAACGACCGCTCGGGCCCGCCGACTTCGATGGGCTTCCCTTACCGGAGAAGGTTTGGGACGAGTAGGGGAAGAGCGGAGGCGGACTCCTCTTGAACGGCGCTCGCTGCTGCCGTTAAATGGCGCCGGTTCGCGGGTGTAGCTCAATGGTAGAGCAGTGGCTTCCCAAGCCACCGGTGAGGGTTCGATTCCCTTCACCCGCTCCAGTCGCCCCATGAAACACCACAAAAGGGAATGTTTGCACCGTCGCAAGGCTCGCCCGGCGCGTGACCATCCGTTATTGTTTTGCGCTTGCGAACGAAGGCGCCCTCGGGCGCGACGCGGAGGTGGTCGTGGACAAGCCCTACCTGCTCTTTCTCGGCGACGTGCCGGATCAACTCGCCGCCAAGACGGCGCGCGGCATAGCGGATTGGCGCCCCGAGTGGGTGGTGGGACAGCTGCGGCTGCCGGGCTGCAACGCCGACGCGGGCGTACCCGACACGACCGTCGCCGAGGCCGCGCAGAAGGGCGCTCGCACCATGGTCGTCGGCGTCGCCTTCTCCGGCGGCGTGATGCCGAGCCACTGGGTCGGCACGATCGTATCGGCCATCGAAGCCGGCATGGACATCGCGAGCGGCCTGCACGACCGCCTGGGCGACGTGCCGGAGATCGCCGACGCTGCGGCGAAGCACGACCGTAAGCTCTACGACGTGCGCCATTCGACGCAACGCTTCTCGACCGGCAAGGGCCACAAGCGAACCGGCAAGCGGCTTCTCACGGTGGGCACCGACTGCTCGGTCGGCAAGAAGTACACGGTCCTCGCACTCGAAAGGGAGATGCTGGCGCGCGGCATGAAGGCGCGCTTCTGCGCCACCGGTCAGACCGGCGTTTTCATCGCCGAGCGCGGCGTGGCGATCGACGCCGTCATCTCCGACTTCATCGCGGGTGCGGCGGAGTGGCTGTCACCCGACAACGAACCCGACCACTGGGACCTCATCGAGGGCCAGGGATCGCTCTTCCATGCGGCCTTCGCCGGCGTGACACTGGGCCTGCTGCACGGCGCACAGCCCGATGCTCTCGTGCTCTGTCACGAGCCGACCCGCACACACATGCGCGGCCTGAAGCACATGCCGATACCGAAGCTCGAGGATTGCTTCGAGCCCTATCTCCACCACGCCTACCTGACCAACCCCGAGGCGAAGTTCATCGGCATTTCGATGGATACGCACCTTCTTTCACCGACAGAGGCGGAGCGCGTGCTCAAGTCGACGGAGGACAGGTTCGGCCTTCCCTGCTGCGACCCACTCGCCACGGGCACCGGCGCCATCGTCGATAGGCTGACCTCGTGAGGCGTCTGACGCACACGATCGAGGCGCTGCCGATTCGCGGCGCCTTCACGATTTCGCGCGGTTCGCGCACCGAAACGGTGGTGATCGTCGTCGAGATCACCGACGGCTACGTCTCCGGCCGCGGCGAATGCGTTCCCTATGCCCGGTACGGGGAGACCCCTGCCAGCGTCGCGGCACAGATCGAAGGCATGGCCGAGGCGATCGCCGGGGGCATCGACCGCCTAGCCCTGCAGAGCGCGATGCCGGCAGGTGCCGCACGCAACGCCGTCGACTGTGCCCTCTGGGATCTCGAGGCCAAGCGGGCGGGCAAACGGGCTTGGGAGATTGCCAGCATCACGATGCCCGAGCAGCTGACCACCGCCTACACGCTCAGCCTCGATACTCCGGAAGCGATGGCTACGGCAGCGCGGGAGGCTGCCCACCGTCCCCTGCTGAAGCTGAAACTCGGCGGCAGTGAGGACATCGAGCGCGTTCGCGCCGTGCGGTCGGCGGCTCCGGACTCCGAACTGATCGTAGATGCCAACGAGGGCTGGCAACCCGACCAGCTGCCTGTCCTGATGCAGGCGATGGCGGATCTAGGGGTCGCACTGATCGAGCAGCCACTTCCCGCCGGAGGCGATGGAGCCCTCGCCATCGTGCCACATCCGGTGCCGGTGTGTGCGGATGAATCGTTTCACGACAGAACGAGCCTCGCCGAGGTAATCGGTCGCTATGACTTCGTGAATATCAAGCTGGACAAGACAGGAGGCCTGACAGAGGCGCTGGCTGCTGTTCGCGAGGCCGAGCGAGCCGGACTTGGGATCATGGTGGGGTGCATGCTCGCCAGCTCTCTATCGATGGCCCCCGCGACCCTCGTCGCCGCCGTCGCTCGCTTCGTCGACCTTGACGGCCCACTTCTCCTGGCGAAGGACCGGCGGCCAGGACTTGTCTACAAGGGCAGTACCTTAGGAAGGCCACCGCCTGACTTGTGGGGCTGACCTCGCGCGGGTCAGCGTCCCAGCCGTGCTGGCTTCACGCATCACACTAGGCGCAAATGAAAGGAAGCCGCCATAAATGAGGCAGTTCGGTAGCTCAACCGACTGGCGGCATCATACCGCACTGCACCATATGGACGTTCGGCATAGGAACCGCATAGAGTGTGACTATCGTCGCATTCTGTTCGGGCGTATGACCCTCTAAGACAATGGTGGCGGCTAGGGGATAGGCTCGCAACGACAGCAGTTTTGTCCCTCTGTGACATTACTAAGTCGTCTGGGCTCGGTTCTGCCATCGCCTGTCGGCAGGGTTCAAGTAGAGGCGAAACAGCGGCGAGGAACGAATTAATGCTGCGATCGCTCGTAGGCAGTAACGATCGAAACGGACACGACGGGACCGTGCAGAAACGCTCACTTCTTGAAGCCGTACATGGTTTCGCCGTTGGGGCGACCCAATGGCCGCGTTGGGGGAAACGGCTCCTATCCGGAGCCGTAGATTTCATCATCGCCGCCGCGGCTCTGTCCGTGGTCGTCGCCGCCTATCAAATGCTGTGCAGCTGCTACGCAGGCCCGCTCCATCCGGTTCTCCTGGTGTTTGCGTGCGGTCTGCTGACCGTCGGATCACTGGCGATCTGCGGCATCTACCGGAACGTCGTCCGGCACTGGTCGTATTCGGAGCTCTTTCCTTTCGCTCTAGGCGTCTTCGCGGCATCGACCGCCAGCGCTACGCTGCTCAGCTTCTCCCTGCCCAACGGAGCTGTTGCGCTCGCGTATCCGCTGCTGGCGGTGTCGCTGTTCGGGCCTCTGCTCGCATGGCGCCTGATGGCCGTCGCCTTCCTTTATCGTGCGCCAAACCCGCTTCCGCCGGACCAGCGTCGCCGCAAGCTCGCTGTCTACGGCGCAGGCAGCGCTGGCGCGCAATTGATCAATTGGTTGCAGCGCGAAGGCCGTGCCGAAGTCGTGGCCGTTTTCGACGACAACAGCGACCTCCATGGACGGCGACTGCACGGACGTGAGATTAGCCCACCGAGCGATCTTGAGCGGCAGATCACTGCGAAGGGTCTCGAGCAGATCGTGGTTGCCATCCCGTCGGCTTCGGTCGAGCAGCGGCGAGCGGTTCTCAACAAATTGGCGCGCTACCCAATCAACGTTCAGACGTTGCCCTCCTTATCGGAGATCGTCGATGGGCGCCGATCGGCGACGGAATTCCGGGAAGTGACACCGGAGGAACTTCTGAGCCGCGAGCCGGTGAAGCCCGACATCGCGCTGATCAGCCATGAAATCGAAGGCAGGCGCGTGATGGTGACTGGCGCCGGCGGCTCGATAGGCTCAGCGCTCTGCCGTGAGATCCTCAGGCACAAACCGCTTGTTCTCGTGCTCTTCGACGTTTCGGAATTCGCGCTCTACTCAATCGAGCGCGAATTACGCGGCGTGCTGAAGCGTCGCGGCCTTCGGGTGGAGCTAGTGCCAATCCTCGGATCCGTGCTGAACCAGGAAGGCCTCAGCCGTACCATGGCCGAGCATCGGATCGACATTGTCTACCATGCAGCGGCGTATAAGCACGTTCCGCTCGTCGAGGCCAACCCGCTCCGCGGCGTCGAGAACAACGTCTTCGGAACGATGAACGTGGCGAAGGCGGCCATCGAAAACGATGTCAGAAAATTCGTCCTGATCTCTACCGACAAGGCGGTGCGGCCGACGAACGTGATGGGCGCCTCCAAGCGAATGGCGGAGAAGGTGGTCGAGGGCCTCAGCGGCGCCGGAACAAGGACCCGCTTCGCCATCGTCCGGTTCGGCAATGTTCTTGATTCAGCCGGGTCCGTCGTACCTCTGTTCCGCGATCAGATCCGCGACGGTGGCCCCGTCACCGTGACCCACCGCGACGTCGTGCGATTCTTCATGACGATACCCGAAGCCGCAGAACTCGTGATCCAGGCCGGGGCGATGGCCGACGAGGGCGTCGAAGTATTCCACCTCGACATGGGCGAACCGGTCCGGATCGGCGATCTCGCCGAGAAGCTGATCCACCTCAGCGGCTTTGAGGTCGCGTGCCCGGATCACCCCGGCGGTATCCAGATCGAGTATGTCGGGCTTCGTCCGGGCGAGAAGCTCTATGAAGAGTTGCTGGTTGACGGCGAGGCCCAACCGACAAGCCACCCGCGCGTCTACCGCGCCCGCGACGTGAACGCCTCCTGGGAAAGCATCGAACCGCAGGTGATCCGTGCGCGCGAAGCGATCGAGACGGCCGACGTAGCGATGCTCAAGAGCGTGCTGCGGGCCTGCGTCGAGGACTACAACCCGCAGCCGTTGAGCCAGACTGCCTCGCCGGCTCTCCCCCAAGCGGCCGCCCCGGTCCGTGAACCGGTCGTCACGGGCGCATAACACTCCAAGACGCACCGCGGTGGCAGTCCGGCCATCGCAGCGCGTGCCGCCTCGTGTCAGGCGGTCAGTTCCGGAAGGGCCTTGTAAAGATCGAGCGCAGCGGGATTGTCCAGCGCCTCGACATTCTTGACCGGTCGACCATGCACAATGTCGCGCACCGCCAACTCGGTGATCTTGCCGCTCTTCGTCCGCGGAATGTCCGCGACCTGAATGACACGGGCAGGGACATGTCGTGGCGACGCATTCTCGCGGATCTGACGCTTGATTCGATCCCGCAGTGCATCATCCAGGGATACGCCCTCGCGCAGCCGAACGAACAGGACCACCCGGGTATCGCCGTCCCACTCCTGCCCGATGACGATCGATTCGACGACCTCCTCCAACTGCTCGACCTGACGGTAGATCTCCGCGGTACCGATCCGGACACCGCCCGGGTTGAGCGTGGCGTCCGATCTGCCATAGATCATCATGCCGCCGGCCTGGGTCCACTCGGCCCAGTCGCCGTGACACCAGACGCCCGGGAATCGTTCGAAATATGCGGATCGATAGCGCTCGCCGTCGGGATCGTTCCAGAACATGACCGGCATCGACGGAAACGGTTCGGTACAGACGAGTTCGCCCTTCTGCTCACGGATCGGCTTCCCATCGTCGTCCCATACGTCGACCGCCATTCCGAGCATCGGACCCTGAATTTCACCGCGCCGCACCGAAGCCAGCGGATTGCCACCGACGAAGCAACCATAGAGGTCGGTACCTCCCGACATCGAAGCCAGATGGACGTCGCTCTTCACCCGCTCATAGACGTAGTCGAAGCCTTCCGGGACCAGGGGCGAACCAGTCGAGAGGATGGTCCTGAGCTTGCTCAGATCGTGCGTCTTCGCAGGCTCCAGCCCCGCCTTGCGGATGCTGTCGATATATTTCGCGGACGTTCCGAAGACGGTCATGCCCTCGTCCTGGGCGAAATCCCAAAGGGCCTCGGGGCCGGGGTGGAAGGGTGAGCCCTCATACAGCAGCAAAGTGGCGCCGGTGCCGAGCCCGCCGAGCAGCCAATTCCACATCATCCAGCCGAGGGTGGTGAAATAGAAGAGACGATCGCCCGGCCGCTCGTCGACATGCAGTGCGTGCTCCTTCATGCCAGTGAGCAACGCGCCGCCGTGACTGTGCACGATGCATTTCGGCATACCCGTCGTGCCCGACGAGAACAGAATGCAGAGCGGGTGATCGAATGGCAGCGGCGCGAAGCTGGGCTCACCCACAGTCGCACGCCCGAGAAAGGTCTCGAATGAGACGGCCTTAGGAAGACCGCCGAGATCAGGTTCATTCTGCAGGAACGGGATGACGACGAGTGCCTCGACCGTCGGCAACCCCACCATTACGTCCGTCAGCTTTGCAGCTTGGTCGAGACTCTTGCCGGCATATTTATAGCCGTCGACCGAGAACAGGATCCTCGGTTCGATCTGCCCGAAGCGGTCCGTAACGCCCCGCACACCGAAGTCGGGCGAACAGGACGACCACACCGCACCAATGCTCGCAGCCGCGAGCTTGCACGCCATTGCCTCGGGGATGTTGGGCAGGTAGCCCGCCACCCTGTCCCCTTTCTTGATCCCCGCATCGACCAACGCGGTCGCGATTCGCGCGACCAGCGCCCGCAGTTCGTCCCGCGTCAGGCTGCGCCGCAACCCGTCCTCCCGGCGGAAGATGATCGCCGGCTCGCTGCCGGTGTGGCGCAGCATGTTTTCGGCGAAATTGACGCTGCCGTCGGGGAAGAAGCACGCCCCGGGCATCTTCTCGCGATTCGACAGGACACGTTCACCACAGTCCCCGACCAGATCGAGCTCGTCCCAAAGTGTCTGCCAGAACTCCTCGAGCCGATCGATCGACCAGCGGTGGGCGGCGTCGTAGTTCGGCAGCGCCACTCCCCATCGGCCCTCCGCCGCGCGGAGGAACCGATGGAGATTGGTAGCCGCCTTGCGGTCCTCGGAAGGTTCCCAGAGCACCTCGTTCACCACGACCACCTCTTTAAAACACAGCGCCAACTTCGGCAGAAACTAACATGTGGCCGGCAGGGCTTCGAGTCCGGGCCGGATCGGGCGGTCAAGTGGCACGCCGCGCGAGATCTTCGAGCACGAAAGAAGTCAGACCCTCGGGCCGATCCCGCAGCGCTGCGATGCAGGGCACCGGCTCCGCCAGCAGCAGCCGCTCGACCACTTGAGGGTTGGCGCCGCGCGCGATACTCGGCAGTCCCTCGATCGGCACTTCGAGTGAGCCCATGCAGCCGATGCGCCCCGCGGGAGTAGCCCTCAGCTTGGCGAGGCCGCAAGGCGTGGCGCAGTGCGGCCCTACGAAAGGAATCGTCCAGTTCGCGAGGTTACGGAAACGCCCCTGGAGCACATCGCCCGGCGCAGACGAATAGACGGCGACGCCGGGTGTCGCGAACAACTTGCTCATATGCGCCGGTCCGGAATCGGCGAATACTCCATAGTCGAAGCCGTCGATCGCCGACAGCAGCGCGCCGATACTGGCGAAACCGTCAAGAATCTCTACGCCAGCTGGCAACCCGCCGATCTCCCGGGCGTAAAGGACGCCCTGGTGCTGGTCCTTGTTGAGGCACAGCACGACGCGCCCTCGTTCCGCCAGCGCTTCGCAGAGTGCGCGCGTCGCCGCGATCGGCAACGTGCGGAGCGGGGAAGACGCCAGTGGCAGGATGCCGATCACCGGCGGACGGTCCGCGGGAAGAGCTTTCCCCTCTACACCGTATCGCCGGCTCGGCGCCACATTGAACGCCTCGAGAAGATCGGCCTCCATATCGACCGGCCAAATGTCGATGTCCCGACGGCTCTCCAGATGTCCGAGATCGACGACAACATCCCACCGCCGCAGTTCCCGCTCGCCGATCCAGAGCGGGAAGACGGTCGTCTGCGGGTCCGTCAGGTAGATATCGGCGGCCGAGCGGGCGCAGAAGACGCCAAGCCCGCCCATGGAGAATTTCTCGCGCAGCGCCTGCAGGAAAAGCAGCGTCGCGACGTTGCTGCCGAGAGCCTGGGATGGCAGCAGGAAAAGGGCACGCTTGCCGGTGAAGTCGTAGGTCGGCCAGTCGCTTCGCGGCAGCGATGGCAGTGTGGCACGGGTTTCGATCACCCGGAACTGCTTGGGCGTCGCGACGACCACCCGGTTCGCGAACTGCTCCGACGTCGTATAGAAGGTCTCGCCGCCCCGGCCCATCTGCAGCGCGTTCTCGCCGGTGTTATGCTGGCGAAACCGGAACGGTGCCTTCGCGGCGAACTTCAGCAGCGGGGTGCGCGTCACCGCGGTATCGGGCACCGTCATGCCCGCCCGGGCTTTACCGCACGCAGCACGATCTCGGTTTCCTTGATCACGTTGTTGAAGCGGCGCATCGCGACGGCGAGATCGGCCGGCTTCAGCCTTCCGGCGTCCAGATCACCGCGCCACGGCTGGTCGGGCCGCATGTTCACCGACTCGATGGCGAAATCGACGCCGAGGTAAATGCCCAGTGGCGAGTTCGGCATCCCCTTCGCCGCCCATTCGCGGTTCTTGGCTTGGTCGAACAGTTCCAGGCCCTGCGGGGTCACCGGCCGCACATGCGTCGGGTCGCTGAGAAAGTCGTCATGTCGCGGGTGCGGCACGGCGATGCGCACCGAGGCGCCCGGCGCACACACCCGATAGAGCTCCCGGATGACGTTCAGGTAGATCGCAGGTGTCGCTCCCAGATGCTCGAGAACGTGGCGAAGCTCGATCTCCTGCGCCGCGTCGTCGGGGAACGGCCACGGAAACTGCTCCAGGTCCACCACGGCGTCGGGCGCACAGGCGGGCGAGTGATCCACGTTCACCCAGCCCTCCATCTTCTTCAGCCCGCATCCGAGGTTCAGCCGCACCGGTCTTTCCACATCCTTGCCGACAATGCGCAGACATCATAACCCAGCATGTGGAATCAAGCCGCCCGGCTGTTAAAGTCCGTTCCATGGAACACGCGACGGAACAGAACGAAGTCGAGATCACGGTCGCCGCAGCACTGGCGGGGGTCCGTGGACGCATCGCAAAAGCGGCGACGGCCGCAGGCCGCTCCGCCGATGCGGTAACGCTCGTCGGCGTCAGCAAGGTGCAGCCGCCGGAGCGCATAGAGGCCGCACTCGCCTCCGGCCTGCGGGTCTTCGGCGAGAATCGGGTCCAAGAGGCGGCGGGCCGGTGGGAATCGCTCCGGCCGCTCTACCCCGACCTCCAACTGCACCTGATCGGGCCGTTGCAGACCAACAAGGTGAAGCAGGCCGTCGCCCTCTTCGACGTCATCGAGAGCGTCGACCGACCACGTCTCGCCGAGGCATTGGCCGCGGAGATGACGCGAACCGGCCGCCAGCTTCCCTGCTTCATCCAGATCAACACCGGCGAGGAGCCGCAGAAGGCGGGCGTGCTGCCCGCCGATGCCGATGCCTTCATCGTGCGCTGCCGTGATGAGTTCGGCCTTCAAGTGGTCGGCCTGATGTGCATCCCACCGGCCGACGAGGAGCCCTCGCCCCACTTCGCGCTGCTCGCGGAGATGGCGAAGCGGCACGGGCTGTCGGGGCTGAGCATGGGAATGAGCGGCGACTACGAAATCGCCGTGCGGCTCGGCGCCACCCATGTCCGAGTCGGCAGCGCGATCTTCGGGACACGCCTGCAGAAGTAGGCGCTGCCGGAGCAGCCGCGCTCAGCCCGAACTGGCGCCTCCACTTTCGGTGGGTTTGCGAGCCGGCTGACCCGCTCCGCCGTAGCGATCGAGATTCTGCAGGACGCGGTCGGCGAACCACGGCGGCACCTGCCGGTTGGGTTGCGGTGCCGCGCGCGCCGGCTCGGCGGCAACCGGATCGGGCTCTCCGACGGGTTGCGCTTCATTTCGAACCGTCGGGGCAGAGGCCCGCCCGATCGCATTTTCGGCAGGCGCCGAGGCGGCACTCTTGGCAGAAGCGGGTTCCGCCGTTGCCTCGGCGGCGGCCGCAACGGGCGGCCGCCGCACGACCGGCACGCTCGGGACGGCCGTGGCGAAGTAAGTGCGAATGTCCTTTCCAGCGGCGGATCGCGTGGCACCGGCATTGCCGTTGTAGGCGGCAAGATCGAATCGGTTGGGCGGCTCGGCACCCTTCAGATCCCGAGGCTGCGAGGCGGCCATCAGGGCCGCGAGCGTCGCTTCACCCGCCGCGCCGATGTCCGCAGGCCCCGCCGCCTTCGGCTCGGCAGCAGGTGCCGGGGCCTCATCCGGTCGCACGGACTGTGGGAGTACCGGTTCCCCTGGGTTGGTGGCCCTCTTGGGGAGCTCGGCGACCTGCTGCAGTGCTGTGGTATCCGGTGGAGTGATCGCGGCGGACTCCAGAGTCGGAGCCGTAGCGGCGGCAATGGAGGTCGCCGGCGAGGTCCGCGAGGAGTTCGTCCCGAGGGCGGCGTCCGCAACCCGCGCCAGCGGATCGCCGAGCATGCTGTCCACCACCGCACCGCCGGCGCCCAGCAGCAAGCCGGCAGGGCCACCGAACACGAGGCCGCCCATGACCTTGACCGCGGGCTTGATCGTATCGCCCGTCAGAGCCCGATAGACCTGTGACACGCCCGGAATGTGCTGGAGCGGATTGATCAGATCGACGAGGTCGCTGAAGGTCAGATCCTCGGTGGCCGCCTGGGTGTAGCCACCCATCGTCCCCTTTTCGACATCGAACGCATCGGCGGCGCTCCAGTCAGCCCGCACCGCCGCCGCCCGCGGGCGAATCGGTTCGACGGTCTGAATGGTGGGCGGCAGCGCGGCGGTTGTCGTCATCCGATCCTCCTCGTCCCGATGGAGAGCAACAACGGTGCCACCCGAAAGGCCAGCAAAATGGCGGGCCTATCTCAACGGGCGGGCAGATCTTGCCGACCGTTCGGCATCTGCTGCCGGGCCAGTCCTGCCCTTCCTGGCAAGGAGGGCGATGTCGCGCGCGAAGGACCACGACAACGCCGCCAACGCCGCCAGCAGCGCGACCGAGGGCCACGGCGCCGGCATCCAGGGCGGTATGCACGCGACGAGCGTCGCGACCTGAATCACACAGACGGTCTGGCGCCGGCGGCTCGGCGGCAAGTCGGCGCGCAGCCATGGCCACAGCGATCCCGCCGCGACGAACACGTAGCGCATGAGGCCGGACGCGATGACCCAGATGCCCGCGTGGCCCAGGCGAAAGACCAGGATTGCGAGAACGAGGGTGGTGAAGGCGTCCACCTCCCTGTCCATGCGCGCGCCGAACTCCGACGCGGATCGGCTTCGTCGCGCGACGAAGCCGTCGACGCCGTCCGTCACCAGCGCAATCGCCGCCATGCCGGCCAGGAGCCAAAGCTGGCCATCGGACAGTTCCGGAGCGGACACCGCTCCGGCTGCCACGAGGCTGGTGGCGAAGCCTCGCGCGAGCGTGATGCGATCGGCCGCTCGCAGATCCCTGTCACGGCCCCATCGCCACGCCGCCACACCGGCGCCGAGGATCGTCAGCGCCCAGCACACCGCCATGCCGACCCCGGCGGGCACGGACGCCAAACGCCCCAAACCCGCGGCGGCCATCATGCCCGCCGCACACAGCAAGAGGAGTTCAGTTATCGTCGCCTCGAAAGAGCGGATGCGCACCTGAGCGCCTCGCAGAACGTATCTAAAGGATCGCCCCGACCGGACAGTGGGCGGGTCGGCTTCTCGCTCTATCATCTTTGTGGTCGCGAGCACTCGGAGACAAGGTTGCGACGCGGAACTGCGGAGGGGACCGTTTGAGGATCGAACTTGAGGCCGCCCGCCCGCCGGGGGCGGCCAGGCGGCCGGACGTCGATGCGGACACGGCTTGGGCCGCACTGCTGGCGGTTCGCGACCATACGCGGCGATCGGGCAGGACGCGGGGAGACCTGTCGCTGCGGCGCTGCGACGACCGCAGCGGCTTTGACGTTCTGACGGGACGCGCCCGCGACGCGATCCTGATCAGCACCGACGATGGCGGATGGGAGAGCGCAGCACCGCCCGACCGGGGTGCGGCGCTTCTCCTGGACCTGTACATGCCGTTGTGTCGCGAGTCCGGCGGCGACGGCCGTCCCTACGTCGTCGGCCACCTCGGCCAGAGCCTGGACGGTCGGATCGCCACGGTGAGCGGCGTCTCCCAATGGGTGACCGGCCCGGCGGACCTAACCCACACGCACCGGATGCGCGCGCTCGCCGACGCTGTCCTGGTCGGTGCGGGAACGGTGAGACAGGACGATCCGCGCCTCACCGTTCGCCGCGTCGACGGCCGCAACCCGCTGCGCGTCGTCATCGACCCGCAGCGCCGCCTTCCCGCCGATCGCCACGTCTTCACCGATGGGAACGCAGAGACCCTGGTGTTCTGCGGAAGGGACGCCGCAGAGCCCGCCGGTCCCCGCACAGCCGCCAGTGCCCAGGTCATCGGACTTCCCTGCGATCAGACCGGCGGCCTGCAGCCGGCGGCCATCTGCGCCGCCCTCGCGGAGCGCGGCATAAGGCTGCTCTTCGTCGAAGGCGGCGGTGTCACCGTCTCTCGCTTCCTGCAGGCGGGCTGCCTGGATCGATTGCAGGTGACGGTGGCGCCCCTGGTGATCGGCTCCGGCAGGCCCGCCATATCGCTGCCAGAGATAGCCGACCTCTCGCGCGTGCTCCGACCGCGTGTGCGGCACATCACCCTCGGCGTCGACGTGATGTTCGACTGCGTCTTCGATGGGTGATGCACCGATCGCGAAGGCGTTCTGGACGCTGAAGCCCGGCTGCGCCGCGATCCGGGATGAGCCGCTTCCGGAGCCGGGTCCCGACGAGGTCCGGATTAGAACGGCCTTCAGCGGCGTGAGCCGCGGCACCGAGGCTCTCGTCTTCAGAGGGCTCGTGCCGGAGCGCCTCTACGACACGATGCGTGCGCCGTTCCAGGCCGGGGATTTTCCGGGACCGGTGAAGTACGGCTACATGTCGGTCGGTACGGTCGAAGCCGGGCCGGCCGACCTGGTCGGGCGGGCGGTGTTCTGCCTGCACCCCCATCAGGATCGCTATGTCGTGCCGGCCGCCGCTGTGGTCCTCGTGCCGGCGGCGGTCCCCCTGCGGCGCGCCGTCCTCGCCGCCAATCTGGAGACAGCGATCAACGCGCTGTGGGACGCACCGCCCCTGGTCGGCGACCGGATCGCGGTGGTCGGCTGCGGCGTCGTCGGCGGCATGGCGGCAGTGCTCGCGGCGCGCGTGCCGGGCGTCGAGATCGAACTGATCGATCCCTCGCCGCACCGGCACGCACTGGCCGACGCAATCGGGCTGCCGCTCGTCGCCGAAGCCGGCGCCCGGACCGGCCGTGACCTGGTCATCCACGCGAGCGGCACGTCCGAAGGCCTCGCCGCGGCGCTCCGTCTCGCAGGCGACGAGGCGACCATACTGGAACTGAGCTGGTACGGCGCAAACCCGGTCGCCGTCCCGCTGGGCGAGTGGTTCCACGCGCGCCGCCTGCGCCTCGTCTCGTCTCAGGTCGGCAAGGTGGCGCCGGCGAAGCGTCTGCGATGGAGCCACAGGCAGCGGCTGGAACTGGCGTTGCGCCTGCTCGCCGATCCTGTCTTCGATGCCTTCCTGACCGGGGAGAGCCGGTTTGCCGACCTGCCCGAGACGATGGCGCAACTCGCCGCCGGGCGCGGCAATGCCCTGTGCCACGTCATCCGCTACGAGGATCCCGATGTATAGCCTGACCGTCCGCGACAGCATCATGATCGCCCACAGCTTCCGCGGCGCCATCTTCGGCCCGGCGCAGGGGCTGCACGGTGCCACATTCGTCGTGGAACTGACGTTCCGCCGGCCCGAGATCGACGCGGACGGCCTCGTCTGCGACATAGGCGCCGCCTCGGTCCTGCTGAAGAAGGTCCTCGCCCCGCTGAACTACGCCAACCTGGACACGATCCCCGAGTTCGCCGGCATCAACACCACCACCGAGTTCCTGGCGGGCGAGATCCACCGGCGGGTCTCGGCGGCGCTGCGCGCAGGCGAACTGGGCCTGCCGCCGGAGACCTTCTCCGCCCTGCAGGTGCTGCTGCGCGAGTCGCCCGACGCCTGGGCCGCATACGAGGCACCGCCGTCGTGAGGCGATGCCTATGACCCTGGCGCAGGTCCATCTCGCCGTCGCCGGACCGATCGGCCAGATCACCGGCGGCTACATCTACGACAGGCGCATCGCCGAAGGCCTGGAGGCGAACGGCCAGCCGCTGCGGATCCACGCGCTGCGCGGCGCGCATCCCGCGGCGGACGCGGAGGCGCTCGCCGCCGCATCCGACTGCGTGGACGCGGTGCGGGCGGGCGAGATCTTGCTGGTCGACGGCCTGGCCCTCCCCGCCTTCCTGCCGGCACTTCCGCGACTGGCCGGCGGCGCGCGGCTGGTGGCACTGGTCCATCATCCGCTCGCCGACGAGACCGGCGTGGACGCGGTCACACGACGGACGCTCGACGAGGCCGAGCGCGCGGCCCTGGCCCGGGCGGCACGCGTGATCGTCACCAGCGACACCACCGCCGCGGCGGTGGCCGCCATGGGCGTTCCGCGCGACCGGATCGGCACGGTGCGCCCCGGCGTTGACCGCCGTCCCGAGGTGGCCGCGCGACGCGTGCCGTCCGAGGCGGACCCGGTCGCGCTTCTCTGCGTCGCCACCATCACGCCGCGCAAAGGCCATGCGCTGCTGGTCGAGGCGCTGGCCGGTCTCGACGCCCTGCCCTGGCGCCTCGACTGCGTCGGCAGCGACGCGCGCGACCCGGCGACCGTGGCGGCCTTGCGCGACCTGATCGCCCGCCACGGCCTGGACGGGCGAGTCCTGCTGCACGGCGAGCGCCCGGCGGCAGAGATGGCGGCCGCCTATGCCGCAGCCGACCTGTTCGTGCTGCCGTCCTATCACGAGGGCTTCGGCATGGCCTTCGCCGAGGCGCTGACCCAGGGGCTTCCGGTGGTCGGCACCACCGCCGGCGCCATCCCGGAGACGGTGCCGGGCGACGCGGGCATCCTCGTCCCGCCCGGCGACGTGCCGGCCCTGCGCGAGGCGCTGCGCCGGCTGCTGACGGATCGCGCTCTCCTGCATCGCCTGGGCCAGGGCGCGACACGCGCCCGTTTCCCGACCTGGAGCGACGCCGCGGACGCATTCGCCCGGCAGCTCGAATTGGCGGCGGCGTGAGCGAGGCTCGCAGCTTCGATGCCGATTGGCTGGCGCTGCGCGCGCCGGCCGATGCGGTGGCGCGATCTTCCGCGCTGACCCGGCGCTTCGCCGAGGCGGTTGCCGCCGGCGAGCAGCGCCCTGCCCGGCTCCTCGATCTCGCCGCCGGCACCGGCGCCAACCTCCGCTTCCTGGCACCACGGCTGGGAGCCGCGGGCATCGCCGCGCAGACGTGGCGACTGGTCGACTACGACCCCGATCTTCTGGCCGCCTGCATCGACGCCTGCCGCACCTGGGCGGGCAGCAACGGCTGGTCGCTCCACGACAACGGCGCAGGCTTCAGGATCGTCGCCGACGGATGGCACGCTTCCGTGCGCTGCGTGCGCCGCGACCTGAGCCGCGGGGTCGACACGCTTCCCGTCCAGCCCGGCGAGGCCGTGGTGACGACGGCGCTGCTCGACCTCGTGTCGCACGACTGGATGGAGGGGCTGGTCCGGCTCGTCGACCGTACCGGCGGGCCGGTGCTGGCGACCCTGACGGACGACGGGCTGCTCCGCTTCGCGCCGTTCGACGCGCTCGACGCCACGGTCGCCGGTCTGTTCGAAGCGCATCAGCACCGCGACAAGGGCTTCGGCCCCGCCTTGGGCACCACGGCCACCGCCGTGCTCGCCGGACTGCTCGGACGAACGGGCTGGCCTGTCGCGGTCCGGCGCAGCGCCTGGGTCCTGGGGGCGGAGTCCCGCAGCCTTCTGAGCGAGACGATCCGCGGGATCGCTACCGCGGCGAAGGAGCAGGATCCTTCACGGACCACCGAAACCGAGGCATGGCTGGCCCGCCGCGTATCGCAGGCGGAGGCGGGTGGCCTGCGCCTCGTCGTCGGTCACCGCGACCTGTTCGCCCAGCCGAAGCCTTCGGCTGGGCCGACCCCGTAGGATCAGCCGTCCAGCCACGTGCGGATGAGCCTGTAGGCGATCGAGTCGGCCCGCGGCATCTGCATGCCCAGGTCCTCGATATTCTCCACCTCGGCGCGGGTCAGCCAGCGCGCGTCCTCGATCTCCTCGGGGTCGAGGGTGAGTTCCATCGTCTCCGCCACGGCGTGGAAGCCTAGCATCAGCGAGGACGGGAACGGCCAGGGCTGCGAGCCCAGGTAGCGCACGTCGCCGACGCGCACGCCGACCTCCTCGAACACCTCGCGCGCCACCGCCTCCTCCAGGCTCTCGCCCGGTTCGACGAAGCCCGCCAGGGTCGAGTACATGCGCGGCCGGAAATTGTGCGTGCGGCCGAGCAGGCACATGTCGTCCTTCACGACCAGCATGATCACCGCCGGGTCGGTGCGCGGGAAGTGCTGCGCGCCGCAGGAGGTGTTGGTGCAGGTGCGCTGGTGGCCGGCGTGGGTGATCTCGGTCGGGCTGCCGCAGACGCCGCAGAAGCCGTGCTTCGCATGCCAGTGCATCAGCCCGCGCGCATGGGCGAGGATCGCCCCCTCGGTGCGCGCGAGGTTCGGCCCGACGCTGCGCAGGTCCTCGAAGGCGCCCTGCTCGCCGATATACGGGTGCGCGTAGGGGTCCTCGATGTGCGACAGGTCGACCGCGAAGTAGGCGACCCCGTCGACCACGCCGAGCAGCGACGGGAAGCGCCCCTCGTCGAGAAGGTCGCCGGCTTCGGCGAGAGTCGGCAGCAGCGCGCGTTCGTCCTCGACGTGGACGAGGCTGCGGCTGCGCCACACGGGCACGATGCGCGTCTGCTCCGCCTTGCGCAGGCCGTGGAGCCAGATGTCGTCGCGGCGACGCTGGGAGACGCGGTCGAGCGGCGACTTGGTGTACCAGAGATCGGGTATCATGCCGAAGTCTAGGCATAAGCCGGCGCCGCGGGCAATCGGTCGGCTGATGCCTGTGGCTAGTTCGTGAAGTGTCCGCACCTGCTGAAGCGACGCGGCTGCCAGCCGGGCTACACGGTGACAAATGTGCACGCCGACCCGGCGGAGACGTGGCGCGAGATCCTCGCCATTCAGGAGAAGCGCACCATCGACAACGACAATCCCGTCAAATGGCACGAGCTACCAACAGCGGGCATGTCGACCGGCTGGCTGCAACGCGAAGCAGAGCACTACTGAACGACGAGTGTCGAGCGCCCATCGAGTGTAACGGGCCCGATAGGCAGCAGGCCAAGCAGGACACGGAACGGGCTGGATGTCGCGACCGTGACGGAACTGCCCGAACGGTTATCAGGCGCCCAGGCCACATTCACGCTCACAGTACCAGGATCGAGGCCATAGATGCGGGAGCGAGCCACGGCGCTCACCTGCTCTGCCGTGGCGGGAGCGGCGGACTCGGCCCCGCGCAATGACGCATATCGCGCTGCTTCCTGCGCACCCCTTGTGAGGGACGCGGTGGCCAAGCCGATCCGGCCGAGATCGACCAGAGAAAACGCCACCAGCAGCATCGCCGGCGCCACCAGCGCGAACTCTGTGACGGTTATTCCTCGCCGGTCTTCGAGAAAACGGTGAAGCGCCAACATGGTCAATTCACTCTCACGACACGAGTGCCGGCGAGCCTCATTGGGTTCTCGAAGCCTGGAAAGCCGAACAGCAACCGCACGTCGGCGATTGTCGAGACCTCGACATAGTAGGGCGCGAGTTGACCGGAAGTGCAGTAGGAGCCGCAGGCGACCTCGGTCGCGCAGGCGCAGAACTGGCGAGCGGCAACCTCGATCGGCATGTCGGCGGCATCGGCCAGGGCTGCCCGCACCATCCCCTCGCTGTCGGATGCGGTGAGCATATCCCGCATGCCGTACTGTGCACCGGCCTGGGCCGCATTGATGAGGTGCAGCTGAGCGAGAAAGATGCGCGCACCGTCGAACGTGCCGAGCGCAAGAACCATCAGGATCGGCACGACGAGTGCGAACTCGACGGCGATGTTTCCGTCGGCGGCGCAGCGGAAGCCTCGGAGCAGCTTCATCATCATGTGCCTACTCGAGCAAGGCGGCCCGCACCAGGTAGCGGTTTTCGGCAACGGCGGAGGCCGCCAGGTTGCCGACGTGGCTGTTGCCGGTAAATGTCAGGCTGTCCACAACGATCAGCGACGCACTGAGGTCGGCCTCCGAGCCCCCGGCATAGGTGACCGCCTGCTTTGGAAAGTAGAGGATCCCGCTCATGCGCATGCTGCTCCCCCCGGCCAGCGTGTGGGTCACGTTCGCTGGAGCGTTGCGGTCCTGGAAAAACAGCACCCCCGCATAGTCCCCGTCGACGGGCGCCGAGAGGTCGACGTTCGCATCGCCGGCGATCGCGATTCCGTCGCTCGCGCCGGAATTTTCGGTGAGATAGAAGAAGACCCCTTCGCCGAACACCTCGCTTTGGGCGGAGAACTTCAATCCGGCGCCGTCCAGAACGTAAAGACCGGGTGCGAAGGTGAGGCGACCCGATCCGTGGACCTCGATGCCGCTGCAGTAGACGCCAGGCTGGATTGTGCGGGTTTCCCCACCCATGACCTTGATCTTCTGATGCGTATCGCAGGCGCCATAGACCGGCGCAGGCATCCCGGCGAGCGGATCCGCCACATGCGCGGCCTGACGCGTCGGCTGCGGATGGACGCAGTCGCCCGTGAAGTCGCCGACAAGGCGGATGCCGCTCGCCGTGAGGCAGGATCCTCCGCCATCCTGGGACAGCGCAGACAGGTCCGCAGAATTCACGACGATGCCGCAGTCGAGATTGACGACGGCACCGCCCGAAACCTTCACCGCAGCTCGCATCTCAGGGTTCATCGCCCAGACGCAGTAGTGGCCGGATGCGGAAAAGCTCGCCCGCGCAACGGAACGGGCGGTGAGGACCGGGCCGTCGGAAGCGAGAATGCGGCCGAAGAACAGAGAGCCCGGCCGGTTTACGACGATTTCGGCGGCACTGGGGTCTCCGGCAAAGGGCCCTGACTGAGGAGGAATGTTGACGGAAATGTCGTCGCCGCTGGCCGCACCGACACCGTTCCGTGCGGCATCCCGCAGCGCTGCGGCCTGGATCTGAGCGGGATCGCTCGTACGCATACTCTCCAAGGCCGCCGATATGGCGGCAGCGTCGGCCGCGGTCTGAATGGCGCGCGCCTGGGCATACCACCCCGCAACGTCCACCCCCAGGGCGGCGAACCCCAGCAGTACAGGAAGAGCCAGAGCGGTGATTACCGCTATCGCGCCTCCCTGGTCCCGAAGGATACGGTCAAAATTCCCGAAGGATTTGCCCCGCAAACCGAGACTATTGTATGAAATCGCCCTTTTCATAGGCGATGTTGGCGAACGGAGATTAATCGAACGTAAACGTGAGACTGTCGGCGCACGTTCGGGCCAATGATGTGCCTGTGCGGGCCAATTCGGGCCAAGTGGGCCTATTGAGGCCAAGTCCGGGCCCTCGTCTGTCAAAATATCACATGAAGATAGCCGTTTATCGTATTGATATTAATCCATTTTGCCAATCAATCATCCGGCTGGACCTCTAGTTCGGGAGGGGCGTCGGCGAGGAGCCTGCGGATCATGGCGTCGTGCCGGCGCTGCTCAGCCTCGGCCCGTTCCTCGGCCTGCTCCTCGGGTGAGAGCGGCGGCGACAGCGGCGTGTCGTCGAGGCCGAGGTGCTCGGCCAGCCAGAGCAGCACCCGGACGTTGCCGCAGGCCGCCGCGTCGGCGAGACCGCCGGCGACGAGTCCGCGCAGCGCGCCGAGCGACAGCGCCGCTTCGGCGGCGACGGTGCGGCGTTCGCTGTCGATGCGGTCCCGGAAGCGCCGCGACCGGCGCAGGTTGCGGCGGATCTGGTCCACCGTCCCGCCGAGGCGCCCGGCCACCTCCTCCGCCGGTACGCCTTCGGCCATCAGCCGCGCCGCCGCGGTCCAGTCGAGCCGCGGACGCCGCGGGCGGGGCATCGCACGGGTGTGTTCGCGTTCGAACATCGCCGATCCTCGTGTGAATAAAGTCCGATGCCGAGAGATATGGGACTTTATTCTGTTTTGCAAGGCGGGGATGTTCGTAGGGGCGGGGCTCGCCCCGCCCCTGTGACCGCTGAAGGCCGCAATGGGGTCGAGAGGGCGGGGCGAGCCCCGCCCCTACGTGAGCCTGACGGTCAGATGACGGCGTGCCGGACGCGGGCCGAGACCCACTCGCTGACGATGACGGTCACGAAGATCGCGATCAGGATGACGCTGACCCGGCTCCAGGCCAATTCGCCGAGGGCGGCGTTGAGCTGGAGGCCGATGCCGCCGGCGCCGACGAGTCCGAGCACCGTCGATTCGCGGATGTTGATGTCCCAGCGGAACACCGTGATGCCGGCGAAGGCGGGCATGATCTGCGGCGCGATCCCGTAGGCGATGACCTGTCCCCGCCCCGCCCCGGTCGCAGTGATCGCCTCCACCTGGGCGTGGTCGATCTCCTCGATGGCTTCGTAGAGCAGCTTCGCGACGAAGCCGATCGACCGGAAGGCGATGGCGAAGATGCCGGCCAGCACGCCGGGGCCGAGGATGGCCACCAGCAGCAGCGCCCAGATGAGCGCGTTGATCGAGCGCGACGCGACGATGACGAAGAGCGCCAGCGGTCGCACGAAGCCGGCGCTGGGCGTCGTGTTGCGCGCCGCGAGGAAGGCGACCGGCACCGCGATCAGGATCGAGAGCAAGGTACCGAGGGTGGCGATGTTGATCGTGTCCCAGAGCGCGCGCCACAGCCGGTCCATGTAGGTCCATTGCGGCGGGACCATGCGTTCGAGCAGGTCGCCCGCCTGCTCCGGCGCGTCCCAGACGAACGCCCAGATGGTCCGGTCCGAGATGAACTGGAAGCTGTAGGCGAAGAGCGCCACGCCGACGAGCCAGCCGGCCCAGATCGCCAGCTGCGCCCAGGTCGTGCGCCGCCGCCAGTCCTGGCGGCCGTCGTCGGAACGTACCGGCATCACTGCACCCAGCGGCGGATGTGGCCGGACGCATACTCGGCCAGCATGACGATCACGATGATCATGATCAGGATCGCGGCCGCCGAATCGAACTCGTAGCGGTCGAACGCCGTGTTGAGGGTGGCGCCGATGCCGCCGGCACCGACGATGCCGATCACCGCCGATTCGCGGAAGTTGATGTCGAGCCGGTACACGGCGAGGCCGATCATGCGCGGCATCACCTGCGGCAGGACCGCGTAGTTGAGCCACTGGGTCCAGGAGGCGCCGGTCGCCCGCACCGCCTCCGCCTGGCCGGGATCCATGTCCTCAATGTCCTCGGCGAGGAGCTTGGCATAGAAGCCCATGGTCGCGACGACCAGCGTGATGAAGCCGGCGAAGGGGCCGAAGCCGAACAGCTTCACGAAGAAGATCGCCAGGATCACCTCCTGGAAGGTACGCGACAATGCGACGACGGAGCGGCAGGCGTAGTAGATCGGCCGGGGTGCTATGTTGCGCGCGGCGCCGAGCGCCAGCGGGATGGAGAGCGCGATGCCGACCGCCGTCGCGGCGATCGTCATCCACACGCTTTCCAGCATGCCGTCGAGGATGTCGCCCCAGCGGCTGGCGAAGTCGGGCGGGAAGAAGGCGGCGACGAAGCGTGCGCCGCGCGGCAGCCCTTCCGACACGCGCGCCCAGTTGATCTCCAGCGTTCCGAGCGCCAGCGCCAGATAGACTGCGGCGCCGAGGCCGAGCGCCCAGCGCAGCCGTCGATCGGCGATCATC
The DNA here is from genome assembly GCF_040549485.1 of Constrictibacter sp. MBR-5. Lineage (NCBI taxonomy): Bacteria > Pseudomonadati > Pseudomonadota > Alphaproteobacteria > Rhodospirillales > Allostellaceae > Constrictibacter > Constrictibacter sp. MBR-5. The sequence continues at coordinate 37,024 of NZ_JBEPTK010000001.1, forward strand.
GGCGGGGGACGCCAGCGGCGCGGCGCCCCGCCGGCCACGGCACCCGCCGCGACGGGGGTGGTCATGTCATCCCCGCGAGTCGCTCGGGATCGAGTACCGGCGCATGGCGATGACGTTCCGTCGCGGCCCCTTCCACGCCGTCGTCGCCTTCCTCGCCGTCCTCGTCCGCCGGCCGGATCGTCTGCGACCAGTCCTCCTCGCCGTAGATGCGCGTGAGGACGTCGGCGGTGAGGCCGTCCGGGGGGCCGTCATAGACGATCTCGCCCGCCTGCAGTCCGACGATCCGCTGCGCGAACATCTGCGCCAGCATCACGTCGTGGATGTTGATGATCGCTGCCAGCCCGCGCTCGGCGCAGAGCTCGCGGATGAGCCGCATGATCTGGCGCGACGTCTTGGGATCGAGGCTGGCCGTCGGCTCGTCGACGAGCAGCAGGTCCGGCTGCTGGATCAGCGCCCGGGCGATGCCGACCCGCTGGCGCTGGCCGCCGGAAAGCGCGTCGGCCCGCTTGTCGACCATGTGGTCGAGGCCGACCCGGCCGAGCAGGCGGAACGCCTCGTCGACGTCCGATTGCGGGAAACGGCGGAACCAGCTCCGCCAGAAGCCGACATAGCCGAGCCGGCCGGAGAGGACGTTCTCCATCACCGACAGCCGCTCCACCAGGGCATATTCCTGGAAGATCATGCCCATGCGCCGGCGCACGCGCCGCAGCGCGCCGATCCCCAGGCCGGTGACCTCGCGGTCGCCCAGGAAGATGCGGCCGCCCGTCGGCTCGACCAGCCGGTTGACGCAGCGGATGAGCGTGCTCTTGCCGGCGCCGGACGGGCCGATAAGCGCCATGACCTGACCGTCGGGGACGGTCAGGTCGACGGTCTTCAGAGCGAGATCGCCGGTCGGATAGCGCTTGACCAGTCCCTCGATGCGCAGCACGGGCGGACTACTTGCACTCGTAGGAGACGCCGAGCGCAGCGTCGATCTTGCGGATGATGTCCCAATCGTTCTTGTGACGGATACCGATGAAGCGATCCTCCGCCTTGAACTCCTTCTTCAGCTCCGAACCTTCCCAGTCGAACGTGAAGAAGGCCTGCTTCACCTTCGCCGCCAGCGTCGGGTCCAGGTTGTAGACATGGCCGTAGCCGGTGGTCGGGAAGGTCTGCGACTTGTAGACCGTGCGGATCTTCGCGGCATCGACGACGCCGCGGTCGACCATGCGCTTCATGACCGAGTTGGCGATCGCCGCCGCGTCATAGTCCTTGTTGGCGACGCCGAGGATCGAATTGTCGTGCTTGCCGGAGAACTCCGCGGTGAAGTCCTTCTCGGCCTCCAGCCCGAACTCGGACTTGAGCAGCGCGGACGGCGCCTTGAAGCCGGAATTCGACGTGGGCGAGGTGAAGGCGACCTTCTTGCCCTTCAGGTCCTCCACCTTCTGGATGGGGCCGTCGGCCTGGACGATGATCTCCATCTCGTAGCCGAAGGAGCCGTCCTTCGACGCCATCATGGCGAACGGCACGAAGCCGGCGCATGTGGTGGCGATCGGGTTGCTGCCGGTGTTGAAGCCGGCGATGTGCAAGCGGCCCGACCGCATCGCCTCGAGCTGTGCGGCGTTGGACTGGACCGGGAAGAACTGGATGCGCTTGCCGGTGACCTTGCCCAGATGTGCCAGGAAGCCGTCCCAGACCTTGGCGTAGATGGCGGGATCCTCGACCGGCGTGTAGGCGAAGATCAGGGTGCCGGGATCGATCCAGTCCTTCCGGTCCAGCGGCAGGTCGGCGACGAGGTCGCCGTCCCAGTCGCAGTAGCGGTCTCCCAGCTTGCTCGGGCATTCGCGGTCGGCGGCCAGCGCGGGCGTGGCGGCGGGCGTCGCGGCGGCCGCCATCAGGCCCAGGCCGCCAACCAGGGCGGCCATGAGGGTCGTCTTCAATGACATGATCGTTCAGCCCTTTTTCGAGCGTTGCATCTCCCTCCCTTCATCCTAGTGCAACGCTACAGCGGCGTGAAAGACCGATGACAGTATGATGACGCCGATCGATGCCGCCGATTGCTGAAAGGGGCGTCGACCGGTACGACAGTCGCGGATGCGGGCCGTCCGGCATGGCCGTGACGGCGGCACACGAAAGGGGATGAAGGCTACGGACACGCTCCTGCATATCGCCGGCGGCGTCGCTCTGCTGCTGTGGAGCGTGCGGATGGTCCGCACCGGTATGACCCGCGCCTTCGGCGCGGCGCTGCGCCGGGCGATCGCCAAGGGTACCGGCACGCGCGTGACGGCGCTGCTGACCGGCGTCGCCGTCACCACCGTCCTGCAGAGCAGCACCGCCACCGCCCTCCTCCTCGTCTCCTTCGTCCAGCGCGGCGCGATCGCGGTGACCGCCGGGCTCGCCATCATGCTGGGCGCCAACATCGGCACCACGGTGGTCGCGCAGATCCTGTCGTTCGGCCTGGACTGGCTGGCGCCGCTGCTGCTGATCGCCGGCTTCGTCTCGTTCAGCGCGGTCGGCTCCGGCCGCTGGCGGCACATCGGGCGCATGATGATCGGGCTCGGGCTGATGCTCGTCTCGCTCGACCTGATCGGCGCCGGCTCCGCACCGCTGCGCGATTCGCCGACGCTGCAGCTCGTGCTGGCACCGCTCGCCGACGAACCGCTGCTCGCCGTGCTGGTGTCCGCGGCGCTGACCTGGCTGTCGCATTCCAGCCTGGCGATCGTGCTGCTGGTGATGTCGTGGACGCTGCACGGCGTCATCCCTGAGCCGCTCGCCTTCGCCTTCGTGATCGGCGCCAACATCGGCGGCGCCCTGGCACCCCTGGCGGTCGGCTGGAGCGCCGGGCCGGTGGCCCGCCGCGTCCCCGCCGGCAACCTGGCGACGCGCGCGGTGGCCGGGCTGCTGCTGCTGCCGCTCATCGCGTGGATCGGGCCGTGGATCGCGGCGATCGACGCCGATCCGGCGCGCCAGGTCGCCAACTTCCACACCGCGTTCAACATCGCCTCGGCGCTCGTCTTCCTGCCGCTGGTCGGCATCGTCGCGGCAGGCTGCGCGCGACTCTTCCCGGCGCGGGCGACGCCGGACGATGCGAAGCGGCCGCGCTACCTGGACGACGACGCGCTCGACACGCCGTCCGTGGCGCTCGCCGCCGCGGCGCGCGAGACGCTGCGCATGGGCGACCTCGTCGAGGACATGCTGCGGCGGAGCATCGACGTCTTCCGCACGGACGACGCCAAGCTGGCCCAGGCGATCGAGGCGGAGGACGACCAGGTCGACAGCCTGAACGAGGCGATCAAGCTCTACCTCACCAGCGTGTCGCAGGCCGGCCTGGACGAGGACGAGAGCCGGCGCATGACCGACATCCTGACCTTCACGACCAACCTGGAACATGTCGGCGACATCATCGACAAGAACCTGATGGAACTGGCGCGCAAGAAGATCCGCCACCGCATGCTGTTCTCCGAGGCGGGCTTCGCCGAGATCAGCGCCTTCCACGCCCGGGTGCTGGACAATCTGCAGCTGGCGCTCAACGTCTTCATGTCGCGCGACGTCAACCTCGCCCGGCGGCTACTGAACGAGAAGGTCGCGATCCGCGACGCCGAGCGCGCCGCGGCCGAGAGCCATATCGGCCGCCTGCGCGCCGGCCGGCCGGAGTCGATCGAGAGCAGCAGCCTGCACCTGGACGTGATCCGCGACCTGAAGCGAATCAACAGCCACGTCACGTCGGTGGCCTATCCGCTGCTGGAGCAGACCGGCGCGCTGCGCGCCAGCCGGCTCCAGTCGGCGGACTGAGGAGGCACCCGGGGCATGGCGACCAACTGTCTCATGTGCAGGTTCGCCGCCGACGGCCTACGGTGAGCCGAACAACGTTGTTTTGGGGGAGCCAGCCATGCCCACACCGTTCGAGATCGTCCGCCGCCACGTCGACGCCGCCCTGACCGAGGCCGCCGCCAACGGCATCGCCGCCGACCAGGTCGGCCGCACGCTGCTCGACGTCGCCGCCGAGGTCCTCGGCCGCGACCGCTCGCCCCAGGAAGTCGCCGACGAGATGACCTTCATCGCCCGCAACATCGCGGACGAGGAGGATCATTCGTTCATGCGGCCGTGAGGAGCGACCGTAGGTCCCCTCACCCGGCGAGCGCCTCGCCAGCCAGCGCCTTGTCCAGCAGCGTCACGAAGGCGGCGCGGCCGTAGAGGGCGATGAAGGAGCCCATGCGGGGGCCCTCGCTCTGGCCGAGCAGGACTTCGTAGAGGGCCTTGAACCAGTCGCGCAGGTTGGCGAAGCCGTGGCGCTTGCCGATCTCGTAGACCTCGTTCTGGAAGGCCTCGGCGCCCGCATCGTCGGCCAGCGCCGCGAGGGCGGCGCGCAGGTCCAGCAGCGCCGCGCGCTCCTGCTCGGTCGGCGCGCGGTAGCTCTTCTTCGGCTTCACGAAGTCGCGGTAGTAGTTCAGCGCATAGCCGACGAGGCTGTCGAGCATCGGCGCCGTCGCCGGGGTCGCCTCCGGCGCGTAGCCGCTGATGAAGCCCCACAGCACCGCCTTGTCCTCGGCGTTGCAGACGCTGGCGAGGTTCAGCAGCATCGTATAGCTGAGATCGGCGCGGTCGAGCGTCGGGATGTCGCCGGCGTGGATGTGCCAGGCCGGGTTCTCCAGCAGCGCCGCCGGCTCCATGGCGGGCGCCTTGTCGACCCAGGTGCGGTAGTCGTCGACGGCGCGCGGCAGCACGTCGAAATAGAGGCGCTTCGCCGCCTTCGGCTTCTGGAACATGAAGAGCGCGAGGCTCTCCGGCGGCGCGTAGGTCAGCCACTCGTCGACCGTCAGGCCGTTGCCCTTCGACTTCGAGATCTTCTCGCCCTTCTCGTCGAGGAAGAGCTCGTAGGTCAGGTCGACCGGCGGCCGGCCGCCGAGGACGCGGCAGATCTGCGACGACAGGCGGACCGAGTCGATCAGGTCCTTGCCGGACATCTCGTAGTCGACCTCGAGCGCATACCAGCGCATCGCCCAGTCGGCCTTCCACTGCAGCTTGCAATGGCCGCCGGTGACCGGCACCTCGACCTTCGCCCCGCTCTCGTCCTCGTAGACGACGGTGCCGGCGTCGACGTCGCGTGCCACGATCGGCACCTGCAGGACGCGCCCGGTCTTCGGGCAGAGCGGCAGGAACGGGCTGTAGGTCGCCCGGCGCTCCGGCCCGAGGGTCGGCAGGATGACCTTGATCACGTCGTCGTAGTTGCGCAGCACCGCCAACAGCGCCGCGTCGAAGCGGCCCGAGCGGTAGCAGTCGGTGGCGCTCTGGAACTCGTAGTCGAAGCCGAAGCGGTCGAGGAAGACGCGCAGGCGGGCGTTGTTGTGGTGGCCGAAGCTCTCGTGCGTGCCGAACGGATCCGGCACTGCGGTCAGCGGCTTGCCGAGATGCTGCGCCATCATCTCCTTGTTCGGGACGTTATCGGGCACGCGGCGCAGCCCGTCCATGTCGTCGGAGAAGGCGAAGAGGCGCGTCGGCAGGTCGGAGATGCACGCGAAGGCGTTGCGCACCCAGGACGTGCGGGCGACCTCGCCGAAGGTTCCGATGTGCGGCAGGCCCGAAGGGCCGTAGCCGGTCTCGAACAGCACGTAGCCCTTCTCGGGCGGCGCTTTCTCGAACCGGGCCAGCAGCTTGCGCGCCTCCTCGAACGGCCAAGCCCGCGCCTGCATCGCCAGATCCCGATCCGCACCCATATCGCCCTGCCTTTCCGAGTGCGGCGGAAGGTAGCGACGAACGCCGGGCGGTCAAGCCGTTGTAGGGCGTGAGGGGACGGAGCGCAGGCGTCCCGCCCGCGCTCCGGAGGGAAGATCAGATGTCGGCGTAGGACTTGATCTCGGCCGCGGCACCCGGATGGGTGACCGCGCCCTTGCTCGCCGGGCCGACCGTCTGGGCGTATTTCCAGATGGCGCCGGAGCGCAGGTCGGGGGTACGCGGCTGCCAGGACTTGCGGCGCTCGGCCAGTTCGGCGTCGGAGACGGCAACGTCGAGCGTGCCCTTCACCGCGTCGATGGTGATGACGTCGCCGTCCTTCAGCAGGCCGATCGGGCCGCCGACAGCCGCCTCCGGCCCGACATGGCCGATGCAGAAGCCGCGGGTGGCGCCGGAGAAGCGGCCGTCCGTGATCAGGGCCACGCTCTCGCCCAGGCCCTTGCCGTAGATCGCCGAGGTGGTCGACAGCATCTCGCGCATGCCGGGACCGCCCTTCGGACCCTCGTAGCGGATGACGATAACGTCGCCCGCCTGGACCTTGTTCTTCATCACCGCCTCGAACGCGTCCTCCTCGCAGTCGAAGCAGCGGGCGGGGCCGGAGAAGGTCAGCTTCTCCATGCCGGCGACCTTCACGATCGCGCCGTCGGTGGCGAGGTTGCCCTTGAGGCCGACGACGCCGCCCGTCGGGGTGATCGCGTCCTTCACGCGGCGGATGACCTTCTGGTCGTCGCGAAAGCGCACGCTCTCCATGTTCTCCGCCAGGGTCTTGCCGGAGACGGTCATGCAGTCGCCGTGCAGGAAGCCGGCGTCGAGCAGTTCCTTCAGCAGCGCCGGGATCCCGCCCGCGTCCCACATGTCCTTGGCGGCGTATTTGCCGCCCGGCTGCAGGTCGGTGATGTAGGGCGTGCGCTTGAAGATCTCGGCCACGGCGTCGAGGTCGAAGTCGATGCCGGCCTCGTGCGCGATCGCCGGCAGGTGCAGGGCGCCGTTGGTCGAGCCGCCGGTCGCCGCAACGACGGTCGCCGCGTTCTCCAGCGCCTTGCGGGTGACGATGTCGCGCGGCCGCAGGCCGAGCTCGAGCAGGTTCATCACCTGCTGGCCGGCCGCCTCGCACAGGGCGTCGCGGGATTCGTAGGGTGCCGGCGCGCTGCAGGAGAAGGGCAGCGCCAGGCCGATCGCCTCGGCCACCGTCGCCATGGTGTTGGCGGTGAACTGGCCGCCGCACGCACCGCCCGACGGGCAGGCGTGGCATTCCATCTCGTGCAGGTCGGCATCGCTGTATTCGCCCGAGGCATGCTTGCCGACCGCCTCGAACACGTTGAGGACCGTCACCTCCTGGCCGCGGAAACGGCCGGGCAGGATCGAGCCGCCATAGAGGAAGACCGACGGCACGTTGAGGCGGACCATCGCCATCATCATGCCGGGCAGCGACTTGTCGCAGCCGGCGAGGCCGACGAGCGCGTCGTAGCAATGGCCGCGCATGGTGAGTTCGACAGAGTCCGCGATGACCTCGCGGCTGACCAGCGAGGCCTTCATGCCCTGGTGGCCCATGGCGATGCCGTCGGTGACGGTGATCGTCGTGAATTCGCGCGGACTGCCGCCGGCGGCCTTCACGCCCTTCTTCGCCGCCTGCGCTTGGCGCGACAGGGTGATGTTGCAGGGCGCGGCCTCGTTCCAGCAGGTCGCGACGCCGACGAGGGGCTGATGGATCTCCTCCTCGGTCATACCCATCGCATAATAGAACGACCGGTGCGGCGCGCGCTCCGGGCCCTCGGTGACGTGGCGGCTGGGCAGCTTCGACTTGTCGAAGCGGCGCTTTGCTGCGTCGAGCGGCATGCGATCCTCCCTCGCCGCTGCCTTGCGGTGCGGCCGTTTTTGAACTGCTGCGGTGCGGCGGCGAACTGCCGCGGCGCGGCGACGTTGAACTGGTGCCGACGATACGTGCTGATATCGGCGCTGGCCAGACCGACGTCCGCTGCACGGCGACACGCGGATGACGGCACCGCCGGCCTGACGACGCGGGCGCATTCATATCGACGAACGATGGTCTTGGTCGCATGATACCGGGCATGGCTTCCCTGGCGCACCGACAGGCTGACGACGTCTTCATAACGGACGAGCTGAACACGCGGGCGCCGGGCCGCGTCGATTCGCTGAAGGAAAAGCAGGCGCTGCAGGATCTCGCCGGCCGCATGTCGAGCTGGCCGGAAGAGGTCCTGCCGCGCTTCGTCGAACTGGCCATGGAAATGACCGAAGGCAGCTCGGCAGGGCTGAGCCTCTACGAGGAGGAGCCGGCGCCGGGCGTCTTCCGCTGGCGCTGGCTGCAGGGCCTGCTTTCGCCGTTCGAGGGCACGACGGTACCGCGCGATTTCAGCCCCTGCGGGGTGGCCCTCGACCGGAACGACATCGTACTCTGCGCGCATCCGGAGCGGGTCTACAACTGGATCGCCGAGGCAGGACTGACGATACCCGAGGCGCTGCTCGTGCCCCTCTACCTGGGCGGCACGGTCCCCCTCGGAACGCTCTGGATCATCGGCCGGGGCCCGCGGCATTTCGACCGCGGCCACGCGCGAGCCATGAAGGAGCTGGCGAGCTTCGTCGACATCGCGCTGCGCATGGTCCGGACCGAAGAACGCCTGCAGCAGGCACTGGATGCGCAGCAGATGCTCGCGCGCGAGATGAGCCACAGGATCAAGAACCTGTTCGCCATGACGAACGGCCTGCTGCGGCTGAGCGCCCATGCGGCCTCGGACAAGGACGAACTGGTGCAGCTGATGTCGGGCCGGCTGCAGGCGCTGGCGACGGCGCATGCGCTCGTCCGGCCCGCCTTCCGGGGGCCGGTGCGCGGCGACCGCGACCACGCGGGCGCTGCGAAGGCGGCCGGACACGACCTCGACACGCTGATCCGGACGATCGTGAGCCCTTACGAACGCTCCGGAACGGAGCAGGGATCGCGCTTCGCGATCGCAGGCCCCGGCGTCTCCTGCGGCGAACAGAGCTCCAACGGCATGGCCCTGGTCCTCCACGAACTGGCGACCAATGCGGCCAAATATGGCGCGCTGACGACGGAGCACGGCCGCATTGCCGTCGACTGGCGGCTGAGCGAGGGAAAACTGGCGCTGCAATGGGAGGAAACCGGCGGGCGGCCTATCGAGGCGGAACCCGCGAGCACCGGCTTCGGCGGCTCCCTGGTCAGAACGATCGTCCAGCACCAATTCGACGGCACCCTGTCGTATGACTGGCGCGGCGACGGCATCACCGTGCGCATCGCCGTCCCGGCGGACCGCCTGTCGGCCTGACGGGGCCACCCGCCGCACGGCGGCGAGGCCGAAGCCCGGCGGAGTCCGCATATCCTCATGCCGATGCCGAAGCTTGCCGGCAGGCGTATTTCCGCCACCTTCCCCGCAGAAGACCGAGCACACGACGCCATCCGTGCAGGGGACATCCATGAAGAACGCCGCCATTCTCTCGATCTGCGCCATCGCCCTCGTCGCCGCATGCGCCCCGCACCGCGACCATGCCCCGCCTGCAAGCCCCCCGACCGACAGCGCCTGCAACGCCGACGCCGCGTCCTTCGCGGTCGGGCGGCCGGCCACGGCGGCGCTGGGCGAGGAGGTCCGGCAGGCCGCGGGCGCACGGCGGGTGCGGGTGATGGAGCCCGACAAGGCCTATACGATGGAGTTCGACGCGCAGCGCGTGAACCTCGTCCTCGACCGCGCCGGCAACGTCCAGGCCGTCCGCTGCGGCTGACGGAGGCCTGTTCGGATTTCCGGACATCGCCGGCTTCCGGCGTTCGGATCTCCTGACGCGCGGCATCGCGACATTTCCCTAAGGGACTGATTTTCCTTCATTCGTTCGGCTGGCACCGGCATTGCGACGTGTTCCGCACCAGAGCGCGGAGCATCATGTGCCGGAACTGCTGATCTACGTCCTGCTGCCCTTCTTCCTCGCAGGCCTGCTGTGCGCCTTGCCGGGCGGCCTGCGGGCATACGGTGCGGCCATGGCCGCGCTGCTGTGCGCGGTGCTGTTCGGCCTGTTCGCCACGGCGCTGCCGACGGTGGGCGCCGGCGGGGCGGTGGTGCAGTCGATGCCCTGGCTGCCGTCGCACGGCGTCGAGCTGGCGCTGCGGCTCGACGGCCTGTCGATGCTGTTCGCGCTGCTGATCACCGGCATCGGTGCCTTCATCTTCCTCTATGTCGGCCGCTATCTGGCCGGGTCGGCGATGCTGACGCGCTGCGTCGTCCTGCTGCTGCTGTTCATGGGCGCCATGCTGGGCTCTGTGCTGGCGGACGACGTGGTCATGCTCTTCGTCTTCTGGGAGCTGACCAGCCTGATGTCCTTCCTGCTGATCGGCTTCGACGGCAAGGAGGCCAAGGGCCGTGCCGCGGCGCTGCAGTCGCTGCTGGTGACCGGCGGCGGCGGCCTCGCGCTGCTCGCCGGCCTGCTGCTGCTCGGCAACGTGGTCGGCACGTTCCGCATCTCCGAGATGATCGCGGCGACGCCGCTGGTGCTGGAATCGCCGCTGCTGCCGGCGATCGTGCTGCTGATCCTGGGCGGCGCCTTCACGAAGTCGGCGCAGTTCCCGTTCCACTTCTGGCTGCCGAACGCCATGGCGGCGCCGACCCCGGTCAGCGCCTACCTGCACTCTGCGACGATGGTGAAGCTGGGCGTCTACCTGATGGCGCGCTTCACCCCCGTGTTCGGCGAAGATCCGCTGTGGACCGGCGCGCTGCTGACGGCCGGCAGCATCACCATGCTGCTGGGCTGCGCCCTGGCGCTGCGCGAGCGCGACCTGAAGCGCATCCTGGCCTACACGACCGTCGTCGGCCTCGGCACCCTGACCATGCTGCTGGGCATCGGCGGCGCGGTCGCGGCGCTGGCCGCGGTGATCTTCCTGGTCGTCCACGCCCTCTATAAGGCGTGCCTCTTCCTGGTCGCCGGCGCGATCGACAAGGCGACTGGCACCCGCGACATCACCCGTCTCGGCAAGCTGGCGCGCGCGATGCCGGTCACCGCCTGCGCCGCCATCCTGGCCGGCCTGTCGATGGCCGGCCTGCCGCCGCTGGTCGGCTTCCTCGGCAAGGAGCTGGTCTACGAGGCCGCGCTGGGCGGATCGGCGGTCGTCGTCGTCGTCGCGCTGCTGACCAACGCCGCGACCGTCGCTGCCGCCGGCGTCCTGGTCTACCGGCCGATGTTCGGCCCCGGCCATCCGCTGCCGAAGGCGCCGAAGGAGGTCTATCTCAGCCTCTATGCCGGCCCGATCGTGCTAGCCGTGCTCGGCCTGCTCTGCGGCCTGGTGCCGGCCCTGATGCTGGGCCCGCTCGCCAGCGCGGCGGCCGCGGCCATCGGCGGGCACGAGTACGTCCTCATCGACCTCTATCTGTGGCACGGCTTCACGCCGATGCTGCTGCTGAGCATCGTGACCGTCGCACTCGGGCTCCTCATCTTCCGGTTCGCCGATCGCTGGCGCCGGGCGGAACTGCCCGGCTCCGTCAGCGCGGAGGGCGTGTACGCCACGCTGCTGGAAGGCATGCAGCGTCTGGCCGTGTGGCAGACGCGGCGCCTGCAGACCGGCAGCCTGCGCGGCTACATGCGGGCTGTCTTCGCGGTGATCGTCGTGACGATCGGCTCGGCGCTGCTGGTCTTCGACGGGCTCGCGATCCCGGACGACGTGCTCGCGCCGCGCCTGCTCGACATGATCGTGATCGGCCTCGTCCTGCTCGGCGCCGTCGCGACCGCCCTGCTCTCCTCCCTGCTCGCCGGCATCGCCGCTGTCGGCCTGGTCGGCTTCGGCGTGGCGCTGATCTTCCTGCTGTTCGGCGCACCGGACTTGGCCTTCACCCAGTTCGCGGTGGAGACGCTGTTCCTCGTGATCCTGACGGTGCTGCTGCTGCACCTGCCGCACCGCGAGCCCGAGCACCGGACGCGCGGCCAGCGTCTCGCCGACGGGGCCGTGGCCATCGGCGTCGGCACGGTGGCGTGCCTGCTGCTGCTGGCGGTGCTGTCGCAGCCGTTCGACCGCTCCGTGACCGCCTTCTACGAGACCGTGAGCCTGCCGCTCGCGCACGGAAAGAACATCGTCAACGTCATCCTCGTCGACTTCCGCGCTCTCGACACGCTGGGCGAGATCGCCGTGCTCGGCTTCGCCGGGCTGGCCCTGGCGGCGCTGCTGCGGGTGACGCGCGGTGACGACGAAGCCGAGAGGAGCGCCGACCGATGAACTCGCTGATCCTGCGCACCAGCGCGCGCCTGCTCCTGCCGGCGATGCTGATCTTCTCGCTGATCGTCCTCTTCCGCGGCCACAACGACCCCGGCGGCGGCTTCATCGGCGGACTGATCGCCGCGAGCGGCGTGGCGGTCTTCGCCTTCGGCTTCGGCCGCGAGTCCGCCCTGCGCGTCCTGCGCGTCGATCCGATCGTGATGCTCGGCATCGGCGTGCTCGTGGCCCTGAGCAGCGGTCTCCTGGGCCTGTTCGCCGGCGAAGCCTTCCTGACCCACCACTGGACGTTCCCGGGCGGCCTGCCGATCGGCACGGCCCTGGTCTTCGACGTCGGCGTGTACCTGGTCGTGCTGGGCGCCGTCACGTCGATCCTCTTCGAGTTCATGGAGCGCTGACATGGAAGCCCTGATCGCCATCGCCGTGGGCGTCCTCCTCGCGTCCGCCACCTATCTGCTGCTGAGCCGCAACCTGCTCCGGCTGATCCTCGGCCTCGTGCTGATCGGCAATGCCGCCAACCTGACGATCTTCGCCGGCGGGCGGCTGGTCGGATCGACGCCGCCGCTGCTCGGCGGCAGCGACGCCGGCGTCATGGCGAACGCCCTGCCGCAGGCACTGATCCTGACCGCCATCGTCATCAGCTTCGCGCTGATCGCCTTCACCATGGGCCTGATCTACCGCGCCCAGGCGACGCTGGAGACGGTCGACACCGACGGCATGCGCCTGGCCGAGCCGCCGAACGAGCCGCCGGCGGTGCCCGGCACCGAGATCGCCGAGCCGGCCGCCGCGCCGGCCTCGCGGCCCGCGCCGCGGCCGCGGCGCACCGCTGCCGGAGCCGCCGAATGACCGATTCCATGACGATCGCGGCACCGATCCTGATTCCGCTGATCGCGGCGGCGCTCTGCGCGGTCTTCTGGCGCTCCGCCTCGGTCCAGCGCGCGATCAGCCTGGCGAGCTCGGTGCTGCTGCTGGCGGCGGCCGTCTGGCTGCTCCGCACCGTCACGACGCAGGGCATCATCGCCAGCAACATGGGCGGCTGGCAGGCCCCCTTCGGCATCACCATGGTCGCCGACACCTTCTCGGCCGTGATGGTCGTCATCACCGCGGTCATGGGCATGGCGGTGGCGATCTACAGCGTCGCCTACCCGGACACCGCCGCACGCGAGGCCGCCGGATATCACCCGCTGTTCCAGGGCATGATCTTCGGCGTGACGGGCGCCTTCATGACCGGCGACCTGTTCAACCTCTACGTCTGGTTCGAGGTCATGCTGATCACGTCGTTCGGCCTGCTGGTGCTGGGCGGGCGGCGCGACGCGATCGACGGCGGCGTGAAGTACGTGGCGCTGAACCTGGTCGCGACCACCGTCTTCCTGATCGCCATCGGGCTGCTCTACGGCGTCGCCGGCACGCTCAACATGGCCGATCTCTCCGGCAAGCTGGCGCTGGTCGAGAACCAGGGCCTCGTGACGGTCATCGGCCTGCTGTTCCTGCTGGCCTTCGGTATGAAGGGGGCGGTGTTCCCGCTGTTCTTCTGGCTGCCGGCCTCGTACCACACGGCACCGATGCCGATCGCGGCGATCTTCGCGGCACTGCTGACCAAGGTGGGCGTCTACGCGATCATCCGCGCCTTCACCCTGATCTTCACCGGCGACGTCGGCTTCTTCTCGAACGCCATCGCGTTGATCGCAGCCGCGACGATGATCACCGGCGTCCTGGGTGCGGCCGCGCACTACGACATCCGGCGGATCCTGTCGTTCCACATCATCAGCCAGATCGGCTATATGCTGATGGGACTGGCGATCTACACGCCGCTCGCGGTGGCCGGGGCGATCCTCTACATCGTCCACCACATCGTCGTGAAGGCGAACCTGTTCCTGATCGCCGGCGCGATCCGGCAGGCTGGCGGCTCGTTCCAGCTCAAGAAGCTGGGCGGCCTCTATCACACCCGACCGCTGCTCGGCGTGCTCTTCCTGATTCCCGCTCTGTCGCTCGCCGGCATTCCGCCCTTCTCCGGCTTCTGGGGCAAGCTGCTGGTGATCGACGCCAGCCTGCAGGCCGAGCACTACGCGCTGGCCGGGATCGCTCTGGCCGTCGGCCTGCTGACCCTCTACTCGATGATCAAGATCTGGCTGGAGGCCTTCTGGAAGCCGGTTCCCGAAGAGGGCTCCGCGTATGGCGGTGCCGTGCCGGTCACGCTCAGCCGTCTCCGCTTCGCGGTGATGCTGACGCCGATCGTCGGCCTGGCCGCGATGACGATGACCATCGGCATCTGGACGGAACCCTTCGTCGCACTGGCGGGCGACGCCGCGGCGCAGCTGCTCGACCCGCGTGCCTATATCGCCGCCGTCATGGGAGCGCCGCGATGATGCGCCGCCTGCTGCTCGTCCCGAAGGTCGGGATCCTCGGCCTGATCTTCCTGCGCGAACTGATCCTCTCGAGCCTGGCCGTCGCCCGCGACGTGCTGCGGCCCGGGCACGCCTACCGGTCGGCGATCGTGGGGGTGCCGCTCGACCTGCGCAACGACGCGCAGATCACCGTGCTGGCGAACATGGTCACGCTGACGCCGGGGACGACGAGCCTGTTCATCTCCGACGACCACGAGACCCTCTACGTCCACGTCATGGACACGCCGTCCCCCGAGGCGACGATCGCGTCGATCAAAGACGGCTTCGAAAAGAAGGTGATGGAGACGTTCCGATGATCCCCGAAGGCGCGATGTTCTCCGAAGGCGCGACGTTCGTCGACATGGTCACGATCCCGGTCGTCGCGATGCTGCTCGCCGCCGTCCTGGTGGCGGCGTGGCGGATGGTGCACGGACCCACGCTAGCGGACCGCATCGTCGCCCTCGACATGCTGGGCGTGATCGCGATCGGCTTCACCGCGGTGGCGGCCCTGCTCGCCGGTCACCTGGGCTTCCTCGACGTCGGGCTGGGCGTGGCGCTGTTCGGCTTCCTCGGCACCGTGGCCTTCGCGGCCTTCGTCGAGCGTTCCGCGAGGGCGCCGCGATGAACGGGATCCTCGACGCGGCCGCAGCCGTCCTGATGCTGCTCGGCGCCGGTTTCGTGCTGGTCGCCGCGATCGGCGTGGCGCGCCTGCCCGACATCTTCATCCGGATGCATGCGGCGACGAAGGCAGGGGTGGTCGGCGTCGGTCTGCTCCTGCTCGGCGTCGCCCTGTCGTTCGACGAGGCGGGGGCCTGGGTGCGGGTGCTGCCGGCCATCGTCTTCCTGATCGTGACGACACCGATCGCGGCGCATGCCCTGGCCCGCGCCGCCTATTGCGCCGGCGCCCAGCTCTGGCCCGGCACGTTCGCCGACGAACTCTCCGAAGTCATTCCACGGCGCGTCCAGCGCCTCGACGCCGGCCGGCCGCAAGCAGACGAACGCGAGCCCGCATCGGCGGACCCGGCAAGACAGAAAACGGCAAGCGAGGTCGACCCCATGACGATCCTTCCCTTCGACGGCCGCTCGACGGCCGAGCGCCACATGCCGGCCACCATGCGCACGCGGCCGGACACCGGACTGCGCCGCCTGCTCGTCGGGCTCGTCTCGGGAGACGCCGGTCGCATCGCAATCGACCAGGCGGTCCGGCTCGCCCGCGAGACCGGCGCCGAGCTCGTCGGCTTGTCGATGGTGGACGTCCCGGCGGCCCGGCGGGTGGGCGCCGTGCCGCTCGGTGCCATGCACTATGCGCGGCGCCTTTCGGAACATCGCCTGCACGAGGCGCGCGACAAGGCTGCGGACGTCGTCTCGGCTTTCGAGGTCGCCGCGGCGGCAGCCGGCGTCCGGTACGAGGTCCGCCACGAGGAGGGCGATCCGCGGACGCTGCTAGCCGACGCCTCCGGCTCATTCGATCTTGTCGCCATGCCGGCCTATGGCTGGGAGAGCGACGGCGCCGAGCCGAACGGCCCCGGCCTCGACCCGCTGCTGGCCGCCGGGGTACGCCCGCTGCTGACCGGCACGCCGGCACGGCGCGAGGTCCGGCACGTCCTGCTGGTTCACGATCTGAGCCAGCGCGCCGGCCAGACCGTCCGCTGGTTCGGCCAGACGCGGCTGTGGCCGAACGCCACGATCCACGTCGCCGGCATCGGCGACGCGAAGCCGACGATGGACGCGACGCTGGAGGAGGCCGCGGCCTATCTCGGCGCTCACGGCTATGCCGCCGAAGCGATCGGGCCGATGCCGCAGTCCTCGGTCGCGGCCGACCCGCTCGCGGACCTGCCGTTCCGGTGCGACGTCGCGATCATCGCGAATGCGGGCAGCGGCGGACGGCTGCAGCGGCTCCAGGCCGATCCGGGACGCCGGCTGCGCGACGCCCGCTGCACGCTCGTGCTGGGCTGAGGACTTCGCGCCGCGTTCCGGTGGCGGCGTGCGGCTGCTAACCTGCCGCACCGCGCCCCGGAAGCCGCAGGCAAGCATTTGAAGCGCATCGGCGTCCCCGCCCTTCGTCGGGTTCCCATCGCCGTCCGGCTGCCGATCGTCATGGCAGCTTTCTTCCTGGCCGGCATGATCGGCACCTCGCATGTCGCGCTGCTGTCGATGCTGACTGAGCTGGAGCGGCAGGTCGAAAGGGTCGGCGCGGTCTATGTCGACGCGATCTCGATCATGGCCGCGCCGCACATCCTGGCGAAGGACCGCCAGGCGGTCTATTACGCGCTCGACCGCGCGATGCGCCTCGCACGGAGCGTGCACAAGCACCAGGTGCTGGCGCTCGACGCCGAGGGCAACGTCCTCGCCCACATCGTCCGCGACGCGGACGCCGACCCCGACATCCCCCGGCCGGCCAACAGCCTCTTCCGCATGGGTGCGGGCGGCGAGTCCGCGTGGGTCGGGGAGGCGGTCTGGATCGACGGCGACGTCATCGGCTACCTGATGACGGAGATCGACATCAGCGACATCCGGGCGCACCACACCTGGCTGCGCTGGACCGTCATGGTGGTCGACCTCGTCATCGGCGTGTTCTGCGCCCTGCTCGGCTTCGCCCTGATGCACCGGATGCTGACGCCGATCCGCGTCCTGACGGACCGGCTGACGGCGTTCGGCCACGGCGACGTGCGGGTCATGCCGGCCGAGGAACTGCCGCCGGCATCCACCGAGTTCGGCCGGCTGATGCGGAGCTTCAACGGCATGGCGGCGGCCGTGCGCGACCGCGAGCGGCTGGCGGCCGACATGGCGGCGCACGATCGCAGTGCTGCCCTGGGCAAGCTGGCGGCGACGGTCGCGCACGAGGTGCGGAACCCGCTGGCGGGCATGTCCAACGCCGTCGCCACCATCCGCCGGTTCGGCGACTCGCCGACGGTGCGGGACCAGTCGCTCAGCCTGCTCGAGCGCGGACTGGAGAGCATCGGCGACGTGGTGCAGGCGACCCTCTCGACCCATCGCGGCGGGCCGGGCCAGCGCGTCCTCACCGCGGCCGACCTGGAGGACCTGCGGCTGCTGGTGGCGCCGGAGGCGCGCCGGCGCGGCGTGGTACTGGAATGGACCGTGGCGGTTCCCGACACGGCGGACGTGCGGGCCACCGAACTGCGCCAGATCCTGCTGAACCTGCTGCTGAACGCCTGCGCGACGACGCCCGCGGGCGGCACGGTCCGCTTCACGGCCGAGCGCGGCGGCGATGCCCTGTCCTTCTCGATCGAGGACCAGGGTGGCGGCATGCCGCCGGAGGTGGCGCGCAGCCTGGAGCGCCAGGAGGAGGATCCGGGACTGCCGCCGAAGGGGCTCGGCACGCGCGTCGTCATGCATCTGGTCCGCGAACTGAGCGGCAAGGTCAGCGTCGCATCGTCGCCGGACACGGGAACGCGCATTACATTGACGATACCATTGAACCAGGAGTGACCGTGTCGGAACGCAGCGCGCTGCGGGTGGCCCTGATCGAGGATGATCCGATCCTCGGCGAATCGCTCGTGCAGCGCCTGACCTTGGAGGGGATGGAGGTCGTCTGGTGCCGCAGCGGCGCCGAGGCGGTGACGCGCCTGCGCCGGTCGCGCTGGGACTTCGTCGTCTGCGACATCCGCCTGCCCGACATGAACGGCGAGGAGGTCTACGGCGCCGTCATGCCCGAACTGGGCGGCGCGCCGATCATCTTCATGACGGCGTTCGGCGACATCGAACAGGCGGTACGCCTGATGCGCGCCGGCGCCGACGATTATCTGATCAAGCCGTTCAAGATCGAGGAACTGGTCGAGCGGCTCGACAGGCAGCGCCGCCTCGCACCCGAGGGTCGCGAGGGCGAGCCGGTGCTCGGCCTGTCGCCCGCCATGCGCCAGGTCGAGACGGTGCTGCGGCGCGTTGCCTCGCTGGACACGACGGTGCTGCTCCTGGGCGAGAGCGGCGCCGGCAAGGAGGTCGCCGCGCGCTTCCTCCACGGCGCGGGAAACCGGGCGACGAAGCCGTTCGTCGGCGTGAACTGCGCCGCACTGGCGCCCGAACTCGCCGACAGCGAGATCTTCGGCCACGAGCGCGGCGCCTTCACCAGCGCCGTCGGCCGCCACACCGGCGTCGCGGAGCGTGCGGCGGACGGCATTCTGTTCCTGGACGAGGTCGCAGAACTGCCGGCCGGGCTGCAGGCGAAGCTGCTGCGCCTGATCGAGGAGCGCAGCTTCACCCGGGTCGGCGGCGAAAAGGCGATCCCCTTCCGCGCCAAGCTCGTCTGCGCCACGAACGCCGACCTGCGCGCCCGGATCGCGGAGGGCAGCTTCCGCGAGGATCTCTACTACCGGATCAACGTGATCGAGGTGACGGTGCCGCCGCTGCGCGACCGGCGGATGGAGATCGTTCCCCTCGCCCGCCACTTCCTGCAGCGGTTCGGCGCGCGCTTCGAGCGCGGCGCCATGCGGCTGTCGCCGGATGCCGAGACGGTACTCATGGCGCACGACTGGCCCGGCAACGTGCGCGAGCTGCGCAACCGCTGCGAGCGGGCGGTGGCGCTGGCCGAGACGCAGACCGTCGATGCGCGCGCCCTCTTCCCGGAACGGACGCTAAGCGGCCGGGGGCCCGGCGGCGAGGCCGCGGTCAGCATGGAGGCCGCCATCGAAGACCTGGGCGCCGTGCGCGAACGGGCGGAACGCGAGCACATCCGCAACGTCCTGGTCCAGACCGAAGGCCAGGTGGGCCGCGCCGCGGGCATCCTCGGCATCTCGCGGACGACGCTGTGGGAGAAGATGCGCCGCTTCGGCATCGGTGGCGACGGCTGAAGCCACAGGGGCCGGGTTTCGGCGCCGCGGCCATACCGAACGTTAACCATCGGTCGATAAGTTGTTCTAAGTTGTGCGCCGCGCGGCGCCCGGGTGCGGGTGCCGGACCATCGGCGCGGAAGCATGGTCGGGGCATCGACGCCTCGGTGCCGCCGGATTGGTGCGGCAGAGACGAACGGAACGTGAGGAGCGGCGGCGGCATGCGGATTTCGAGACGGTCTCTGCTCGGCGGCGTCCTCGCCGCCCCGGTAGCAGGCTCCGCGTGGCCCACCCTCGTCGAACCCCGGTTCCTGGAAATCCGCCACCGCACGCTGACGCTGCCGCACATGCCGGCGGCGCACGGGCCGCTGCGCATCGTCTTCCTGACGGACCTGCATGTCGGCTGCCCGCACGTGACGCTCGACCGCACCGCGGCATTGGTCGAGCAGGCGAACGCGCTGTCCCCGGACGTGATTCTGCTCGGCGGCGACTATGTGGTGCAGGGCGTCGTCGGCGGCCGGTTCGTGGCACCCGAGGACACGGCACGGGTGCTCGGCGGCCTGCGCGCGCCGCGCGGCGTCTACACCGTTCTGGGCAATCACGACTGGTGGCTGGACGGCTGGCGCGTGCGCAAGGCCTTCGAGGCGGCCGGCATCCCGGTGCTGGAGAACGAGGCGATACCACTGCCGGAGGGTCCGAAGATGTGGCTCGCCGGGCTCGCCGACGAGCAGACCCGCACGCCCGACGCGGTTGCGACCCTGGCCCGCGTGCCCGAGGACGCGCCGGTCGTCGTGCTCGCCCACAATCCGGCGACCTTCGCGACGGTGCCGGACAGGGCGCTGGTCACGCTGTGCGGCCACACCCACGGCGGGCAGGTCTCCCTGCCCTTCTACGGGCCGCTGGTCAACGCCACGAAGTCGCCGCTGCGCTGGACTTACGGCCACATCGTCGAGGGCGGCCGCAACATGATCATCTCCGCCGGGATCGGCACCAGCGTGCTGCCGATCCGCTTCAACATGCCGCCGGAGATCACGGTCGTCGACCTGCAGTCCGCCGCAGCGGCCGAGGCGCTCGCCGCCTGACGCGGCGAGGCCTCTCCCCGCGTCAGGCGGCGGCCCTGCGGGCGGCGTAGCCCCAGAGATAGACCACGCCGACGATCGCGGCACCGCCGAGGTCCGACCAGGTGCCCGGGATCAGGAGCACCAGCGCACCGGCGAGCAGCAGGATCCGCTTGACCGGGTCCAGCCGGCCGACCCCGTAGAGCCACCCTTCGAAGCCGGACGCGATCAGCCAGACCGCGAAGACGGCGGTCGTGACGTCGTGCGCCACGTCGATGGGATCGCCCTGGAGAATCAGCGTCGGGTTCAGCACGAACAGGAACGGCAGGATGAAGTTGATCGCCCCCATGCGCATCGACTTGAAGCCGGTGGCGAGGGCGTTCGCCTTGGCGATGCTCGCCGCCGCCACCGCCGCCAGTGCCACCGGCGGGGTGATGAAGCTGAGCATGCCCCAGTAGAGGATGAACAGGTGGCTGGCGATCGGGTCGAGGCCGCCGCCGATCAGCGCCGGGCCGAGCACGATCGCGAGGAAGATGTAGCAGGCCGATGCGGTCATCCCCATGCCGAGGATGAAGCTGGTGATCGCGCCGAAGATCAGCAGCAGGTAGATGTTGCCGCCGGCGAACTGCAGCAGTTCGCGCGAGAAGGCGCCGCCGACACCGGTGTAGGACAGCGCGCCGACGATCATGCCGATGCCGACCAGAATGCCGACGATGTTCGCGATGTTCTTGGTGGAGTCGACGATGAGTTCGAGCATCGCCGCGAGGCCGAAGCGGTTGGTGGGCCTGAGGGCGCAGGTGACGAGGAGGACGGCCGTCGCGAAATAGGGCGCGTAGGACTCGATCCGCATCGCCAGCAGCATGTAGACGAGAAGGACGAGGCTGAAGAGATAGTACCAGCCGCCCTTGAGCACCTGCCAGAGGTCGGGGATCTCCGACGCAGGCTGACCCTTGAGCCCGTGCCGCGCGGCGTAGTTGTCCACCTGGAGCAGCAATGCCAGATAGAAGAGCAGCGCCGGGACCAGGGCCGCGAGCATGATCGTGCTGTAGGGCACGTTCAGGAATTCGGCCATGATGAAGGCGACCGCGCCCATCACCGGCGGCATCAGCGCGCCGCCGGTGGACGCGCATGCCTCGACCGAGGCGGCATAGACCGACGGATAGCCGATCCGCTTCATCGTCGGGATCGTCAGCTGCCCCGTCGTGACGACGTTGGAGATGACGCTGCCCGAGAGCGAGCCGAAGAAGCCGCTCGACAGGATGGCCACCTTGGCCGGGCCGCCCCGCGACTTGCCCATCAGCGCGGTGGCGAACGCCATGAAGAAGTCGCCGCCGCCGGTCACCACCAGGGCCGAGCCGAAGATCAGGAAGCCGAGGAGCAGGCTCGCGACCGTGCGCATCGGCACGCCGATGATGCTCTCCGACCCGAGGGCATGGCTGGTGAAGACCTCCTCGATCGGGCTCGACGGGCCCCAGAGGAAGCCGGGCATCTGTTCCGCGAACAGCGGATACAGGAAGAAGAAGCCGCAGATGATGAACAGCGGCAGGCCGCCGCAGCGCCGGACCGCCTCCAGGCCCAGGATGCAGAGCACCGCTGCGGCGACGACGCCCTCGGTCGGGGCGATGATGTCCCATCCCTCCTGGATGATCTGACCGCCGTGCCAGGCGAGCCACATGGTGGCGCCGAACGCCGCGGCCGCCAGCAGCCAGTCGTACCACGGCACGTTCGTGGCGGCGCCGCGCCAGGCCGGGAAGATCAGCAGCGAGAGGGAGAGGAAGATGGCGACGAGGACGTAGAAGTATGAGGTGTCGATCAGCAGGAGACCGAACACCTGCAGATTGAAGACCTGGTTGATGTTGATCAGGATCCCGGCCGCGCCGAGGACCAGAACTACCCAATAGGCGACCCCGGTCAGCCTGTGCGGGTCGCCCTGCCCGTATCCCTCGCTCTCATAGCCCCCCGCAACCACGGCCGCTTTTGCGGTCGGTTCCGCCATCCGCCCAACCTCCCGTTCTCCCTATTGCCTTGGGGAGGTACCGGACGAGGGCAGCGCTGTCCACAGAGAACGGCCCGGCCCCCGGTTGAGGAGACTCGGTGCCGCCCGCCATGCCACGTCAGGCCAGCGATTCGAGCTCTTCGTCGGACAGATTGCCGGGCACGATCACCAGCGGCACGCGCAGCCGCCCGATCTGCTTGCCGGTCAGGGACGAGACCAGCGGTCCGGGGCCCTGCGGCCCGACATCGGCGCCGAGAATCAGCAGCGCGACGTCCTCGTCCTCCTGGATCAGGGTGATCAGCTCGTCGATCATCGGCCCTTCCCGGACATAGACGACCGGTATCTTGCCGCTCCAGCGCTGAACCTGGCTGGCGGCGCGCAGGAGGTTCTGTTCGGCCTCGTCGCGCGCTTCCTCGCGCATCAGGTCGCCGACCGCCGCCCAGTGCTGAAAGTCGGCCGGGGCATCGATGACATAGGCGATGCCGACGCGCGTGTTCGGCAGGCGTTTCGCCCGCAACGAAGCGAACTCGAGCGCCGCATGCAGTTCTTCGGTATCGTCGACGACGCAGAGAAAGACCCGGTTCCGTGCGCGGGCGCGGGGTTCCTGCGACGCTCCGGTCTCTTCGGCCATGGTCACGTCCGAGGAAAAATCACGCCTTCCGGAACATCGTTCCAGCACCCCATCCTGCCACCAGGGCGACGGCGATGGCAACCAGACCGTAGGCCGGCGAATAGTCATGGGCAAAGTCGTAGACCGCGGCGCCGAAACCGGCCCGGCTCACCAGCAGCGGCGTGGACGACATCTCGCGGATCCGGCCGTCGCCGACGCTGTAGACCTCGACGTTGTAGCGGCCCGTGGGCACGTTGGCGGGAAAGGGAATCGTCGTCCTGAACAGGCGGTCGCCGACGAACGTTACCGGCCAGACCTCGCTGGCATAGAGGTCGGCCGCCTGCTTGTTGCGGATCAGCGCATCGCGGAAGGCGGCGACCCGCATCTTGTTGGCGTCCGGCTCGTCCGGTTCCGCGGCCAGGAGATCGCGGCCCAGACCGTAGCGCTCCAGCAGCTTGCGGACCGGCTCATCCGCGAGTTCCCCGGTCGCGGCGACGTGGAAGAAGGCCGGTACCGCCTTGAAGCCGACGCTGTCGCGGTTCACCCAGATGCCGGCGATCCGGTCCTTGCGCCGTACCGTCGTCGTCTCTGGCGGCCCGCGCACGACGACGACGATGTCGCCGACGCCTTCGCGCACGCCGAACAGCAGGACATCCGCCCCGGTGAACCCCGTGGTGATCGCCACCAGATGCTGCGATATGTCGACGATGAGGTCTTCGGCCCGCGCCGAGGATCGCCATGCCTCGACCAGCAGCCCCACTGCCAGAGCCGCGCACAGCGCCATGCCGGCACAGCATCTGCGCACGCGGCGGCCGCCGACTGACGGTGCGGCTGACGGTCGAGCGGTGGTGGGGCGGTGGGTTGACATCAGCCTGCCGGACGCACGGCCGGCACGCCGCGCGCGGCGCAAATCCTACTGGGGCTACCGATTCGAAAACAACCCCGGCCGACCGGCGAACACGATCTTTTGCAACGGTCGCCGTGGCGCCGGCGCCTCACCGGGAAGCCCGCCGGCCACTAAAAGCGATGGGGGGCTGTTGAGGAACATAAGGATATGTTTATATAGCGATGCACCTGCCGCCCCGTGGCGGGTGCCATGCTTTGGAGAATCACGATGAGCACGACCGCCGAGCGGGTCGAGGCCCTCAAGAAGGCAGCAGCGGAGCGGATCCTGGTCCTCGACGGCGCCATGGGCACCGTCATCCAGGGCTACAAACTGGAGGAAGCCGACTTCCGCGGCGAGCGCTTCGCCGGCTGGCCGAAGGATCTGAAGGGCAACAACGACCTGCTGATCCTGACGCGGCCCGACGTGATCCGCGAGATCCACCAGGCCTATTTCGAGGCCGGCGCCGACATTGTCGAGACGAACACGTTCAGCTCGACGACGATCGCCCAGGCCGACTACGGCATGGAGGAGCTGGCCTACGAGCTGAACCTGCAGGGCGCGCGGCTGGCGCGCGAGGCCGCCGACATCGTCACGGCGAAGGACCCGTCGCGTCCTCGCTGGGTCGCCGGCGCCATCGGGCCGACCAACCGGACAGCGTCGATCTCGCCGGACGTGAACAACCCCGCCTTCCGCAACGTCAGCTTCGACGAGCTGCGCGAGGCCTATGCCCAGGCGGCGCGCGGCCTGATGGAGGGCGGCGCGGACATCCTGCTGGTCGAGACGATCTTCGACACGCTGAACGCCAAGGCGGCGCTGTTCGGCATCGAAGAGGTCTTCGAGGAGCGCGGCGAGACGCTGCCGATCATGATCTCCGGCACGATCACCGACATGTCCGGGCGCACGCTTTCGGGCCAGACGGTCGAAGCCTTCTGGAATTCGATCCGGCACGTGAAGCCGTTCTCGGTCGGACTGAACTGCGCTCTCGGTGCCGAGCAGATGCGGCCGTTCCTGGCCGACCTGTCGCGCGTCGCCGATACGCTGATCTCGACCTACCCGAACGCCGGCCTGCCGAACGAATTCGGCGAGTATGACGAGACGCCCGAACACATGTGCGTGCAGATCGAGGAGTGGGCCAAGGCGGGCCTGCTCAACATCGTCGGCGGCTGCTGCGGGACGACCCCGCCGCACATCAAGCACATCGCGGCCCACGTGGCGGGCGTTCCGCCGCGCGAGGTGCCCGAGAAGCCGATCGCCATGAGACTCTCCGGACTGGAGCCTTTCGAGCTCGCATCATGAACCAGGAAAACCTCACAAGCCGCTTCGTCAACGTCGGCGAGCGCACCAATGTCACCGGCTCGGCCAAGTTCAAGAAGCTGATCGTCGAGGGCGACTTCGAAGCCGCCCTCGCCGTGGCCCGCGAGCAAGTCGAGAACGGCGCCCAGGTCATCGACGTCAACATGGACGAGGCGATGCTGGATTCGGAGGCGGCAATGGTCCGCTTCCTGAACCTCATCGCGACCGAACCGGCGATCAGCCGCGTGCCGATCATGATCGATTCGTCGAAATGGTCGGTGATCGAGGCCGGCCTGAAATGCGTGCAGGGCAAGGCGATCGTCAACTCGATCAGCATGAAGGAAGGCGAAGAAGCCTTCATAGCGCAGGCCCGCGCCGTGCGCCGCTACGGTGCCGCGACCGTCGTCATGGCCTTCGACGAAAAGGGCCAGGCCGACACCGAGGCGCGCAAGTTCGAGATCTGCGAGCGCTCCTACCGGATCCTGGTCGACAAGGTCGGCTTCCCGCCCGAGGACATCATCTTCGATCCCAACATCTTCGCGATCGCGACGGGCATCGAGGAGCACAACAACTATGCGGTCGACTTCATCGAGGCGACGCGGCGGATCCGCAAGGAGCTGCCGCACTGCCACGTGTCGGGCGGCGTCTCCAACGTCTCCTTCTCGTTCCGCGGCAACGAGCCCGTGCGGCAGGCGATGCACTCGGTGTTCCTGTACCACGCGATCCGCGCGGGCATGGACATGGGCATCGTCAACGCCGGCCAGCTCGCCGTCTACGAGGACATCCCGGCCGAGCTGCGCGAGCGCTGCGAGGACGTGATCCTGAACAAGCGGCCGGACGCGACCGACCGCCTGCTGGAGATCGCCGAGCAGTTCAAGGGCGGCGGCAAGAAGCGCGAGGTCGACCTCAAGTGGCGCGAGGCGCCGGTGGCGGAGCGGCTGACGCACTCCCTCGTCCACGGCATCACCGAGTGGATCGACGAGGACACCGAGGAGGCGCGCAAGCTCTTCGACAAGCCGCTCGAGGTGATCGAGGGGCCGCTGATGGACGGCATGAACGTCGTCGGCGACCTGTTCGGCGCGGGCAAGATGTTCCTGCCGCAGGTGGTGAAGAGCGCGCGCGTGATGAAGCGCGCCGTCGCCTGGCTGATGCCTTACCTCGAAGAGGAAAAGGCGAAAAACCCGGTCAAGGAGAAGAAGGGCAAGGTCCTTCTCGCCACCGTGAAAGGCGACGTCCACGACATCGGCAAGAACATCGTCGGCGTCGTGCTGCAGTGCAACAACTACGACGTCGTCGACATGGGCGTCATGGTGCCCTGCGCGAAGATCCTGGACGCGGCGCGCAAGGAGGAGGCGAACATCATCGGCCTCTCCGGCCTGATCACGCCGAGCCTGGACGAGATGTGCTACGTCGCGGCGGAAATGCAGCGCGAGGGCATGAACCTGCCGCTGCTGATCGGTGGCGCCACGACCAGCAAGATCCATACGGCGGTCAAGGTCGCTCCGAACTACCAGAGCCCGGTCGTCTACGTCATCGACGCGTCGCGCGCCGTGGGCGTCGTCGGCAACCTGCTCTCCGCCGGCAATCGCGACGCCTATGCGGCCTCCATCCGCGAGGAATACGCCAAGATGCGGGACGCGCATTCGCTGCAGCAGGAGGCGAAGACGCGTGTCGCCATCGCCGCGGCGCGTGCCAACCGCGTGCCGATCGACTGGGAGGCCTATGAACCGCCGCAGCCGCTGAAGCCCGGCATCACCGTTTTCGACGATTACGATCTGGCCGAACTCGCCTCCTGCATCGACTGGAAGCCCTTCTTCGAGACGTGGGAACTGTCGGGCCGCTATCCCGACATCCTGGAGGACGAGGTGGTCGGCGAGGTCGCGACGTCGCTGTTCGCCGATGCCCAGGCGATGCTGCAACGGCTGATCGGCGAGAAGTGGACGACGGCCCGCGGCATGGTCGGCCTGTGGCCGGCGAACGCCGTCGGCGACGACATCGAGGTGTATGCCGACGAGGGTCGCACGAAGCTCGCGGCGCGTTTCCACACCCTGCGCCAGCAGATGGCGCGCGAGGGTCGTGCCCGTGCGCACAACGCGCTGTCGGACTTCGTCGCGCCGAAGGAAAGCGGCCGCCCCGACTGGCTCGGCGGTTTCGTCGTCACGGCCGGCCACGGCATCGAGGAGAAGGCGCGCGAGTTCAAGGCGAATGGCGACGACTATAACGGCATCCTGGCGCAGGCGCTGGGCGACCGACTGGCCGAGGCCTTCGCCGAGCGGCTGCACGAGCGCGTCCGCAGGGAGATCTGGGGCTATGCGCCGGACGAGACGCTCTCGAACGAGGAGCTGATCGCCGAGAAGTACCAGGGCATCCGGCCCGCCCCGGGCTACCCGTCCTGCCCCGACCACACCGAGAAGCGGACCCTGTTCGACCTGCTCGACGCTGAGAATGCGGTCGGCGTCGAACTGACCGAGAGCTATGCCATGTGGCCCGGCTCGGCGGTCAGCGGCTTCTATTTCGCCCACCCGCAGAGCCGCTATTTCGGCCTCGGCCGCATCGGTCAGGACCAGGTCGAGGACTATGCGAAGCGCAAGGGCATGACGGTGCAGGAGGTCGAGCGCTGGCTCGCACCGAACCTCGCCTACGACCCGAACGCGAAGAAGGCGGAAGCGGCGTAGCCGCTGCCGCGCGGCGGACGACGGAAAACGGGGCCGGCATCGATGTGCCGGCCCCGTTTCGTATGGCGCCTCCTGCGGGACCGCTGGGAGAGATGGATTAGATCGGGACGACGGCTGCCTGTTCCGGGGCAACGTCGAGCAGGCGGTTGCGCAGGCGCACGAGGAGGCTGTCGATCTCCGCCATGCCTTCGCGGCCGAGGCTCGGCGCCGGCCAGCGGGCACGAGCGGACTTCGTCCCGCCGCGGCGGCGCAGGATCTCCTTCCGGACGGCGAGGCCGTAGCCGGGCTGCTGTTCATAGCGGATGAACGGCATGTAGGCGTCGAACAGCGCCGCGGCGCCGTCCCGGTCGCCGGCGGTGAAGCGGTCGTAGACGCCGACCAGCATCTCCGGGAAGCCGAAGCCGGTCATCGCGCCGTCGGCGCCGCGCTCCATCTCCTCCAGATAATAGAGGGCGCCGTTGCCGACGAGGATGCTGACCCGTCGGCGGCCCGCCTCGTCCGCACGCACCCGCGACAGCTTGGCGAGGCCGGGGCAGTCCTCGTGCTTCAGCATGACGATGCTGGGGAACGCGTCGGCGATGCGGTTCCAGAGCGGCACCGAGAGGTGAATGCCGGTCGACTGCGGATAGTCCTGGTAGACGACCGGCACATCCGGGCCCAGCGCGGCCGTGACCGCCTCCATGTAGCCGAAGGTCTGGTCGTCGGTCTTCAGCGGGCCGGACGGCGCCACCATGACGCCGGCGGCGCCCTGGTCCATCACCTTGCGCGACAGGTCGGTGACGCTGGCGAGCGCCGTAGCACTGGTGCCGACGATCACCGGTACCCTTCCGTCAACGGCCTTCAGGAAGCGCGCGGCAACAGCCTCGGTCTCCGCGGCGGTGAGCTTGTTCGCCTCGCCCATCATGCCGAGGATGGTGAGGCCGTGCACGCCGCAGCCGAGATAGAAATCGACCAGCCGGTCGATGCCCTCCAGGTCGAGGGCACCGTCGTCTTCGAACGGCGTGGCGGCGATCAGATAGACGCCCTTGGCGTCCTCGGTCAGACGATGGCCCATGTCCCCTGCCCTCCGCGGCGCCTGGCTCAGCTTCTGTTCTCGGGTGCCGTCACGTCGCGCAGGCCGTCGCCCATCAGGTTGATCGCCATGACGAGCGCGAACAGCGCGAATCCGGGGATGCAGATGACCCAGGGCATGAAGAACATGAAGCCCTTGCCCTCCGAGATCATCAGGCCCCAGGACGGCGTCGGCGGCTGTACGCCGAGGCCGAGGAACGAGAGCGCGGCTTCCAGAAGGATCGCGTGCGCGACTTCCAGCGTGGCCACGACGATCAGCGGGTTGGCGATGTTCGGCAGGATCTCGCTGCTCAGGATCCGCCAGCGCGAGCAGCCGACGGCCTCTGCCGAAGCGACATAGTCCAAGCCGCGTACCTGTTGCGTGGCGGCGCGCACGACCACCGCGAACCTGTCCCAGATCAGCAGGCCAAGGACGATGATGACGATCTGCAGCGAACTGCCGATCAGCGCGACCACGGCGAGCGCGATCAGGATCGCCGGCATGGCGAGACGCGTCGTCACGATCAGTGTGATGATCATGTCGATTCGGCCGCCGAAATAGCCAGCGGCGATACCCATCGCCGTGCCGATGATCCCGGAGATCGCCATCGCGGCGAAGCCGATCAGCAGCGACACCTGGGCGCCGTACATGATCCGGGAGAGGTAGTCGCGGCCGAAGGCGTCGGTGCCGAGCGGATGCTCCCACGTGCCGTTGGCGTGCCAGAACGGCGCGATCAGCCGCTTCGACAGATCCTGCGCATAGGGATCGTGCAGGGGCAGGATCGGGGCCAGCAGCGCCATCAGCACGATGACGAGCAGGACGGAGCCGCCGATCATCAGACCGGTGTGCCCAAAAATCCGTCCCCGGAGGATCGCAGCCGGCGACGGGCCGGTATTGGCTTCGGCGGCCGGGCCCGCGGTGGCGGACGACGGTGCGGTGGGCGCCGGTGCGGAATTGGCGACGGCCATCTCAACTCACCCGAATTCGCGGATCGAGGAATGCGTTCAGCAGATCGGCCAGGAAGGTCAGCACGACATAGACGCTGGCGATCACGAGAATGACGGCCTGCATGACTTCAAGGTCGGACCGCTGGATCGACTGCCAGGCGAGCCGGCCGAGGCCGTTGAGCGAAAAGATCGTTTCGATAACGATCGAGCCGCCGAGCATGAAACCCAACTGAACTGCGGCAACCGACACAACGGGAATGACCGCGTTGCGCAGCGCATGCTTGAACAGGACGACCCGGGGACGCAGCCCTTTCGCATAGGCGGTGCGGATGTAGTCCGACGACAGCACCTCGATCATGCCCGTACGGGTCAGACGCATGAGGGCCGGCGTCGCGTAATAGCCCAGAGCCAGCGAAGGCATGATGAAGTGCAGCCAGGTGTCGCTGCCGGTGATCGGCAGCCAACGCAACTGCACGCCCAGAACAAGGATCAGGATGAGCGCAAAGAAGAAGCTGGGCATCGCCTGCCCGACCACGGCGATAGACAGTGCCATGCGGTCGAGCAGGGTGTTCGGTCGAAGCGCCGCCAGGACGCCGAGGGGAATCGACACGATCAACGCAAAGGTTAGGGACAAGAGCCCCAGCGTCATCGTGACCGGCGCCCGCTCCCAGATGATCTGCGCGACCGGCTGCTTGAGATATATGGAAATGCCGAAATTGCCCTGGATCGCCCTGCCCGCCCAGTCGAGATACTGGACGATCAGGGGACGATCGAAGCCGTACTGCTTGCGGACATAGTCGATGTCCGACGGTGTCGCGTTCTCGCCGGCCATCGCTGCGGCGGGGTCGCCCGCCAGATGCAGAAGGCTGAAGGTGGCGACCGACACCAGGAAAGCGACGAGGAGGGCGAGCCCCAGCCGCCGTGCTGTAAATCTGAGCATGAGTGCTCGCCCTTCTCGATCAGTAGCGGGTTACTTCCAGCTCGCGCGGTAGAATTCCGGGATCTCGTCGGCGCTCGGCTCGAACTTCAGACCGTCCGCGAAGGCGTAGTACTTGCTGTAGGTGAAGAGAGGCACCCAGCAGGCCAACTCGGCGATGCGGGTCAGCGCCTTCTTGTAGATCGCCTTCCGCTCTTCCGCATCGACGGTGATGTCGCCCTTCTTGAGAAGCTCGATGACCTGCTCGTCGCGGCAGTTGTCGTCGCGGCCGCCCTCGAAGAACAGGCTGGTGAACGCCGAGATGTCGTTCACGGAACTCGACCCCCAGGTCATGTTGTAGATCGGGGTCTTGCCGTCCCAGACGAGGCCGCGCAGGGCCTGATACTGCATGTACTTCAGGCTGGCACGGATCCCGACCGCCTGAAGGTCGCCCAACACCGCCTCGGCGATATGCCGCTCGCGATAGGCGTACAGTTCCGTCTCGAAGCCGTTCGGATAGCCGGCCTCTTCGAGAAGCTTTTTCGCCTTCTCCGGGTTGTAGTCGTACTTCGGAACGTCCTGCGTGCAGCCGACCTGGCTGGGATAGCAGGGGGAATGGACGACTTTCGACGCACCGCCCATCAGGTTCTTGGCGATCGACTCGCGATTGATCGCATGAGCCACCGCCTGACGGACCTTCAGCTTGGTGAACGGCGTCTCGCCGCCGCGACCGGTCGCCTCCATGCCGACATAGCTGACCCGCATCGTGTCGGCGTTAACCACCGTCAACTGCGGCATCATCTCCAGCTGCTCGGCCTTCTCCTTCGGCACGTCCCAGATCCAGTCGATCCCGCCCGTCATGATCTCGGCGATCTGCGTCTCAGGGTCGGCGATCGTGCGGAACTTCACGGTCTTGATCGTGGGCTTGGGCCGGGGACCGTCGAAGTAATCCTCGTTACGGACCATCGTGAAGGATTCGCTCGGCTCGAAGCTGGCCAGCTTGTAAGGCCCGGTCCCGATCGCCGGGATCGTGCCGTAGTCGACCTTGCCGGTCTGATCCTTCTTCGCCTTGTCCCAGATCCCTTCCGGCATCATCGCGATCGGCCCGGCGAGCATTTCGAGCGCTGCGGGATACGGATCCTTCAGATGAATGCGGACCTTGTAGTCGCCGAGCTTCTCCGCGCTCTTCATCCAGTCGTAGTAGTTGCGCGAGAGGACCCCGCTGTCCGGCTTGACGATGTGGTTGACCGTGGCGACCACGTCGTCCGCATCGAACTTGCTGCCGTCGTGGAACTTGACACCCTCGCGCAGTTCGAACTCCAGCGTGAGGTCGTCAACCCACTTGTAGGACTTCGCGAGCAGCGGCTCGTACTCGAAGTTCTCTGGATTGCGATACAGAAGCGTGTCCCACATGTGGCGGGCGCTGATAACCGTCTCGCGCAGGTTGTTGTAGAAGGGCAGAACGACGTTCACTTCCTTGTTCGTCGCCCAGACCAGCGTGTCGTTGGCCTTGCCCGCGAAGGCCGCCGGAGCGGCGGCCATGCAGATCGCGCCGATGGCCCCGCCCAGAATGCTCCCGTATCTCATCCCATCTCCTTTCAGTGAACAGCGTCGCGGCCTTCTGACCGGCCGTTCCTCCACGCCAGCGCCCTGCCGAAACCCGCGTTGATTGTCGGGCGGGCCGCCTCGACGCACGGAGAGCGCCGAACGGCAGGCAGGGTCGAGTTGCGCGCATTCTAGAAGCTGACGCGCGATACCGAAAGCCCGCTGGACGGAAAAAAGGCTGCATTGCGGCTCGAATGAGCCGTGCGGCCGGTACGTCGTCAGACGGGAGCGGGAAGTCTGGGCCGGCTGCGCCGCCTACCAGAGGGTGCGGCGGATCCCGTAGCGGCGCAGACGCGGCGAACGCGTGGCCCGCTCGATGTGCCGGGCCGTCGGGACCGAGCCGATCCCGAGCGCCAGAGTGAACGCGAGGCTGACGCCGGTCGGCGCGGCCCAGAAGCCGTGCAGGATCATCACCGCCGCGACGACGGCCATGATGCAGCCGGTCCAGATCAGGGGCAAACGGTATCCAGGCATGACAACCCTCCGCCGACAGACGGGCGGGTTTAAACCCGCACCGCGGCGCCGGTACAGTGACCCGGCGCACAGACTGGAAGGTTGGTCGCCCCGGAAGGCGAAATTGCGGCGGCGGCGGGGTTTTGTTCGGCCGCGCGCCGCGATCGCCATCAGTCCCGCTTTGGGAAGAAATCCGGACCGCCGAAATTGCCGCGGTTCCAGGTGGGCGTCACGAGCAGTTCGTTGATGCAGACATGCTTGGGCTGGCGCGCGAGAAACAGGATGATCTCGCCCATGTCCTCGGACTGGACCATCTTCGCACGCGCCTCCTCGGTGACCGGAACGGGCCGCTTCTCGAGGATCTCCGTCGCCACTTCGCCGGGCGACAGGGCGGTCGCGCGGATGCCGTTGTGGCACTCCTCGAAGTTGATCGTCTCGTTCATGGCGACCAGGCCGTGCTTGGCCGCCGTATAGGGCACGCCGGAGACGTAGCCGACGCGCTTTCCCGCCATCGAGGCCACGTTGATGATCAGCCCGTCCGTCTGCGCGCGCATGATCGGCAACGCCGCGTGGACGACGTAGAAGGCGCCGTTGAGGTCGACCTGGACGATCTTCTCCCAGCTCTCCAGGTCCATGTCGTTCCAGTGCCGCTTCGCCATGTTGAGGCCGGCGTTGTTCACCAGAATGTCGAGCCGTCCGAAGCGATCGGCGATCCGCTTCGCCACCGCGGCGACGGCCTGGGCGTCGGCCACGTCGAGCGCCTCGACGATCGCCTCCCCGCCCCTGTCGCGGATGGTGGCCGCCGTCTTCTCCAGCGCGTCGACCCGGCGCCCCGAAAGGACGACCTTGGCCCCCGCGCCCGCGAGCGCCTCCGCACCGGCGCGGCCGATGCCGGAACCGGCACCGGTGACCCACGCCACCATTCCATCGATCGTACGCATGTCGCTCCCCCTTCGGGCCGCTATGGGATTGTGGCAGCGACCGCCGCAGGGCCGCTCCGCTGCAGCCTACTCTATCCGCTCGTCGGGATAGACCCCCCATCCCTCCACCTTGCGCAGCCACCCTTCCCGCCCGGCGACCGACACGTGGCACCATTCCTGGTCGCAGGTCTGGACGTCGACGATGACGCCGGGCTCCAGCCGGGCGACGGGCGGCGCCCACGTCGCAGGCTCGGCGTGCATGGTGCGGATCTCCCCCTGGATCACGATCGTGCGCTGGGCACTCAGCAGCGCGCGGTGCATCCAGCCCTCGGTCCTGTCCGGCGCGCGCACACGGCGCCAATGCTCGAACTCGGCGACGACCTCGACGGGGAGCCCCCGCCGCCTGTACACCCATTCGATCGGGTACTGATCCCCCGGACCGGCGCGCATGCGCGCCTCGTCCGACTTCAGGGAGACGAAACGCGGCAGCGACTGGCTCGTTTCCGACTGCGCCGCAGCCTGCGGCGCCGCCGGTATCGTGCCGAGCAGAAGGGTACAAAGCAAAGCCGCCGCGGCGCGCCTGCGGCGGCAGCTGATGGGACGGCGTCCTGCCGGATCTGTCATGCGAACAACGATGCTCCCGTTCCGGTGCGGAACCCGCTCGCGTATTGTCCCGGCCGGGCCCCGGGGGTCAAGGTGTCCGACCGTCGCGCCCCGTCAACGCAGTCCAGAGAGCAGAGATACGCGCATGAGGAAGAAACCGCTCGTCGTCGTCACCCGCAAGCTTCCCGATGCGGTGGAGACGCGGATGATGGAGCTTTTCGATGCGCGGCTGAATGTCGACGACCGACCGATGCCGCGCGCCGCGCTGGCGGAGGCGATGAAGACCGCCGACGTGCTGGTTCCGACGGTGACCGACCGGATCGATGCGGAGCTGATCGGCGAGGCCGGTCCGCAGCTGCGGCTGCTGGCGAATTTCGGCGCCGGCGTCGACCATATCGACCTGAAGACGGCCAAGGCGCGCGGCCTGACGGTGACGAACACGCCGGGGGTGCTGACCGAGGATACGGCAGACATGACGATGGCCCTGATGCTGGCCGTCATGCGCCGCCTGATCGAGGGCGAGCGCGTCGCCCGCTCCGGCGACTGGCAGGGCTGGGCGCCGACCGCGATGCTCGGCCGGCGAATGCGCGGCAAACGCCTCGGGATCGTCGGCATGGGCCGCATCGGTCGCGCCCTGGCGCGCCGGGCCGGCGCTTTCGGCCTGACCGTGCACTATCACAACCGCCGCCGCGTGGCCCCGGAGGTCGAGGCCGACCTGGAAGCGACCTGGTGGGAGAGCCTCGACCAGATGCTGGCCCACATGGACATCGTCTCGGTCAACTGCCCGCGCACGCCCGCGACCTATCACCTGCTCTCGGCTCGGCGGCTGGCGCTGCTGCGCCCCCAGGCGGTGATCGTCAACACCTCGCGCGGCGAGGTGATCGACGAGACGGCGATGGCGCGGATGCTGGAGCAGGGCAAGCTCGCCGGCGCTGGCCTCGACGTGTTCGAGAACGAGCCCGCGATCAGCCCGAAGCTGCTGAAGCTGGAGAACGTCGTGCTGCTGCCGCACATGGGATCCGCCACCATCGAGAGCCGCATCGAGACCGGCGAGAAGGTCATCGTGAACATCAAGACCTTCGTCGACGGCCACAAGCCGCCCGACCGCGTGATCGAGGAACTGTTCTGATCGCACCATAGAGAGGAGACGCGCATGTCCGTGATCCTGGGAAGCGGCGAGCACCGCTATCGCGTCGTCGAGGACTGGGCGAAGCTCCCCGACGGCTGGTCCTTCCGCGACGTCGCCGCCGTCGCCACGGACAGTCGGGACAATGTCTACGTCTTCAATCGCGGCGAGCACCCGATGATGGTGTTCGACCGCGACGGCAACTTCCTGCGCTCCTGGGGTGAAGGCCTGTTCCGGCGCGCGCACGGCCTGCATATCGGTGCCGACGACCGCCTCTACTGCACCGACGACGGCGACCATACCGTCCGCGTGTGCGACGGCGACGGCAAGGTGCACCTGACCATCGGCGTTCCGGGAAAGCCCACGCCCTATATGAGCGGCGAGCCGTTCCACCGCTGCACCCATACCGCCCTGTCGCCGAACGGAGACATCTACGTCTCCGACGGCTACGGCAATTCCTGCGTCCATAAATACGCGCCGGACGGACGCCTGCTGAAGACATGGGGCGGCCCCGGCACCGACCCCGGCCAGTTCAACATCGTCCACAACATCTGCTGCGACGCGGACGGCTGGGTCTATGTCGCCGACCGCGAGAACCACCGCGTCCAGGTGTTCGGCGGCGACGGCGCCTATGAGACGCAGTGGAACAACCTGCACCGGCCGTGCGGCCTGTTCATGTGCGCCGGGCGGCATCAGCACTGCTATATCGGCGAACTCGGCCCCGGCATGCCGGTGAACCGCAACATGCCGAACCTCGGGCCGCGGATCAGCATCGTCACCCACGAGGGCAAGCTGGTCGCGCGGCTCGGCGGTGAGGAAGGGCCCGGACTGACGGCGGGCAAGTTCCAGGCGCCGCACGGCATCGCCGTCGACGGCCGCGGCGACATCTATGTGGGCGAGGTCGCCTACACCAACTGGCCGAGCACCTATCCCGACAAGCCGGTGCCGGCGCACGTCCGCACGCTGCAGAAGCTGGTGAAGGTCAGCTGACCTCGTGCCGCGCCTGCCCGGCGACGTGCCAGGGCGGGCCGGCGGCGAGCGCCCGGGCGTGCGCCGGGCAGTCCTCGCGGTGGGCACCCGGCAGGTAGCCCGTGCTCATCAGGAACTCGCCGACGATCTCGCCGCCCATGAAGCGGAAGGTGGCGCGGAACAGCTTCACCCATTCCGGCAACGTGCGCGGATGGTGCGCGTCTAGCCACGCAGCGAAGGACCCGTGCGTCTCGCGGATCGCCACCAGCCGGCGCGCATTCTCGATGACGGCGTCGACCTTCAGGCGGTTGCGGATGATTGCCGCGTCCTGGAGCAGCCGCTCGCGGTCGGCCTCGCCGAAGGCCGCGACGGCGTCGATGTCGAAGCCGACGAAGGCGGCGTTGAACGCGGCGCGCTTCTTCAGCACGGTCAGCCAGGAAAGGCCGGCCTGGTTGATTTCCAGCGCCAGCCGCTCGAACAGAACGTGGTCGTCGCGGACTGGAAAGCCGTATTCCGTGTCGTGGTACGGGCCGTGCCATTCGTGGCCGGGCGCGCTGTCGCAATAGCTCATGCTGCCCCTCGCTCTCCCGGTGTCAGGGCTGCCGGAAGCTGAACACGTCCGACACGATGAAGACGTCGATTCCCACCCAGAGCACGGCGGCGACCAGGGTGGTGATCAGGGCCTTGAGCCACATCCGCGGCGCCTGTGGCGCACCGGCCTGGTGACCGACTTCCTGTTCCTCCGGCGCGCGCACGCCCCATGGCAGCACCATGAAGAACACCAGCCACCAGACGATGACGTAGACGACGATGCCGGAGACGATGCCCACGGGATCAGGCCTGTTCGAGTTCGATCAGGGTGCCGTTGAAGTCCTTGGGGTGCAGGAACAGGACCGGCTTGTCATGCGCGCCGTTTGTCGGCTCTCCCGAGCCCAGTACCCGCGCGCCCGTCCCGACCAGGTGATCGCGGGCCGCCAGGATGTCGTCGACCTCATAGCAGAGGTGGTGGATGCCGCCGGACGGGGTGCG
The DNA here is from genome assembly GCF_040549485.1 of Constrictibacter sp. MBR-5. Lineage (NCBI taxonomy): Bacteria > Pseudomonadati > Pseudomonadota > Alphaproteobacteria > Rhodospirillales > Allostellaceae > Constrictibacter > Constrictibacter sp. MBR-5. Next base: position 74,258 of record NZ_JBEPTK010000001.1, read on the forward strand.
GGCGAGGAAGGCGGCGATCGGCGACCCCTCGCCGAGCGGCTCCAGCAGCTCGATCTTGGTGTTCGGCAGTTCGACGAAGACCACCGTGACGCCGTGCGACGGCAGTGCGATAGGGTCGGAGACGGTGGCACCGAGCGCGCCACGATACTGCTGCGTGGCCGCAGCGAGATCCGGGACGGCGATGGCGACGTGATTGAGTCTGCCGATCATGGCGCGGCGATGCCTCGATTGCGTTTCCGTGCAGCACGATTAGCCGAGGCGCGGGCCGGTGTCACCCCGCGCGCGAACGTGCGTTCAGGCCGGCCGTGGCAGGAGGTCGCGCATCGCGAGCAGCCGCCCGAGCCGCGCGAGGCACTCGGCATCCGGCTGCCCGTCCATTCGCGCCGGGCGGAAGCGCCGCTGGAAGGCGGTTAGCACGACCTGGGTGGCCGCATCCAGCTGTCCGGTGTGCGGGCAGTCGTAGCCGAAGGCCGCGAGCCCCGCCTGGATCGCATCGACCGGCGCCGGTGCCGCGGGGACCGCTTCCATGTCGGGCCAGAGGCCGACGCCGGCACGGGCGAGCGCCGGCCAGTCGAACAGCTCGCCGGGATCCTGCTTGCGATCCGGCGCGATGTCCGAGTGCGCGACGACCCGGTCGGCGGGAATGCCGTGGCGGGCGATGATCTGCAGAGAGAGCGCCTCGACCGTGCGCATCTGCTCGTCGGGAAATCGCCGGTAGCCCCACTCGTGCCCCGGATTGACGATTTCGATGCCGACGGAGACGTCGTTGAGGCCGCGGCGGCCCTGCCAGAAGGAAACGCCGGCGTGCCAGGCGCGCCGCTCCTCGGGCACCAGCCGGAAGACCGTGCCGTCCTCCTCGACCACATAATGCGCGCTCACCCGGGCAGCGGGATCGCGCAGTCGGTCGATCGCGTCCCGGCCCGAGCGCATGCCCGTGTAATGCAGGACCAGCATGTCGACGCCGGCGGGACGCGCGTCGTGGTTGGGCGACGGCAGATCGATTGCGGCGATGCTCATGGCGCCTGCGCCGTCAGAGTTTCGCGCTTTTCTTCCAGCACGAGCCAGCGCTCCTCGGCCGCCTCCTGCTCGCCGCGTGCGGCGGCGAGACGGTCCGTGGCCCGGCCGAACAGGGTCGGATCACGGCTGTAGAGTTCCGGGTTGGCCAGCGCCGCCTCGAGCTTGGCGATCTCGGCCTCGAGCTTGGCGATGCGCTCCGGCAGCAGGTCGAGTTCGCGCTGCTCGTTGTAGGTGAGACGCGGCGCGGGCGACGGCTTCGGCTTCTCGCGATCCGGCCTGGACTGGTCCTTGGACTGCGCGCCACCGCCGGACCCGCGCGGATCCGGATCGCGCTGGCGGCGATAGTCGCTGTAGCCGCCGGCATATTCGCGCACGCGCCCGTCGCCTTCGACCGCGATGACGCTGGTGACGAGACGGTCGAGGAAATCGCGGTCGTGGCTGACGACGAGGAGCGTCCCGCCATAGTCGCTGAGCACCTCCTCCAGGAGGTCGAGCGTGTCCATGTCGAGGTCGTTCGTCGGCTCGTCGAGCACGAGCAGGTCGCTCGGCTGCGCCAGGATGAGGGCGAGCAGCAGCCGGTTACGCTCGCCGCCGGAGAGTGTCGAGACGGGGCTGCGCATCTGATCCGGCTCGAACAGGAAGTCCTTGAGGTACCCGACGACATGGCGGGAGCCGCCCTGCACGGCGACGGTGTCGCCGCCGCCCGGACAGAGCGTGTCCCAGAGGGAGGCCGCCGGATCGAGCTGGCTGCGCTGCTGGTCGAAATAGGCGCGGGCCAGGGGGTCGGCGACCTTCACGCTGCCCGCGTCGGGCGCCAGTTCGCCGATCAGCATGCGCAGCAGCGTGCTCTTGCCGGCGCCGTTCGGCCCGAGGATGCCGATCCGGTCGCCGCGCAGAATCCGTGTGCTGAAATCCTGTACCAGAACGCGCGTGCCGCCCTCCTCGCGCGGATAGGCCTTGGCTATGGCCTTCGCCTCGATGACCGTGCGGCTGCGCACCTCGCCGTCGCGCAGCACGATGTTGGCACGCGTCGGCCGGCCGAGCAGCGAGGCACGCTCGGCGCGCATGTCGTGCAGCCGTGCCAGCCGGCCCTGGTTGCGCTTTCGCCGGGCGGTGACGCCGCGGTGCAGCCAGCGCGCTTCCTGGGCGAGCTTGGTGTCGAGCTTCGCCTGCTGCTTCTCCTCGTCGGCGAGGACCTCCTCCATCCACTCGTCGAAGCGGGCGAAGCTGCGGTCGGTTTCGCGCAGGCGGCCGCGCTCCAGCCAGCAGACGCGGCGGGTGACGTTGGTGAGGAAGGTGCGGTCGTGGCTGACGACCAGCAGCGCGCCGGAAAAACGCGCCAGTTCCTGCTCCAGCCATTCGATGGCCGGCAGGTCGAGATGGTTCGTCGGCTCGTCGAGCAGCAGCAGGTCCGGCTCGCCGGCGAAGGCGCGCGCCAGGGCGGCGCGGCGTACCTCGCCGCCGGACATGCTGCCCATGCGACGGGCGGGATCGACCTGCAGCCGGTCGAACCAAGCGGCAACCTCGTGCGGCGCCGGCGCGAAGCCGCCCTGCGGCCGGGCGGCGAAGGCTTCGACGGTCTCGTCCGGGTCGTAGGGCGGCTCCTGCTCCAGCCAGGCGACGCGGGTGCCAGGCTGGACGAAGAGCTCGCCCGAATCCGGCTCCAGGCGACCGGAGAGCATCTTCATGAGGGTCGACTTGCCGCTGCCGTTGCGGCCGACGAGGCAGACGCGGTCGCCACGGACGATGCCGACCGAGGCGTCGTCGAGGACGCGCTTGGTGCCGAAAGCGTGGCGCACGCCACGCAGCGAGACGATGGGCGGTTGGTTCATCGCCGAAAGGTCATGCGGGCGCGGCGTTCTTCAAGATCGCATCATAGGCGGCGTTGATGGCGGCCATCCGTACGGTGGCGGTGCGGGCGAATTCGGCGGGCAGCCCCTGGGCGACGAGCCGGTCGGGATGGTTCTCCCGCGCGAGCTGGCGGTAGCGGGAGCGAATCTCCTCGACCGAGGCGGAGCGTGCGACGCCCAGGATGGCGTAGGGGTCGCGCTCGTCGCTGCCGACATGGGCGGCGCTGATCCGGTCGAAGGCGGCCGCGTCGAGGCCGAAGATGCCCGCCACGTTGCGCAGGAAGACCAGCTCGGCGTCGCCGGGCCGGCCGTCGGCCGCCGCGATGTGGAACAGGCAGTTGAGCAGTTCCTGGAGGACCGCGGGGCGGTCCTTCAGAAGCCGCGCGAGCTGCCGGGCATAGGGCTCGTAGCCGTCGGCGTCGCGACGTGCCTGATCGAACAGGCGCGCGACGTTGCGCTCCTCTTCCGGCGGCACCTTGAACAGGCGCCGGAAGGTGGCGATCTCGGCCTCGGTGACCACGCCGTCGGCCTTGGCCATCTTGGCGCCCAGAACGATGACGCCGATGGTGAAGCCGATGCTCTGCGTGGCGTCGCCAGACCCCGGCTCCTCGCGGAACCGGTCGACGGCGTGTCCTGCCACGGCACCCACGAGCGCCCCGATTGGGCCGCCCATGACGAGCCCGGCGGCACCCCCGAGAAGCTTGCCCCAGATGCTCATGCGGGCAGCTTTAAGGCGCCGCGACCGCGACCGCAAGCATCAGGCGCGGTCGCGGATCGCGTGCGGCCGTCAGGCCCGGCCGGCGCCCATGAGGGCGGGCGCCGCGCGGTCGCGATTGTCGTTGGCCGGCGGTGCCGTGTCGGCCGGCATCGGCCGCAGGATCGGGGTCGGGACGTTGCTGTTCGCCGTCGTTCGGAGGTCGACACCACGCGCCGCGGCGTCGGCCGCGTGCCAGATCTCGCCGCGGTACAGACCGATATCCTTCAGCATCGAGTCGTCGAGCATGCCCAGCTCGCGGACGGCCGCATTGCGCTCGGCGCGCTGCGCCAGACGCGTGAGGGTCCGGCCGATCGCCGAGGGAATGCCGCCGATGAGCGAGCCCAGAACCCGCGCCCGCTCCGCCCGCGCCGCGCGCAGGTGAACGTCGAGCTGATCCTGTGTAATCGGGGTATGCATCTGCCGTCTCCAGTCCTTCAGTCCGTCGAAGGTTGCGGTGCAAAACAACCACCGCCCTTTTGCTGGCTGGAATAATGGGCACCGATATCGCGCTGCACAAATGCGGTATCGGCGTGGCAGGGTTGCCGCTACGGCAGGGCTGGAGCCGGGACCGCTTCACCCTTCCTTCACCCTCGCCGCCCGGCCCTGCGCATGGACCGCGGCCAGAGGGGGTTGTCGTTGGCCGCCGGAGCGAGCCTTTCCGGATCGTCCGTGGCCGCAGGCGGCGGGGCTGCGGGTGCCGCCTCGCGCTGCTCGCCGCCAGCGACCCGCCACAGATCGTTCCGGTACAGGCCCACGTCCTTGAGCGTTCGGTCGTCGAGCGCCTGCAGGGCCCGGTATGCAGCCCGCCGCCGGAACCATGCGCGGACGGCGCGAGCGCCCGCGGCCGCCGCGGCCGCCAACGCTCTGACGTTCCGCGCGACGGCCCTCGCCCGCTCGGCCCGCGCCCGAAGCATGATCCTGTCGATACCCTCGGCTTCTCTAAGGTCGGACATAGGATTCTCCTATTGCTGAGGGATCCTGCGGCATAGGCCTACCGCCGGTCCGCCCGCCTGCATTCCATATCCGCCGTATTGCGCACTGCGACAAACGACTTATCCTAACGGTTCGCTTTAGGATTTCTCATCCATGACCGCTGCGCGCCTGCCGCCCCTCAATGCCCTCCGCGCCTTCGAATCGGCGGCGCGGCACATGAGCGTCAGCCGCGCCGCCGCGGAACTTCATGTCACGCCCGCTGCCGTGAGCCACCAGATCCGTGCACTCGAGGAGCATCTCGGCGTGCCGCTGTTCCGCCGGCTGAACCGGGGACTGGTACTGACGGAGGACGGCGCCCTGCTCGCCCCAGGCCTCCGCGACGGGTTCGACAGGCTGACGGCAGCGATGCAGCGGCTCGACGAGCGACGCAGTGGCGGTACCCTCGTCGTGAGCGTCGCCCCGTCCTTCGCGGCCAAGTGGCTGGTGCCGCGGCTGGAACGGTTCACGCGCGCCCATCCCGACATCGACGTGCGCATTTCGGCGACGATGGAACTGGCGGACCTGCGGCGCGATGCCGTGGATGTCGCCATCCGCTTCGGCTGGGGCGACTATCCGGGCCTGGAAGTTCACAAGCTGACGGCGGAAACCACGACGCCGATGTGCAGCCCGGCGCTGCTGGCCGGCGCGCGTCCGCTGCGCGAGCCCGCCGACCTCCGCCACCACGTCCTCATCCACGACGATTCGATGGCCTTCGACCCGACCGCGCCGGACTGGCGCATGTGGCTGAAGGCAGCGGGGATCGAGGGCGTCGACGTGTCGCGCGGGCAGCACTACAGCTTCGGCGACCACGCCATACAGGCCGCCGTGAACGGCGCCGGCGTGCTGCTCGGACGGCAGTCCCTGGCCGGCGACGACCTCGCCGCCGGACGGCTGGTGATGCCGTTCGAACTGTGCCTGCCGGTGAAGCCGGCCTACTACCTGCTGCTGCCGCCCCCCGGCCAGCGGCCGGCGCGCGTCGCGGCGTTCCGGGACTGGCTACTGTCGGAGATCGCGGCGCGCCGCGACGCCTGAGGGATCGGCCGACGGATCAGCCGCCGAAAATCTCGGCGAAGGAGGCTTTGAGGGCGGCGTCGACCTCGGCCATCGAGACCGGGATGCCCAGCGCGGTCAGCGACGTCACCCCGTGCTCGGCGATGCCGCAGGGGACGATACCGCCGAAATGCGACAGGTCGGGATCGACGTTCAGCGCGATGCCGTGGAAGCTGACCCAGTGGCGGATGCGCACGCCGATCGCGCCGATCTTCTCCTCGCGCCCGCCGCCGCGGTCGACCCAGATCCCGACGCGGCCCTCCCGCCGCTCGCCGCGCACGTTGAAGCGGTCGAGGGTGCGGATCATCCATTCTTCCAGATCGTGGACATAGCCGCGCACGTCGGCACCGCGGGCGCGGAGGTCGAGCATGACGTAGCCGACCCGCTGACCTGGACCGTGATAGGTGTGCTTGCCGCCCCGGCCCGCCCGATAGACCGGGAAGCGACCCGGCGTCAGCAGTTCCTCATCGCTGGCACTGGTGCCGGCGGTGTAGAGCGGCGGATGCTCCACCAGCCAGACGAGTTCCGACGCCTCGCCGGCCCGAATCGCCGCGACGCGCGCCTCCATGCGCGCGACGGCCGCCTCGTAGGCGACCAGCTCGTCGGCCACCTCCCATTCCGGCAGGTGCCGACCCGCGGCCTCTGTGCTCGTCGATCCGTGCAGCATCAAAGTGTCGTCCCGGTCCATCACGGCAGTTCCGCTCGCTCACGAAGCACGTTAGCTTACCTCGCCCGCAGACAGGCAGCACGGCGCAGTGAAACGCTTCTCGTTCCTATCCCTCGCCCGCAACGCCCTGTCCGGCCACCGGGACTGGCCACGCTACTGGCGCAGTGCGCCGCCGAAGCCGTCCTATGACGTGGTGATCGTAGGCGGCGGCGGCCATGGGCTCGCGACCGCCTACTATCTGGCCAAGGAACACGGCATCACCAACGTCGCGGTGCTGGAGAAGGGCTGGATCGGCGGCGGCAATACCGGCCGCAACACGACGATCATCCGGTCGAACTATCTCTGGGACGAGAGCGCGCGACTCTACGAGCATTCGCTGAAGCTCTGGGAAGGCCTCTCGCAGGACCTGAACATCAACGTCATGCTGAGCCAGCGCGGCGTGCTGAACGTGGCGCACACGCTGCACGACGTGCGCGAAGGCATCCGGCGCTGCAACGCCAACCAGCTGAACGGCATCGACGCCGAGTGGCTGGAGCCCGATGCCGTGAAGGCCTTCTGCCCGCCGCTGAACGTCTCGCCGCGGCTGCGCTATCCGGTGCTGGGTGCGACGCTGCAGCGCCGCGGCGGCGTGGCCCGGCACGACGCCGTCGCCTGGGGCTATGCCCGCGCCGCCGACGCGCGCGGCGTCGACATCATCCAGAACTGCGAGGTCACGGGCATCCGCACCGAGGGCGGCCGGGTGGTCGGGCTCGACACGACGCGCGGGCCGATCGCCACCGGCAAGGTGGGCCTCGCCGTCGCCGGCCACAGCACCCTGCTGGCGGACATGGCCGGCTTCCGCCTGCCGATCCAGAGCCATCCGCTGCAGGCCTTCGTCTCCGAGCCGATCAAGCCGGTGCTCGACTGCGTCGTGATGTCGAGCGCCGTGCACGTCTATGTCAGCCAGTCCGACAAGGGCGAGCTGGTCATGGGCGCCGGCATCGATCCGTGGACGTCCTACGGCCAGCGCGGCAGCATGCACATCGTCGAGCAGCAGATGGCCGCCATCGTCGAGCTGTTTCCGATCTTCAGCCGCCTGAAGATGATGCGCAGCTGGGGCGGTATCGTCGACGTGGCGCCCGACGCCTCGCCGATCATCGGCCGCACGCCGGTCTCCGGCCTGTTCATCAACTGCGGCTGGGGTACGGGCGGGTTCAAGGCGACCCCCGGCTCGGGCTGGGTGTTCGCGCACACCATCGCCCGCGGCGAGCCGCATCCGCTGGCCGCACCGTTCGCCCTGGACCGCTTCACCACGGGCGCCCTCGTCGACGAGCACGGCGCCGCCGCCGTGGCGCACTGAGCCCCGCACCGAGGACCACCATGCTGCTGATCCCCTGTCCCTGGTGCGGGCCGCGCAACGAGACGGAATTCCGTCCGGGCGGCGAGGCCGGGATAAAGCGTCCGGAGCGCCCGGCCGACGTCTCCGATGCGGCGTGGGCGGACTATCTGTTCATGCGCACCAACCCGCGCGGGCGCCTGCGCGAGCGCTGGTTCCACGTCCACGGCTGCCGGCGCTGGTTCGACGTCGAGCGCGACACGGTCACGCACGCGGTGCACGGTTCCGCCCTGCCCGGCCAGCTCGTCCCGAACGGCACTCTCGCTCATCAGGCCGGCGGGGACGGTCGCGAATGACGGGATTCCGCCTGCCGGCCGGCGGCCGGCTCGACCGCGGCCGCCGCATCCGCTTCACCTTCGACAGCAAGCCCATGACGGGGCATCCGGGCGACACGCTGGCGTCCGCGCTGCTGGCGAACGGCGTCAGGGTCGTCGGGCGCTCGTTCAAGTATCACCGCCCGCGTGGCGTCTTCTCGGCCGGCGTCGAGGAGCCGAACGCCCTGGTGCAGCTCGGCCGCGGCGAGTATTCCGAGCCCAACGTGCGCGCCACCCAGGTGGAACTGTATGACGGGCTGGAGGCGCGCAGCCTCAACGCCTGGCCGAACCTGCGCTACGACCTGGGTGCGGCCACCGGGCTGTTCGCGCCGCTGCTCGGCGCCGGCTTCTACTACAAGACCTTCATGCCGTCGCAGCGCGCCTGGCAGCGCGTGTTCGAGCCGGCGATCCGCCGGATGGCGGGCCTCGGCCGGGCGCCGCAGGTGGCCGACGGCGAGATCTACGACCACACCCACCGCCATTGCGACGTGCTGGTGGTCGGCGGGGGACCGGCCGGCCTGATGGCGGCACGCGCCGCCGCCCGGTCCGGCGCGCGGGTCGTCCTGTGCGACGAGCAGAGCGAGTTCGGCGGGTCGCTGCTGTCCGGCAGTGTCCCGGTCGACGGGCGGCCCGGGGCGGAATGGGCGAAGGACGCCCTGACCGAACTGCACGCCCTGCCCGAGGTGACCGTCCTGCGCCGGGCCTCGGCCTTCGGCTATTACGACCACAACTATGTCTGCATCGCGCAGCGGCGCACGGACCATCTGCCGGTCGGCGGTCGCGGCCAGGGTCCGCGCCAGCGGCTCTGGCACGTCCGCGCCAGGCAGGTGATCCTCGCCACCGGCGCTCACGAGCGGCCCCTGGTGTTCCCGGGCAACGACCTGCCCGGCGTCATGCTGTCGGGCGCCGTCCGCACCTATCTCGGCCGCTACGGCGTGGCGCCGGGACGCCGGCTCGTCGTCGCCACCGGCAACGACGGCGCCTACCGGCTGGCGCTCGACTGGCTGGACGCCGGCCTGCCCGTGGCCGCCGTCCTCGACCTGCGCACCGGCGTCGACAGTGCCCTGCCGCGCGAGGTCTGGCGCCGTGGCGTGTCCGTGTTTCAGGGCCACGGACCGACGGCGGCGACCGGGCGCAACGGCCTCACCGGGATCGAGGCGGCGGCACTGGATCCCGCGAACGGCGGTCTCGCCGGCCGGCCGTTCCATATCGACTGCGACCTGCTGGCCGTCTCCGGTGGATGGAATCCGGCCGTTCACCTGTTCGCGCAGTCCCAGGGGCGCCTGCGCTGGGACGACCGGCGCGCCTGCTTCGTCCCGGGCTACGCCGCGCAGTCCGTCCGGTGCGTCGGGGCCGCGAACGGGACATTCGACCTCGCGGCCGCCCTCGCCGAGGGCCTGACGGCCGGCACCGACGCGGCACGCGATGCGGGTTTCGAAAGCCCCGCCCCGACCTACGCGCCGCATGTCGACACGGTCGAAGAGACGCCGGCACAGACGGCCTGGCTGCTGCCCGGCCACGGCAAGCGTTTCGTCGACCTGCAGAACGACGTCACCGCCGACGATATCGGCGCCGCGGCGCGCGAAGGCTTCGATTCGGTCGAACTGCTGAAACGCTACACGACGGCGGGCATGGGTACCGACCAGGGCAAGACGTCGAACGTCAACGCCCTCGCTCTGCTGTCCGTCGCCACCGGCCGCAGCATCCCCAAGACCGGGACGACGACGTTCCGCGCGCCCTACACGCCGGTGCCGTTCGGCCTGCTCGGCGGCCGCTCCGTCGGGCCGCTGTTCGAGGCGGTGCGGCGCACGCCGATCTACGACTGGCACGTGGGCCACGGGGCCGTCTTCGAGGATGTCGGGCAGTGGAAACGGGCGCGCTGGTATCCGCGCGGCGGCGAGACGATGCGCGAGGGCGTGGCGCGCGAATGCCTGGCCGTGCGCAACGCCGTCGGCATGCTCGACGCCAGCACGCTCGGCAAGATCGAGCTGGCCGGGCCGGACGTCGGCATCTTCCTCGACCGGATCTACACCAACCGCTTCTCCGACCTGGGGATCGGCCGCTGCCGCTACGGCCTGATGTGCCGCGAGGACGGCATGGTGTTCGACGACGGCGTGACGACACGCCTCGACGAGAACCGGTGGCTGATGACCACGACCACCGGCAACGCCGCATCCGTGCTGGATTGGCTGGAGGAGTGGCGGCAGACGGAGTGGCCGGACCTGCGCGTCTTCTGCACCTCCGTCACCGAACAGTGGGCGACGGTGACGCTGGCCGGCCCCAACGCCCGCGACGTGCTGCAGCGGCTCGCGCCGGAGATGGCGCTGTCGGCCGCCGACTTTTCGTTCATGACGATGCGCGAGGGCACCGTCGCCGGCATGGCCGCCCGCGTCTTCCGGGTGAGCTTCACGGGCGAGCTCAGCTACGAGATCAACGTCGCCTGGCACCACGGCCTCGCCCTGTGGGAGGCGGCCATCGAGGCCGGCCGGCCGCACGGCCTCGTTCCGTACGGGACCGAGGCGATGCACGTCCTGCGCGCCGAGAAGGGCTACATCGTCGTGGGGCACGAGACCGACGGCTCGGTCACGCCGATCGATCTCGGCATGGACTGGATCGTGTCGAAGCGGAAGGACTTCGTCGGCCGGCGCTCCCTCTCCCGCCCGGACACGGCGCGCGGCGACCGCAAGCAGCTCGTCGGACTGCGGCCGATCGACCCCGGCGCGGTCCCGACCGAGGGCGCGCAGATCATCGACAAGCCGGAACTGCCGCCGCCGGCACCGATGCTGGGCCACGTGACGTCGAGCTACTGGAGCCCGAGCCTGGGCGGCGGCTTTGCGCTGGCGCTGATGCGCAACGGCCGCGCGCGGATGGGCGAGACGGTCATCGCCTGGGATCGCGGCACGGCGACCGAGGCGCGCATCGTGGAACCGGTCTTCTACGACCCGGAAGGGAGCCGCCGCGATGGCTGAGACCGCCGACATCCAGATTCGCCGCAGCCCGCTGCAGCATCGGGCGGAAGCCCTCGCCGCAGCATCGGACACTGCGGCGTCGATCCTAGAGATCCCCTTCCAGGCGCAGACTGTCGTTCGGGGCGATCTGTCCGACTCGGCCTTTCGCGCGCGGAGCACTGCCGCCCTCGGCTACGAACTGCCGTCGGCGCCTAACGGCACCGCTTCCGATGACCGCACCACCGCGCTGTGGCTAGGGCCCGACGAATGGCTGGTGACCGGTCCCGACGGAAGCGGAGCCGACACTCGCGCGCGGCTTCGGGAAAGCCTGGCCGGGCTGCATGCGGCCGTGGTCGACGTGGGCGGCTCAAGGACACTGTTGGAACTGCGCGGGCCGGGCGCACGCGCGGCACTGGAGAGCGTCTGCGTCATCGACCTGCATCCGCGCACCTTCCCCCCTGGGCGATGCGCGCAGACGATGATCGGTCCGGCACAGATCATCCTGCTGATGCGGAACGACGCGCCGACATGGTGGCTGTTCGTGCGCAGCTCCTACGCCGACTGGCTGGCCGCGTGGCTGACCGACGCGCTCAAGAATTCGCGCTGACGAAAAATACGCGCCCAAAGTCGGGACAGCGACAGATTCACGGCCGGCCGGGAACCGATCTCTCACGCGCGGGTTTAGCTCCCGTTCTTAACAGGGGGCGTGTCCCATGAAGTCGAGTGCTCTGAGCGTCAAGGTTCTGATCGGTTTCGCAATGCTGGCGCTGGCCGCCTGCAACACCATGGAAGGCGCCGGGGAAGACATCCAGTCCGGTGGCAAGGCGCTGGAGAATTCCGCGGAACGGAACAAGTAGCACGCCGCCAGCACCGGCGCCTGAACAGGCAAATCGGGGAGAGAGCGGCCAGCCCGCCTCTCCCCGATTTGCGTTCGGGGTCAGACCTCGACCAGCACGCCGTCCTCAAGGCGGACGCAGCGGTCCATCTGCGCCGCCATCTCTGGATTGTGCGTGGCGACCAGCGCGGCGACGCCGGTCCTGTGCACCAGCCGCACCAGCTGCGACATGACCCGCAGGGCCGTCGCGTGATCCAGGTTCCCCGTCGGCTCGTCCGCCAGCAGGACCTTGGGCGCGTTCGCCATCGCACGCGCGATCGCCACTCGCTGCTGTTCGCCGCCGGAAAGCTGCGCCGGCTGGTGCGCCTCCCGGTCCGACAGGCCCATCATGTCCAGCAGCTCCAGCGCCCGCATCCGCGCCTCCGCCGGTCGCAGCCCGGCGATGAGCTGCGGCAGGACGATGTTCTCGGTCGCCGTGAACTCCGGCAGAAGATGATGGAACTGGAAGATGAAGCCGATGTAGTTGCGCCGCATGGCGCTCAACGTGTCGTCGCCGAGCCCGATGCAACTCTCGCCGGCCAGCAGGACGTCGCCGGAATCGGGGATGTCGAGCAGCCCCGCGATCTGGAGCAGCGTCGTCTTGCCGGCCCCCGAGGGGCCGACCAGCGCGACGATCTGCCCGGGCATCAGCTGCAGGTCGAGGTTGCGGAGGATATGCAGCGCCTGCCCGCCCTGGGCGTAACTGCGCGACACGCCGCGCAGCTCAAGGTTCGGCACCGACGGAAAGGGAGCGCTGTCTCTGTCCGGCACGGGCCTACTCGTAGCGCAGGGCTTCGGCGGGGTGCAGCTTGGCCGCACGCCGCGACGGGAAGATCGTCGCCAGCATCGACAGCCCCAGTGCCATCAGCACGACGGTCGCCACCTCGCCGGGATCGACCTCGGCCGGCAGACGGGAGAGGAAGTAGATCTCGTCGGGGAACAGCTTCGTTCCGGTCAGCGTCTGCAGGGCGCTCCGGATGCTCTCGACGTTCAGGCTGAAGACGAGGCCGAGAACGAAGCCGGCGATCGTCCCGGCGAAACCGACGGCCGACCCGCTGAGAAAGAAGATCCGCATGATCATGCCGCGCGTGGCGCCCATGGCGCGCAACACGGCGATGTCGCGCCCCTTGTCCTTCACCAGCATGATCAGGCTGGAGATGATGTTGAACGCGGCGACCACGATGATCAGCGTCAGGATCAGGAACATGACGTTGCGCTCGACCTCGAGCGCGTTGACGAAGGTGGCGTTCGACTGCTGCCAATCGAACACGCGCGCATCCGGGCCGAGCGCCTGACGGATCGCCGTCCCCACGGCCCGCGCCTCGTCGGGATCGGCGACGGTGACCTCCAGGTTGCTGACGGCCTCGGGCAGCTGGAAGAAGAGCTGCGCCGCCGGCATCGGCATGAAGATCATGCTGTTGTCGTATTCGAACATGCCGACCTCGAAGAGGCCGACGATGCGGTAGCCGCGCATCCTGGGAACGCTGCCGAACGGGCTGATGCTGCCCTGGGGCGCGACGAGGTTGAGCACGTCGCCCGGCCCGACGCGCAGGCGCCCGGCCAGTTTCGAGCCGACGAGGATGCCGTCCTCCTCGCCGAACTGCGACAGGGCGCCGTTGAGAACGCCTTCGGCGATGGTCTTGCGCTTGGCGAGATCCTCGGGGCGGAGGCCGCGGACGAGCGCACCGGAGGCGGAGCCGCCGGCGGTGACCATGACCTGGCCTTCGACGGTCGGCGTAACCGAGACCACGCCGTCGATCTGGCGCACCTTGTCGGCCATTGTGTCGAAGCCGGTCATGCCGCCCATGGCGCTGTAGACGGAGACGTGACCGTTGACCCCCAGCACCCGGGTCATCAGTTCGCCCCGGAAACCGTTCATCACAGACATGACGATGATCAGCGTCGCGACGCCGAGGGCGATCCCCAGGAGGGAGAACCACGCGATCAGCGAAATGAAGCCCTCGCGGCGGCGCGCCCGCAGATATCGGAACGCGACCATGCGCTCGAAGGGGGAAAAGATCATGCGTCGCCCGCGATGCGCGCCAGCGCCGCGTCGAGCGGTATCTCGTCGCGCTCGCCGCTGCGGCGGTACTTCAGTTCCACAATGCCCGCCTTGACGCCGCGCGGGCCGATCGCGAGCTGCCAGGGCAGCCCGATCAGGTCCATGTCGGCGAACTTGACGCCCGCCCGCTCGTCGCGGTCGTCGTACAGCACCTCGATGCCGGCGTTCTTCAGCTGCGCGTAGGCATTCTCGCAGGCCGCATCGCAGGCGGCGTCACCGCTGCGCAGGTTGATCAGGCCGACGGCGAACGGCGCGACGGCTTCGGGCCAGACGATGCCCTTCTCGTCGTGGTTCGCCTCGATCATCGCGCCGACGAGGCGCGACACGCCGATGCCGTACGAGCCCATCTCGGCCGGCACCTGCCCGCCCTCCGGGGTGGTCAGCATGGCGCCCAGCGCCTTGGAATATTTGGTGCCGAAGTGGAAGATGTGGCCGACCTCGATGCCGCGCGCCGTGACCAGCTCGTCCTCGTCGACGGGGCAGGTCGCCGCGTCGTGCTTCTCGTCGGTCGCAGCATAGAGGTCGGTGAAGGATGCGATGACGTCGTCCAGGTTCTGATCGTAGCCGACGTCGTCGCGGCGCAGATCCAGTGTCAGCCACTGCCGGTGGCAGAAGACTTCGCTCTCGCCCGTATCGGCCAGAATGATGAACTCGTGACTGAGGTCACCGCCGATCGGCCCCGTATCCGCCGCCATGGGAATGGCGCGCAGGCCCATCCGGTCGAACGTTCGCAGGTAGGACAGGAACATCTTGTTGTAGGAGTGCCGCGACGCCGCGAAATCTATGTCGAAGGAATAGGCGTCCTTCATCAGGAACTCGCGGCCGCGCATCACGCCGAACCGGGGCCGCACCTCGTCACGGAACTTCCACTGGATGTGATAGAGCATCAGCGGCACCGACCGGTAGCTCTTCACGTAGTAGCGGAAGATGTCGGTGACCACCTCCTCGTTGGTCGGACCGTAGAGCATGTCGCGCTCGTGACGGTCCTTGATGCGCAGCATCTCCTTGCCGTAGTCGTCATAACGGCCGCTCTCGCGCCACAGGTCCGCGGACTGGATCGTCGGCATCAGCATCTCGTGCACGCCCGCACGATCCTGCTCCTCCCGGACGATCTGCTCGATGCGCCTCAGCACGCGGAAGCCGAAGGGCAGCCAGGAGTAGATGCCGGCGGACGCCTGCTTGATCATGCCCGCGCGGAGCATCAGCCGGTGCGAGACGATCTGCGCCTCGGCGGGCGTCTCCTTGAGCGTCGGCAGGAAATAGCGGGACAGGCGCATTCGGCACTCGTGATGCGGGATGCCGCCGCACGGTGCGGACGGCGCGCGACTTTAGGAAATCGCGGCGACCGGCGCAACGAACCGCGCAACGAAAAGCAAAAGGGGCCGCCCTTGCGAGCGACCCCTCCGCCGGATCAGGAGATCCTACTTCTTGTACGTGTCCTTCACCGAGACGCCGGCAGTGGCGTCGGCGTTGTATTCGGGCTGCGTCTTCAGCTGATCCTTGGTCATGGAGACCGCCAGCCCCTCGCTGCTCTTCGTCGCCTCGTCATAGGGGACGGTCACTTCCTTCTCGCCGATCCCGAGGAAGCCGCCGACGCCGACGATGAGGACCGGCCGCCCGTCAACCATGACGACGTCGTTCACTTCACCGATGTCCTCACCCGAGGCGTTGCGCACATCCTGGCCGATCAGCGCGTGGAGTTCGCCCTGGTCGTAGGTGGTCTTCGCGGTCGAACCCATACCGCCGCCGGTGGCACTGCCCTGCGCCGCCTGCGAGCCCGTGCGGGCCGGATCGGAGCCCGTCGTATCCGTCGTACCGGAGGCGGCGGTGCCGGCCGGGCTGGCACTGCGGTCGGTGCCCTGCATACCGCCGCCGGTCGCGCTGCCCGATGTCGCGGCGGAACCCGTGCGGGTAGCGTCCGCGCCAGACGCCGGGTTGGTCTCGGACCCGGCCGCGCCCGTCGTCATCTGGCCGCTGCCCGTGGTCGACGTCGCCCCGCCACCGCCGGTGGCGCTGCCGCTGACCGCGGCGCTGCCCGTGCGGGACGGATCGCTTCCGGTCGTCGTCGAATCGTTGGCGGCGAGCGCCGGACCGGCCATCAGCACTGCGGCGAGGCTTGCCGTGGTCATGAGCTTGCGCATCGTCTAAACTCCTTTTCGGATCCTGGTGGACCGTCTTCAAGTGCGTGCCGCCGGGCGCGTCGTGCCCAGCAACGTGGCTAAACAACAAGGCCGCCTCCAAACGGTTCCCGCCGACGACAGACGCTCCGCGCTTTCTCGGTGCGGCCGACGCCGAGCCGGGAAAGTGGCCGATTTCCGCGGATCGCCGAGGTTGGCAGGGCGGCGGCGATGCGTTAGCCTCACTGAAAAATCCGGATCTTTATTAGGGAAGACTCACGTTGAAATCGGCCACGCCCTTCGTGGGCCCGCAGCCTTGAGCGCACTTCTCGATGTCCGTGACCTGACCGTCGACATTCCTCTCGCGTCAGGCATCCTGCACCCGGTCCGCGGCATCTCCTTCTCGATTGCGCGCGGCGAGACCCTCTGCATCGTCGGCGAGTCCGGCTGCGGCAAATCGCTGACGTCGCTGGCCCTGATGGACCTGCTGCCGAAGCGGGCGCGCCGCACCGCCACGACCCTGTCGCTCGGCGATCAGGACCTGCGCGGCCTCTCTCAGAACCGCATGTCGGAGCTGCGCGGCAACCGGATGGCGATGATCTTCCAGGAGCCGATGACCAGCCTGAACCCGGCCTACACGATCGGGAACCAGTTGGAAGAGGCTCTGCTCCGGCACCGCAAGGTGCCGCGCCGCGAGGCGCGCGAGCGCGCGGTCTACCTGCTGGAGAAGGTCGGCATCGCGAATGCCGGCGGACGGCTCGGTCAGTATCCCCATCAGCTCTCGGGCGGCCTGCGGCAGCGGGTGATGATCGCCATGGCGCTGATGTGCGGGCCGGAGCTGATCATCGCCGACGAGCCGACGACGGCGCTCGACGTGACGATCCAGGCGCAGATCCTGCTGCTGCTCGCCGAACTCCAGCGCGAGTTCGACATGGGCCTGCTGCTGATCACCCACGACCTCGGCGTCGTCGCTCGCGTCGCCGACCGCGTGGCTGTCATGTATGCGGGGCAGATCGTCGAGCAGGGAACGGCGAAGGAGGTCTTCGAGGCCCCGCTGCATCCCTACACGCGCGGCCTGATGAACTGCATTCCGATCCCGGGCAAGACCGCGCGCGGCTCCCACCTGGGCTCGATCCCTGGCCTGGTCCCGAACCTTGTGGGCGACCTGCACGGATGCGCCTTCCGCGACCGCTGCCCGCATCGCCGCGACATCTGCGAGAACGACGTCGCGATGCGCACGCTGTCGGACGGGCGCGCCTATCGCTGCGTGATGGAGCCGGAGGAATCAATGCGCGAAGGCGCCGCGGTGCTGGAGGCCGTGTCTTGAGCACCGTCCTCGAAACCCGCGACGTCCGCCGCACCTTCCGGATAGGCGCCGGCATGTTCCAGCCCAAGAAGACGCTCCACGCCGTCAACGGCGTGTCGATCAAGGTCGAGAAGGGCGAAGTGCTGGGGCTGGTCGGCGAGTCCGGCTGCGGCAAGTCGACCCTGGCGAAGATGCTGCTCGGCCTGCTGGAGCCGACCGGCGGCGACGTTCTCTTCGACGGCCGGCCGCTCTACGAGATGGACCGGCTCGCTCGTGCGCGCCGCGTGCAGCCGATCTTCCAGGACCCTTACTCGTCCCTCAATCCGCGCAAGCGGATCGACGACATCGTTACCCTGCCCCTGCGGGTCCACAAGGTCGGTGACCGCGCCGACTGGCGGCGCAAGGCCGAGGAAATGATGGACTTGGTCGGCCTCGCCCGGCGCTACCTCACCGCCTATCCGAGCCAGCTCTCGGGCGGCCAGCGCCAGCGCGTCGCCATCGCCCGCGCGCTGATCATGCGGCCGGAGATGGTCATCTGCGACGAGCCGACGTCGGCACTGGACGTCTCCGTGCAGTCGCAGATCCTGAACCTTCTGCTCGACCTGCGGAAGGAACTGGGGCTGACCTACGTGCTGATCAGCCACAACTTGGCGGTGGTCGAACATCTCGCGACGCGGGTTTCGGTCATGTATCTCGGCCGGATCGTCGAGGAGAAGGAAACGGACGATCTCTTCCGGGACCCGCAGCATCCATACACCAGCGCACTGCTGAAATCGGTGCTGACGCCGGAACCCGGCCTGGGCGTACCCGATACGCACATGGGCGCGACCTTCCCCAACCCGATCGCGCCGCCGCCGGGCTGCACCTTCCACCCGCGCTGCCCGGACGCCATGCCGCACTGCAGCCGCATCGCCCCCTGGCCGGTGCCGAAGGCCAGCGGCTTCGCCGAGTGCCACCTCTACACCGACGCCGACGAAAACACCCCGACGGGCACCGGCGAGAAGCGCCGTGCCGAGATGGGAACCGCTGGAGCTGCCGCATGACCACGCCGACCGAGATGTGCGACATCAGTGCCGTGGAACTGCGGCGGATGATCGGTACGAAGGAGATCTCGCCGGTCGAGCTCCTGGAGTCCTGCATCGGACGCATCGAGGCGGTAAACCCGGCGGTCAACGCGCTGGTCGCGATGGACCTGGACGCCGCCCGCCGCGCGGCCCGCGAGGCCGAGAAGGCCGTGATGCGCGGCGACGAGTTGGGCGTGCTGCACGGCCTGCCGACGGGCGTGAAGGACCTGAACGACACAGCCGGCCTGCGCACCACCTACGGCTCGCCCATCTTCGCCGACCACGTACCGGAGAAGGACGAGCGCATGGTGGCGGCCGTGCGGGCCGCCGGCGCGGTTATCGTCGCGAAGACCAACACGCCGGAGTGGGGCGCCGGCGCCAACACGCGCAACCCGGTCTACGGCGCCACCGGCAACCCCTTCGATCCCAAGCGCATCTGCGGCGGCTCCTCAGGCGGCTCGGCGGTGGCACTCTCGCTCGGGATGCTGCCGGTCTGCACCGGCTCCGACACTGGCGGGTCGCTGCGCATCCCGGCCGCCTTCTGCGGCATCACCGGCTTCCGTCCCTCCCCCGGCACCGTGCCGTCCGACAAGCGCGGCTTCGGCTGGGCGCCGATCTCGGTCCAGGGCCCGATGGGCCGCACCGCGGCCGACGCGTCGCTCATGATGGCCGCACAGGCGGGTTTCGACTCCTGCGACCCCTTCTCGACGCCGATCGACGGCATGTCGTTCCGCACGCCGCAGCCCGTCGACCTGGGCCGGCTGCGGGTCGCCTATACCGAGGATCTGGGCTTCGCCCCCGTCGACAACGACATCCGGGCCGCCTTCCGTTCCAAGGTGCGGGCGTTCAAGGGGCTGTTCCGCGAGTGCGTCGAGGCGACGCCCGACCTGGGCGACGCCAACGACGTGTTCGAGGTGCTGCGCGCGGTCGGCTACCTCGCCCGCTACAAGGCCTGGTACGACGAGGATCCGGCGAAGCTGGGCGCCAACGTCCGCGCGAACTACGAGCAGGGTCTCAGCATGACCCTTGCCGACTTCTCCCGCGCCCATTCGGAGCAGACCAAGGCCTATCGCCGGGTCCAGGCCTTCTTCAAGGATTTCGACCTGCTGCTCTGCCCGGTGACGCCGGTGACGCCGTTCCCCTGGACGCAGCTCTACATGACGCACATCAACGGCGAGAAGCTGCGGACCTACTTCCACTGGCTCGCCCTCACCTACGGCATCACGAACACCGGCCATCCGGCCTGCGCCGTGCCATGCGGTGTCGACCATGAAAGCATGCCGTTCGGCCTGCAGGTGGTCGGGCCGCACAAGGGCGACGCCTTCACGCTGGGCGCCGCGCACGCGCTCGAGCAGGCGTTCGCGGCCAAGCCGGAACTGGCGCGACCGATTCCGGACCTGTCGAAGCTGAACGGCGTCGTGAACGACTTCCGCGTCTAGGCGCGTCGCAGTACCGCCCTTAACGGCTTTTTCACCGTCGGCACGGTAGCTGAGAGGACGGCGTCGCGGACGCCGCCTTTCGGGCCGGGCCATGTCAGCGATCGAGGCCTCTCGGGACGTTCGGGTCGATTTCCTGCGGGGAATCGCCCTGCTTGTCATCTTCGTCGATCATATCGACGGCAACATCCTCGCCCGCGTGACCTACCGCCTGTCCGGCTTCGCCGACGCGGCGGAATGGTTCGTCCTGCTGTCGGGCTACGTCGTCGGGATCGCCTACAGCCGGTCGGTGGAGCGTAACGGCGGGTTCCGGACGCTGGCGAAGGCCTGCCATCGTGCCGGCGAACTCTATGTCGCCCACATCGCGACCCTCGGGATTGCGCTCGCCCTGTTCCATCGCCTGCATGCCGGCGCGTCCCCCCTGACGCTCGGCTCGCTCGACTACACCTATCTGGCCGACAAGGGCCTCACGGCGCTGTGGGAGGTCCTGACGCTGAAGCACCTCCCGACGCTGTTCGACATCCTGCCCGCCTACATCCTCTTCATCCTGGCGGCGCCGACCTACCTCGTCGCCCTGCGCCGCTTCGGCTGGCGCGGCCCGCTGGCCGCGAGCGCCGCGGTCTACACCGTTCCGCTGATCTTTCCCGGCGCCAACCTGCCGAACCTGCCGGACGGTCATTGGTATCTGAACCCTCTGTCCTGGCAGTTCCTGTTCTTCATCGGCGTCTCGGCCGGCGCCTGCGGCTGGCTGCGCAAGGACCTCAACGCGCGGCCGCACCGGCTGATGCGCGCCGCACTGGCCGTCTTCGGCACCGGGTTCGTCGTGAAGGCCGCGGTCGTGCAGACCACCCACGACGCCAGCCTCGTCCCCTGGGTCGGCAAGGTCGCGCTGGAGCCTATCCTGCTCCTGCACTTTCTCAGCCTCGTCTATCTGGTGCTCTGGCTTCTGCCGCGTCGCGCCCCGGTTCTCGCACGAGCCTGGGTCGGGCCGCTCATGACCTGCGGCCGGCACCCTCTGCCGATCTTCTGCGGCGGGCTCGTCCTGTCGGTGGCGGGATCGGTGCTGGTCGCCGACCATCCCGGCCTGACGACCCAACTCGGCGTCAGCGTCGCCGGCTGCGCGGCCCTATGCGGCCTCGGGTGGTTGATCGATATGGCCACCGGTGCCGGCGGCGGCCGCGCTGCCGCAGCAATCGCGCCGGCTGCGGTGCGGGACGGCCCTGCGGCACGGGGCGGCGAACAGGCGCAGGAAAGGCGACGCGCCGCCTGATCCGGATGCCGCCCGCCTACCAGCCCTTCTCCACGATCTGCCAGCCGACCTCGGCCAGCTCGCGCGCCTTCTTGCCGCGCTCGATCGCCTGCGGCGAACTGGCGTTGCCGTCCAGGCCGCGCCTGTACACGCCCTGGGCGATGGCGCCCAGCCGGAACAGGGAGAGCACCACGTAGAACGGCCAGTTGTCGATACCGCTGCGGCCCGTCCGCTCGCAGTAGGAGGCCACATACGCCTCCTCGCTCGGGATGCCGGACGACGCAGGCATGTCGCCGAGGAAACCGCGGTGCGAATCCGGCACGTGCCAGGGCAGGCAGTTGTAGGCGATGTCCGACAGCGGGTGGCCGAGCGTGCCCAGTTCCCAATCGACCACCGCGAGCACGCGCGGCTCGGTCGGGTGGTAGATCATGTTCTCCAGCCGGAAGTCGCCGTGCACGACGGTCGTCTCGTCGGCGTCCGGCATGTTCTCGGGCAGCCAGCGGATGAGATTCTCCATCGCGGGAACCTCTTCCGTCTTGCTGGCCTCGTACTGCTTGGACCAGCGCGAAACCTGCCGCTGGCAATAGCCGCCTTCGCGCCCGAAACCCTCCAGGCCGATCGTCTTGTAGTCGACCCTGTGCAGGGCGGCGATGGCCGCGTTCATCGCATCGTAGATCGCCGTGCGCTCCGACGGCGCCATGTCGGGCAGCATGAAGTTGCGGAAGACGCGGCCCCGCACATGCTCCATGACGTAGAAGGCCTGGCCGATGACGCTCTCGTCCTCGCACAGCACGTAGGGCCGCGCGACCGGCACGTCCGTCCCGTAGAGCGCCGAGATCACCTTGAACTCACGGTCCACCGCATGCGCTGACGGCAGCAGCTTGCCCGGCGGCTTCTTGCGCATCACGAAGGTCTGGCCCTTCGCGTCGGTGATCATGAAGGTCGGATTCGACATGCCGCCGATGAACTGCGACAGCGTGATCGGACCCTTCAGGTCGGGAATATGATCGAGAAGATAGCGTTCGAGCGCCGCTTCGTCGAAGCGGTGCTGCGGCATCACGGGCTCGGCGTCCGTGGTCGAGGTTACAGCGATCTGCGCGGTCATTCTCTTCGCTCCGTCGTTGCCGCCATCCTTGCCGCCGAGGCGGCGGGGCGCAAGGCCCTGCCGGACGGCAACAGGCGACAATCCTGGATGGTGCGCGCGGCCGGCTCCGCGATCAGTCCGACGTCGACAGGGCGTGGGCAATCGCCGTCTTCAGGGTGTCGGGCTCGAACGGCTTCGTGATCACGAAGGCGGGCTCGAGCGTCCTGCCGGTGAGCAGCCGCTCCGGAAAACCTGTCACGAAAATGACCGGCATCTTGGCGGTCTTGAGGATCTCCTGAACCGTCTTGATGCCGTCGTCGCCGTCGGCGAGCTGGATGTCGGCGAGGATCAGGTCCGGCGAGGTCTGCTCGACCAGGGCGATGGCCTCGCTCTGTCGCGCCGCTGTTCCGGTCACGTTGTGGCCCATCTCGCGCACGATCTCGGCATTGTTGAGCGCGATGATCGCGTCGTCCTCGATGATGAGAATGTTGGCCGTGGTCCGCTGCGACAGGTCGGCCCGCGCCTTGCGCATCAGCGCCTCGACCTCGGCCACGTTCGTGCCGAGGATGACGCCGGCTTCGGACGGCAGGAAACCTTCGACCGACACCAGAAGGAGCGCCTGCCGCTCCCGCGACGGCAGTGAGGCGAGGCTGCGCTTGACCCGGCTGTCCAGATCGATCGTCGCGTCCTCGGGCGCAACCGAATCCACGGCCGACCAGACCGCGTGGAACCGCGCGAACAGCTCGACCCGAACATCCTTGGCCACCCGGATGCTCTCCGGCTCCTCGACGATCGCCTCAAGGCAGGCGCGGACATACTCGTCCCCCCGCTCCTGCGAGCCGGTCAGCATGCGGGCGTAGCGGCGCAAATAGGGCAGGTTGACGAGGATCTTGTCCTGAATGTCAGCCATGTCTGTTCGATTCCTTGCGAGATGACTTCAAGGCTACCCCGTAACGGGCCCTCGTGACCATGCGAAACAGCCGCACGAGCGAGGCACGCACCCCGGGCAGATGGCGATCGCGACGCCGTGCGGCCAGTCGCCGTTAGCGTCGTTCGCCCAGGGCGCAGTGCAGCGTCCCCCGCCGCGGAGCGGAGAACGACGACATCAACGCCGCCCGGCGAACCCGGTTCGCCCTATCCGACGTGGTTCCGGAAGAATGCGAGCGTCCGCTCGCGCGCGACCTTTGCATTCTCCGGACTGAAGTCCGCGCGCTGGTCGCAGTTGAAGCCGTGGCCCGCCGCGTAGACGTGGACCGTCACCTCGGGGTGCGCCGCACGCACCGCCTCGACGTCCGTCATGGGGATGCTCTTGTCGGTTTCGCCGAAGTGCAGCATGACGGGGCACTTGGGCGCCTCGTCCTTGAAACCGGCGATCTGGCCGCCGTAGTAGCCGACCGCGGCGTCCACGCCGTCGATCCGCGTCGCCGCCAGCCAAGCGAGCGAACCGCCCCAGCAGTAGCCGACCGCTCCCACCTTACCGTGGGGCTTAAGCGCCGCGACGGTGGCGGCCATGTCCATAACGGCCGCGTCCCACGGCACCTTGGCGCGGACGTCACGGCCCTTCTGGATGTCGTCGGGCTGATAGCCAACCTCGAAGCCCTTCTCGGCCCTGTCGAACAGCGCCGGCGCCAGCACGAAATAACCGTCCTGCGCGTAGCTGTCGGCGACGCTGCGCATGTGGCTGTTGACGCCGAAGATCTCCTGGATGACCAGCAGCGCCCCGCGGGGCGTGCCGGACGGTTTCGCCTGATAGACGTCGAACCGATGGCCGTCCTGCGCCGTCAGCTGAACGATCTCGCCCATGGTCTTCCTCCCTCTGCGGTGGCAAGAGTGTAGCCGCCCGCGGCCCGTGCCGCAAAAGGCAGTGGCGGCAGCCATCCGCACGGGCTCGCGGGCGGCGCCGGCTGCCGATATAAGGGAGGGAATGACCGGACACATCGGGAGGCGAAGATGGGCGAAACAGAGGATGCGGCACTGCCGCTGAAGGGCATTCGGGTGCTCGAGGTGGGCCAGGCGCTGGCGGGTCCGCTCGCCGGCTCGATCCTCGCGGACATGGGCGCCGAGGTGATCAAGGTCGAGAAGCCGGACGGCGGCGACGACGGCCGGACCTGGGGCCCCCCCTTCGCCGAGGACGGCGCCTCGCTGTTCTTCCACGCCTTCAACCGCAACAAGAAGTCCGTCACGCTGGACGTTAAGGATGCCGGCGACGTGGCGCGGCTGAAGGCGCTCGCCGCTGAATCGGACATCCTGATCCAGAATCTCCGGCCCGGAATCGTCGACGAACTCGGCATCGGCCCGGAGGCGCTGACCGCGGTCAACCCGCGCCTCATCTACTGCTCGATCTGGGCGTTCGGCTACAAGGGGCCGATGCGGCTGAAGCCGGGATACGACCCGCTGCTGCAGGCCTTCGGCGCCGTGATGACCCTCACCGGCCGCCCGAGCGACCCGCCGACCTTCCAGGCGCCGGCGATCAACGACAAGGCGACGGGGATGTGGTGCGTGATCGGCGCCCTTGCGGCGCTGCAGCAGCGCCATGCGACCGGCAAGGGCTGCGTCGTCGACACCTCGCTCTTCGAAACCGCCGTCAGTTGGGTCGAGAGCCAGGTCAACAACTACCTGGAGACCGGCAAGACGCCGGTTCGGCACGGCGCCGCGAGCGCGGTGCTGGCGCCCTACCAGGCGTTCGAGACGGCCGACCGCCCGATCTGCATCGCCGCCGGCAACGATCGCATCTTCGTGCGCATGGCGAAGGAGATGGGACACCCGGAATGGCCGCAGGACCCGCGCTTCGAGAACGGCCCGAAGCGGGCGGGCAATCGCGACGCAATCGTCGCTGCGGTGCAGGAGGTGCTGCTGACCGCCGGGCGCGACGAGTGGATCGCCCGGCTGGAGAAGGTCGGCGTGCCGGTCGCCCCGATCAACGACGTCGCCGAACTCGCCGCGGCCGAACAGACCCAGATCATGGGCATGATCCAGAAGGAGCCGGAAACCGGCCGCTCGATCGTCGGCCTGCCGATCTCCTTCGGGCAGCGGCGCCCGGCGATCCGCACCCGCTCGCCGAAGCTGGGCGAGCACAATGAGAGCGTCCTGCAGCGCACCAAGCCGGATGCTGCGGAGTAGCAGGCTTCACCGCGCCGGCCACGAGAACGGAACAATCGGCTACCGTCCGGGGTTTGCTCCCCGGAACGGCCGCCGGGCCGTTCGGACAGAGAGAGTGACCGACGATGCTGAAAGCGCTGCTGTGGTTCGTGATTATCGTGTTCGTGATCGGCCTGCTGGTCATCTTCGGACTGCTCGACCTGATCTTCTGACGCGGCGGTTCGATGCGGGCGCTTAAGGCCCCTTCAGGCTCAGCGCGCGCCCCGCATCAGCTTCTTCGTCTCGGCCCGGGCGAGTTCGTCGACGCGCTCGTTCTCCGCGTGGCCGGCATGCCCCTTCACCCAGACCCATTCGAGTTCATGGCCGGTGACGGCGGCATCGAGCCTGCGCCAGAGGTCTTCGTTCTTGACCGGCTGCCGCGCGGCGGTCTTCCAGCCGTTGCGCTTCCAGTTGGCGATCCACTGCATGATTCCGTCACGCAGGTAGCGGCTGTCCGTGTGCAGCCGCACCTTGCACGGCCGCTTCAGGGCTTCCAGCGCCGCGATCGCCGCCATCAGTTCCATGCGATTGTTGGTGGTCATCGCCTCGCCGCCGGCCAGTTCGCGCTCCGTGCCGCCGTGGCGCAGGATCGCCCCCCAACCGCCCGGGCCCGGATTGCCGCTGCAGGCGCCGTCCGTGTAGATGTCGACGGTTCCCGTCACAGTCCGTAGTCTCCCGGTCCGGTAACGCTGCGGTGGAAACGCAGCTTGTGAAGATATTCGACGGGGTCCTTCGGCGTGACGAAGGCGCCCTCCTGCCGGTTCAGCCAGTCGAAGAGCCGGGTCAGCAGAAAGCGCAGCGCGCTCCCGCGCGCCAGGATCGGCAGGGCCGCCAGTTCGTCCTCCCCCAGGGGGCGGACGCGACCGTAGTTCGACAGCAGAAGGCGGGCCTTCGTCGCGTTGAAGCTGTTGTCGCGCTCGAAGCACCAGGCGTTCAGGCACACCGCGATGTCGTATGCCAGAAAATCTTCACAGGCGAAGTAGAAGTCGATCAGCCCCGACAGCCGGCCGTCGATGAAGAACACGTTGTCCGGAAACAGGTCGGCATGGATAACGCCGCGCGGCAGATCCTGCGGCCACGCGGCGGCTAGCTCGTCCAGTTCCCGTCCGATCTCGTCGGCGAGGCCGGGCCGCACGGTATCGGCGCGGCCGCGAGTGGCCTCCACCAGGCGCCGCCACCCGTCGAGGGACAGGTCGTTCGCCCGCCTCAAGCCGAAATCGCGGCTCGCCAGATGCATCCGCGCCAAACCGGCCCCCAGTTCGGCGCAGTGGCCCGGCTGGATCCGCCGCGGCCACAAGCCGCGCAGGAAGCTGACCAGCGCCGCCGGTCGTCCGCACAGGTGGCGCAGCGCCACGCCGTCGCGCCCGTGAATGGGCGTCGGGCACGGCACCCCGGCGGCGGCGAGATGGTCCAGCAGCCCCAGGAAGAACGGCAGGTCGGCCGGAACGACGCGCTTCTCGTAGAGCGTCAGGATGAAGGTGTCGCGATCCGTTTCCAGCAGATAGTTGCTATTCTCGACGCCCTCCGCGATGCCCTTGCAGGCGACGACACTGCCGATGTCGTATTCGGCGACGAAGGCTTGCAGATCCTCGTCGGAGACTTCGGTGTAGACGGCCACGGCGGCGTCAGGCGACCAGGACGCGTGGCAGTTTGAACTCCACGTTCTCGCGCGTGACGACGACGTCGCGCAGTTCGACCGTGAAGTGATCCCGGCAGGCCGCGATGACCTCCTCGACCAGGGTCTCGGGCGCAGAGGCCCCGGCCGTGAGACCCAGGGTGCGGACGCCTTCCAATGCCTTCCAGTCGATGTCGACGGCGCGCTGCACCAGAACGGCACGCGTGCAACCCGCGTTCTTCGCGACTTCGACCAGCCGGTTGGAATTGGAGGAGTTGGGAGCGCCGATCACGAGAAGGGCGTCGGCCTCCGGCGCGATCGCCTTCACGGCCTGCTGGCGGTTCGTCGTCGCGTAGCAGATGTCCTCCTGCTTCGGCGACTGCAGCTCGGGGAAGCGGCGGCGCAGCACGGCGATGATCTCGGCGGTGTCATCGACCGACAGCGTCGTCTGGGTGATCAGTGCGACAGCGCCGGGATCCGCCACCTCGACCCGTTCGGCATCGGCCACCGTCTCGATCAAGGTGATGCTGCCGTCCGGAACCTGGCCCATGGTCCCGACGACCTCGGGATGACCGGCATGGCCGATCAGCAGCATGTGCCGGCCGGTGCGTTCGTGCCGCTCCGCCTCGCGGTGCACCTTGCTGACCAGCGGGCACGTCGCGTCGACATAGAACAGCTTGCGCCGGGACGCCTCGGCCGGCACCGACTTCGGCACGCCGTGCGCGGAGAAGACCACGGGCACGTCATCCGGCACGTCGTCGAGCTCGTCGACAAAGATGGCACCCTTCGCCTCGAGCTGGCTGACGACGTAACGGTTGTGCACGATCTCGTGGCGCACGTAGACGGGCGCGCCGTAACGCGCCAGGGCGCGCTCGACGATCTGAATCGCGCGGTCGACACCGGCGCAGAAACCGCGCGGCGCGGCGAGCAGGATGGTCAGTGGCGGCAGTGTCATGCGGTCCGATCGCTGTCGCGCCCGGCGACAGGCGCTTGTGTGCCGGGCGTCGGTTCCGTAGCTTCCCGGCGGATCGGGCCGGGAGGTCAGAGAAACTAGTATAGCGACCTGCCGAAAGGAAGGTCGCGGATCGCAGTATGGGAAGCTGCGCCGAACGTCACCATATCATGCGGCGGCCGCATGGCCGCCAGGGTCAGCCTCATTGCGACGGGACGCGCATCAGCCTGTGACACATTTCGCCCGCACGACACCGCTCCGAGCCCTCGCAGCCTGCATGGCGCTGCTCGCCTTCGCCGGCTGCAGCTCGAACGACAAGACCGAGGCGACCGTGATGTGCCCCGAGTTGCGGGTGCCAGACGACGCGGCGGAACTCACGCGCTTTCGCCCGGGTGGCGCCGCGGACCTGACGGACGTGGCGTTCCAGGCGCGAATTTCCGGCACCGGCCTCAACTGCACCAAGGGGGACGGCCGCGACACCATCGTCGACGTAGCGATCGGCTTCGAGGGCGCGCGGGGACCGGCAGCCACCCAGTCCGCCTATCCGGTGACGTATTTCGTCGGCGTGGTGGGGCCGGATGGGGCGATCCTCAACCGGGAGAGCTTCAGCATCGAACTGCAGCTGCCCGACCGGCAGTCGCTCGACGCGCGCGTCGACGAGATCCGGGTGACGATACCTGTCGCCGAGGGCCGGGTCGCGGCGGACTACACACTCATCGCCGGGATCCAGATGACGCCGGACGAACTGAAGTACAACCGCGAGGTTCGCTGAACGGCGCGACGTCCGCTGAACGGCGGACGCGCCGCCGGCGGTGCCGGCAGCGCGTCGCTCGCCGATTACTTCACCAGCGCCTTGATGCCCGAGGACAGCGCGATCCGCCCTTCCCCGGTATAGGCCTCGTGGTTCGCGTCGATGGCGTCGAGCTTGTAGAGATAGTTGATCATCAGGCCGGCCGACTGGGCGATGCCCTTCTTGGAGACGTCGCCGAGCCAGTCCAGCCGTTCCATCCGCGCGCCGTTACTGAGATGGAAGTGCGCCACGGGGTCCGCCGCACGGCTGCCCGCGCGCTTCTCCTTGGCGAGATAGATCGCGCACTGGCGCAGCAGCGGCTGCTTCGCCGCCGCCGACAGCACGGGATCGGCGTGCCAGCCCGGCATCGCCAGGAGCGCCGCGAGGCGCGAGCCCTCCCCCTCCGGGATCTGCTTCAACTCGCCGAGCGCCTTGCGCTCCGCCTCGGTCAGCACGTCGTCGCCGTTCTCGGCCAGGCGGGCGTCGAGCCAGCGCCGAAAACCGGGAATCGGCGACAGGGTCGCGAACGTCTTCAGGTTCTTGAATTCGCCCGAAAGGTCGTCGACCACGCGCTTGATCAGGAAGTTGCCGAAGCTGATACCCGCCAGCCCCTGCTGCGCGTTCGAGATCGAATAGAAGATCGCGGCGTCGGCGGCGTTGGGGTCGGCGACCGGCGAATCCTCGTCGAGCAGCTCGTGGATATTGTCGGCCATCCCGCTGACCAGGGCGACCTCGACGAAGATCAGCGGCTCGTCCGGCATGCGCGGGTGGAAGAAGGCATAGCAGCGCCGGTCCGAATCGAGCCGGTTCTTCAGGTCTGTCCAGCCGCGGATCTCGTGCACCGCCTCGTAGGCGATCAGCTTTTCCAGAAGCAGGGCCGGCGAACGCCAGGTGATGCGGCGCAGCTCCAGGAAACCGACATCGAACCAGTTCGCCAGCACGCGCTTGAGGTCCGCCTCCAGCCCGCGCAGCGACGGCTCGTCGCGGGACATGCGCAGCAGCTCCGCGCGCATGTCGACGAGGAACTTCACGCCGTCCGGCAGGGCGTTGAACTGGGTCAGCAGCCGCACGCGCGGCGCCTCCAGCGCGTTACGCAGACGGTGCTCCGCCTTACGGCGGTCGGCGGGGTCGGTCGCAGTCGTCAGGGCAGCGGCGGCCGCATCGACCGCGTCGCGATCGACGTCGAATTCCTCGGCGAGCATCTTGAGGAAGCGCAGGCGCCCCGCCTCTTCCAGGGAGAGGTAGGCGCGGCCGAGGGCGGTCGCGCGGGCACGCGCCGTCACCTCGCCGCCACGCCCTTCCAGGCAGGCGCGCATATGTTCGCGGACCGCCGCGACATCGGAATCGGGAAGGTCCGGGCGCGTCTCGATCGGCTCGAGGCCGCGGCGTCCGGGGGCGATGTCGCGCAGGGCCTGCCGAAGCGAGGCCCAAGTGCGATCGAGGATTGTCGTGTTCGCGATCTGGCTCATGGCGCCGCCATGATCGGCGGGCGCCACGCCCACTGGCAAGTCCTTCGCGTCGACAGCGACGATGCTACGCAGCCACATGATTCGATCCTGTCAGATCCGCGTTAAAGCAGAATTACGCTGGTGTTTCAGTTTTGCGAGGACCGCCGGCAGCCTGTCCGGCAGATCCTCCGCGATGAGGCCCGGCCCGAAGGCCGCAGCGGCCGCTCCGTGCAGCCAGACTCCCGCACACGCCGCCTCGAAGGCTCGCATGCCCTGAGCCAGGAGTGCTACGACGAATCCGGCGAGCACATCGCCGGTTCCGCCCGTCGCCAGATCCGGCGGCGCGTTGGCGTTGATGGCTGCCCGTCCGTCGGGTGCCGCGACGACCGTATCCGGCCCCTTCAGCACGACGACAGCGCCGCTTCGCCGCGACCCGGCGCGGGCACGGCCGAGGCGGTCCCCCTGCAGGTCGGGGAAAAGCCGCCCGAACTCTCCGTCGTGCGGCGTCAGGACGGTCGGCGTCCGGGCGATGGCGCCGAACAGCGCCTGCGGCTCGTCCCGAAAGACCGTGATGGCGTCGGCGTCGAGCACCATCCGCCGCCCGGCGGCGAGGGCATCGAGGACGTGATCGCGCGTGCGACGGTCCGTCCCGCCACCGGGCCCGACCAGCACCGCGTTCCGACGCGCATCCTGCAGCAGCGCCCGGAAGGCGTTTGCGTCGGCCACCGGCTCGACCAGCGCGCCGGCCAGGGCTGTCGCATAGATCGGCACGACCGACGGATCGGCCGCGATGGTGACGAGGCCGGCGCCGGCGCGCATCGCCGCGCGGGCAGCCAGGCGCGCCGCCCCCGTCCGATGGCTGCCGCCCGCGATCAGGGCATGGCCGCGCGTATATTTGTGCGAAGCGTGCGACGGCCACGGATAGCCGCCACCCCAGAGGTCTGGCGTGTTCTCCCAGGTATCCGGCGCAAGCGCCGACAGGACCGAGGCGGGTATGCCGATGCCGGCAACCACCAGTTCGCCGCAGAGCTCGCGTCCCGGAAACAGCAGGTGGCCGGGCTTTGGCCGGAAGAAGGTGACCGTCAGATCGGCCCGGATCGCCGTGCCGCTTACCGCGCCCGTGTCGCCGTGCACCCCGCTCGGCACGTCGACGGCGACGACGGGAACGGCGCGGTCGCGCGCCGCGGCCAACGTCGCGGCCGCAACGCCCTCGACGGGCCGCGCGAGCCCGGCGCCGAAGATCGCGTCGACGATGAGTTCCGCCCCTTCTACGGCCTCCGGCGCCAGGGGAAGCAGCGCCCCGCTCCAGCGGGCGGCGTTCTCCGCCGCGTCGCCGGCGAGCCGGTCCCGGCTTCCAAGCAGCGCCACCCGCACCGGCCAGCCTGCCTCGGCGAGCAGGCGTGCGATGACGAACCCGTCGCCGCCATTGTTGCCTGGGCCGCACAGGATTAGCGCGGGCCTCGGCGTCCAGCGCCGGCGCACGGCGTCGGTAACCGCATCGCCGGCACGCTCCATGAGGACGATACCGGGAACCCCCGCCGCCACGGCGAGCGCGTCCGCCCGGTACATCTGTTCGACGCGCAGCAATTCGCCGGTGTGCATCTCAGCCAACACAGTCTTCCCCTGCGCGCCGTCAACGATCGTCACTAACGCGGGTTACGCCCCGGAACATGACGGTTGTGCTTCATTGCACAAGCGATGTTCCCTCATGTGCCGCATGAACCACGCTTATCCTCCGGCGGCGACAGGCCTGCGCCTTCACCGCATAGCGTACGGCGACTTGGCCGGGAGCGGCAGGACCGGCTCGTGCGGCGCCACGTGGGGCGGCCAGACCAGCTTCATGTCGCCGCCGATGTACTGGATGATTACCGGGAAGGCGCGGTTGTTCTGACCGGCCATTTCATGCTCGGGCGGGTTGAACCTAATGCCGTATCCCTGGGTCGTGCCGCCGTCCGGAATGTCGGTTTCCAATGCCGCCTGACGCAGGGCATCCGGCGTGATGCCGCCATGGTTCCGGATCGCGCGCGGTAGGACGTCGTTCAGGAAGGCCCAGGTGTGGCCGAAGCCGATGCTGGCGTGCAGGGTCAGCTGCTTGGCGCTGGGATTCGCGGCGAGGTACGCCTTCTCGAGCAGATTCGTCACCTCGGCGATCTCCGGCGCCATCTTGGCAGGATCGAGCAGCGTGGCGGCGACCGAATCCACGTCGAAGATGTGGTCGACGTCGTTGCCGAAGGCGGCGTAGAGCCGGTCGACTTCGCCATAGCCGGCACCGTGGCCGATCAGCACCTTGAAGCGCAGGCCCTGCTCGCGCCCCTGCCGCAGGAACAGGGTGATGTCGGGGTTGTAGCCGGTGTGCAGGATCACGTCGGGGCGGGCGCGCTTCAGCTTGGTGATCAGCGACGATAGATCGGGGGAGGTCGCCGCATATCCCTCCTTCAGCACCACCTGCATGCCGTGGCGCCTCGCCGCACGGTCGTTGCCCTCGGCCACGCCGACGCCGTAGGGGCCATCCTCGTGGATGATCGCGACCTTCAGGTGCTTCTTGTCCATGCCGAGCTTGCTCTGGCTGAACTCGGCCAGCATGTCGGGCGACATCTCGCCGAACTGGCCGCCATGCACCTGCGGGCGGAACACGTAGCGCAGGTGCCGGTCCTTGAGGACGGCCGGCGAGATGCAGGTGTTGATCCAGAAGAACTTCTTGGCCGTGTCGACCTTGGTCGCCAGCGGCACGCAATGGGCGCTGGAGAAGACACCCATGATCATGTCGACGCCGGTCTGCGTCAGCATCCGCTCGGCCTCGTTTATGGCCACGTCGGTCTTGCTCTGCGCGTCGGCATAGGTGGGCTGGATCCTGTAGCCCTCGGTGCCGCCGCGCGCGTTGACCATGTCGATCGCGAGCTTCGTGCCCCAGGCGTGGGTCTCTGACCCGCCGGCCGCGTACGGGCCGGAATAGTCGTAGATCACGCCGATCTTGATGACCTTGTCCTGCGCCGCCGCACCGCCGGCCAGCGGCAGCAGGACAGCGGCCACCGCCGCGGCGGCGATCCTGCGGATCGACCTCGTTCCGTGCATCGCGCTTCCTTCCCTGCGGGGCGCGGTCCTTAGTTGCCACGCGTCCTGTTCTTATCCAAGCGCAACTATGGTCGGATTAGCTTACGCAGTCGTCAAGTCGACCAAGAGTGGATAGCCGATCGGGACTAATGTTCTATTGGGGCGGACGCGGCGGCTCGCGCAGTATCCAGGCCATGGCGATGGCGACGATGCTGCAGATCGGCAATATCGACAGTGCGGTGCGGAAGGTCGCGGCGTCGTACACGCGCGCACCGTCCACCACCGCACCCTCCCAGTTCAGGTCGAGCAGCAGGCCGACGACCGGCTGCAGGATGGCGCCGCTGAGCATCACGGCGGTGTTGGAGAAGCCGATCGCCGCACCGCTCGCCCAGGGCGGGTTGTGCTCCTTGGCGCAGACGAAGTTGAGCAGCATGCAGCACGAGACCGCGCCGTTGATCAGCAGCACCGCCGAGATGGCGACCAGGCTGAGGTCGGTCAGCCAGATGATCGCGGCGTTCGTGCAGAAGGACAGCATACTGCCGACGATCATGATCGGCCGCCGCGCCCCCAGCCGGTCGGACAGGAGACCGATCAGCGGTGCGCACAGGCCCCAGCCGACGAAGGAGAGCGACACGGCCCCCGCCGCCGTCGGCCGGTCGAGGCCGTAGACGGCCTGCAGATAGGACGCGCCCCACAGGCTGGTGAAGGCGAGCATCGGGCCGGTGATGAAGAAGCCGAAGCCGGCGGCGAGCCAGGTCTGGGGATTGGACGCGACCACCTTCAGGGCACCCGCCAAGCCGACCGTCGACCGCCGGGCCGACGGTCCGTCGCGGGCGGTGAGCCACATCGCTACGGCCAGGGATGCGGACAGCGCCGCCGCCCCCAGCATCACCGAGCGCCATCCCGTCGTCTGCAGCAGCGCCGCCAGGGGCGCCGCCCCCAGCACGGCACCGGCCATCGCGCCCGCCTGGGCCATACCGGTCAGCATCGCGAAGCGCCGCGCCGGAAACCAGGTCGTCGCCACCGCGAGCGCCCCGACGAAGCTGATCGCGCAGCCGGCGCCGATCAGCAGCCGCCCCGCGTAAGCGACGACGAGCTGGTCGGCGACGGCGAAGACGAAGCTTCCGGCGGCGCACACCAGGGCGGCCCCCGTCATCAGCCGGCGCGGGCCGAAACGGTCGAGCAGCAGGCCGACCGGAATTTGCAGCGCCGCATAGGCGTAGAAGTAGAAGGCCGAGAGATTGCCGAGCACCGCCCCGCCGACGGCGAAATCGCGCATCAGGTCCGAGACCATGACGGCAGGCGCCACGCGCTGCAGAAAGGCGTAGCAGAAGAACGCCACGGCAAAGCCGAAGGCGAGCCACGCGAGCGCGCCGGGCGCGCCGGGCGCGCGCGCCTCTTCCAGTTTCACGGACACGCCCGCTACCCCCGCCCGCCTCAGCCGGCGTTCGAGGAGAACGCGGGAGGCGCGAGGCGGCCTCCTGTGGTTATCGGGCGGTGCATCACGATTCCCTCTCGATGGGCCGCCCGGGCGCGGCGGGGTGCGAGAATAGTCCGCACAATTGCCCCATGAAAGCGTTGCCTGCCCCCGGTCGACTGGCTAGGCTCGCGCCCTCTCTGCAAGGCAGGCAGCACCGACGAGGGAGCACCTCCGCTTGACCGATTCCGCCTTCGTGGGCCCCGGCCCCGACGCCGAGTTCCAGAGCTACCTGGAGCACGGCAAGTTCATGATCCAGCGGGTGAAGGAGACCGGCCGGCACGTCTTCTATCCGCGCGTGCTCGACCCCGAGACCGGCTCGCCCAACCTGGAATGGGTGGAAGCCTCCGGCCTCGGCACGGTCTATTCGACCAGCGTCGTCCGCCAGCGCCCGCCGGCGAAGGACTACAACGTCGCCCTGATCGACCTCGCCGAAGGACCGCGGATGATGAGCCGGGTCGAGGGACTGGCACCCGACGCCGTGACCATCGGCATGCGCGTCAAGGCGAAGATCGTTCAGGAAGACGGCGCGCCGCTGATCGTCTTTGAGCAGGCGTAGGAAGGACCGACCCATGGCACATCCCCTGCGCGGCAGCAGCGCCATCGTCGGCGTCGGCCGGGCCGGCTGCGGCAACAGCGGCGGCCGTTCGCACCTGGAGCAGATCGGCGAGGCCGTCCACTACGCCCTCGAAGAGTGCGGCCTGAAGAAGTCCGACATCGACGGCGTCTGGAACGCCAACCTCGTCAACTTCATGCCGGCCCTGACGATTCCGGAATATCTCGGCATCAGGCCGAAGATCTCGGACGGCACCAACCTCGGCGGCTCGTCCTTCCTGTCGCACATGGTCATGGCGGCGGCGGCCATCAAAACCGGCCTCTGCGAGGTCGCGCTCGTCTGCTACGGCAGCGCCCAGCGCAGCCAGGGCGGCAAGC
Source organism: Constrictibacter sp. MBR-5 (assembly GCF_040549485.1). NCBI lineage: Bacteria > Pseudomonadati > Pseudomonadota > Alphaproteobacteria > Rhodospirillales > Allostellaceae > Constrictibacter > Constrictibacter sp. MBR-5. The sequence continues at coordinate 109,804 of NZ_JBEPTK010000001.1, forward strand.
TGCAGACCAGTTCCGACCCCGCCCCGTACGAGTATCGCTACAAGCCGCGCAACCCGCCGACGACCTATGCCCTCGGCGCGGCGCGGCACATGTACGAGTTCGGCACGACCCGCGAGCAGCTGGCGGCGGTCGCCGTCGCCGCCCGGCAGTGGGCCCTGATGAACCCGGAGGCGTTCACGCACAAGGACGGGCCGCTCACCATCGAGGACGTGATGAGCAGCCGCATGGTCTGCGACCCTCTGACCGTGCGCGACTGCTGCCTCGTCACGGACGGCGGTGCGGCGCTGATCATGACCAGCGCCGAGCGGGCGAAGGACCTGAAGCAGAAGCCTGTCTACCTGCTGGGTGGGGCCGCCGCGACGCACAACCGTGCCGTCTCGTCGATGCCGGACATCGTCAACACCTGCGCCCAGGAATCCGGCCGCCGCGCCTTCGACATGGCCGGCATCACGACCAGGGATGCCGACGTGCTGGCGCTCTACGACGCCTTCACGATCAACGTCATCCTGCAGCTCGAGGACCTGGGCTTCGTCAAGAAGGGCGAAGGCGGGCCGTTCGTGGCGAGCGGCGCCATCGGTCCGGGCGGCGCGCTGCCGGTCAACCCGAACGGTGGGGGTCTTGCCGACGTGCATCCCGGGATGTACGGCATGTTCCTGACGATCGAGGCGGTCCGCCAGCTCCGGGGCACGTGCGGCCCCCGCCAGGTGAAGGACGCCAAGATCGCCGTGTGCCACGGCAACGGCGGCAGCTTCTCCAGCCAGGCGACGAACGTCCTTGGTACCGAAGAGACGCTCTAGCCCGATAGAAACAGAGGCCCGCGGAACCCGCGGACCCGTCCATCACGAAGAGAGAGGAACGACATGTCAGGAGTTCTCGAAGACAAGGTGGTGCTCGTTACCGGCGCCGGCCGCGGCATCGGCCGCGAGGTCGCCATCCTGGCGGCGGCCGAAGGCGCGAAGGTCGTCGTCAACGACCTGGGCGGCTCAGTCACCGGCGAAGGCCAGGACACGACGCCGGCCCAGGACGTGGTGAAGGTCATCGAGGCCGCCGGCGGCGAAGCCTGCGTCAACGGTGACAGCGTCGCCGACTTCCAGGCCGCCAAGCGCATGGTGCAGCAGGCCGTCGACACCTACGGCAAGATCGACTGCGTCGTGAACGTCGCCGGCATCCTGCGCGACGTCATCTTCCACAAGATGACCGAAGACGACTGGGATTCGGTGATCCAGGTCCACCTGAAGGGCTCGTTCAACGTCTCGCGCAACGCGGCCGACCATTTCCGCGCGCAGGAGAGCGGCTCCTTCGTCCACTTCACCTCGACGTCCGGCCTGATCGGCAACTTCGGCCAGGCGAACTACGCGGCGGCTAAGCTCGGCATCGTCGGCCTGTCGAAGTCGATCGCCCTCGACATGGCGCGCTTCGGCGTCCGCTCGAACTGCATGTCGCCGTTCGCATGGAGCCGCATGATCGGCACCATCCCGACCAAGACCCCGGAAGAGCAGGCCCGCGTTGAGCGCATCAAGCAGATGACGCCGGCTCACATCGCGCCGATGGTCGTCGCATTGCTCTCGGACAAGGCGAAGGATGTCACGGGCCAGATCTTCGGCTCTCGCATGAACGAGCAGTTCCTGTTCAGCCAGAACCGGCCGATCCGTTCGGTGCAGCGAAGCGACGGCTGGACGCCGTCGACCATCCTGGAGCACTGCCTGCCCGCGATGAAGGCGAGCTTCACGCCGAACGATCGCTCCGGCGACATCTTCTCCTGGGATCCGATCTGACCCACAGATCGGTTGCAGGCCAAGGGCGCTCCGGCTGATGCCGGGCGCCCACTTGCCGCCTCAATCGCCGTATAAGCCCCGGGGCGAGCGGGACAGGCGCAGCACGCATCGACATCGACGAGCCGAGATCGCGCAGGCATTTCGGACCGTCGACGACGCGGACCGCCCAACCGCCTCCATACGCGCTCCAACGGACAAAGCCATGACGAGACGCTGCGCGGGTCGCAGAAACGGTCTGCGGGCCATAGCCCTCCTCGCCGTCGCCCTCCACGCCGTCGCAATGGGAGCCGCACGCCAGGCGGGTGCCGCTGCTTCCGAGAAGCCGGGCGAGACGAAGGTCACGGAAGTGCGGGCGGCCGTCGGCCTGCCGCCGACGCATCCGGTCGTCGCGGAAGGATGGCGCACGTTCGAGCAGGTCGCCACGAGCGCCCCCGACAGCGGCCTGAAGTTCCGGCTCTTCATCAACGGTGCCGTCCTCGGTGCCTCCGGCGGTCTGGAGCCGCTCTCCCAGGGCGACGCCGACCTGGGACTGGTCGTGCCAGCGCGATACCCCGAGCAGTTTCCGTTCACCGGCTACGTGACCGAACTGGCGCTGGCGAGCGAGAACGGCATGGCCGCGGCGGCAGCGATGACCGAGCAGGTCCTTCTCGGCTGTCAGCCCTGTGCCGACGAATTCCTGGGCCAGGGGCTCGTTTTCCTCGGCACCTACAGCGCTCCACCCTACGTCCTGATCTCCAGAGCACGCATCGACACGCCCGCCTCGCTGAAGGGGCGCAACGTCCTCACGCCCGGCACCATCTGGGACCGGTGGGTCGCCTCGCTGGGCGCGCGCCCCGTGCATGAACCGGCGCTCGGCGCCGCGGTCTCGGGGGTCAAACCACCCGCGCCCGATGCATCGATCGACGTGGCGCTGGCGCTCAACCAGGTGAACCCCGCACAGGGCCCCCACTTCCTGACGCCGCTCCACCTCGGCGGATACCGGGGCGCCAGCCCATTCACGGTCAACCGCAGCTTCTGGCGTGCGCTGAACGTCAAGCAGCGCGCGATGCTGCTCGAAGGCGCCGCTGCCGGGATCGTCGCCGCCACCGAAGCCTACGAAGAACAGGCGCGCAGCGTCATCGCGAGCGCCGCCGACAAGGGCGTGACCTTGGTCAAGCCCGATGCCGCGCTCGACCGACTGGTCCGCGGCATGGCCGAACAGGATGGCGAGCGCGCCGCGGGCGTCGCCCGGGAACGCGAGGGCATCGTCGACGCGGACGAGATCCTGGCGCAGTATCGCTCGCTGTACGCCAAGTATGACGGCCTGTTCCGTACCGCGACCGGCGAGGACCGCGTACGCATTCTCTCTCGGGAGATCTACGCCAAGATCGACGTCGGCCGGTTCGCAGCCATCCCGTCGACCGACGAAGCGGAGGCCAAGAAAAAATGAGCTACGAAGCGCCCTATGCCGGCATCAAGGTCGTCGATCTCAGCCAGGGCATCGCGGGACCATACGCCGCGATGCTGCTCGCCCAACAGGGCGCGGAAGTCATCAAGGTGGAGCCCCCTGACGGCGACTGGGCGCGGATCCTCGGGCGTCGCTACGGCGACCACACCGCCTTCTCGATCGCCGGCAACCTGGGCAAGCGTTCGCTGTCGGTCGACCTGAAGACGGACGAGGGCCGAAAGCTGGTGCAGGCGCTGGCCGCCAAGGCGGACGTCTTCATCGAGGGGTTCCGGCCCGGCGTCGCCACCCGCCTCGGCCTCGGCTGGGACGAACTCTCGGCCGCCAACCCGGGACTCATCTACCTGTCCGTGTCGGGCTTCGGCCAGAGCGGTCCCTCGCGTGACCGGCCGGCGATGGATCCGGTGCTGCAGGCCTTCACCGGCATGATGGAATCGAACAAGGGCAAGGATGGCGTGCCCAACCGGGTTTCGTTCATCCCCGTCGACATGTGCACCGCGCTCTACGGGTTCCAGGCGCTGTCGGCCGCGCTTTATGCGCGCCGCAGCGAGCCCCGCGGCCGCTACATCCAGGCGAGCCTGATGGAAGCCGCCGCGTCCGTGCAGATCGTCAGGATGATGGCGACCTGGCTGGAGGGCGGGCAGATGGGCATGCCCCTCGTACCGTCGGGCGTCTTCCGCACGGGCGACGGGTGGCTGCAGCTGTCGATCCTCCGCGAGGCGCAGTTTCCGATCCTGTGCGACGTGCTCGGCATGCCCGAGGCGAAGACGGATCCGCGCTTCCGCGACAATGCGAGCAGAGTGGCACACCAGGCGGAACTGGAAGGCGCGCTGGAGGCGGCGCTGGCGGCGGGCAGTGCATCAGACTGGTCCACGAAGCTCGCTGCCGTCTCGATCATGCACGAACGCGTCAACACCTATGCGGACTTCCTGGCGGAACCGCAGGTGGAGGCCACGCAGGCCGTCGCATGGCTCGACCAGCCGGGCGTGGATCGGCCCGTGCCGATACCGAACATTCCAGGCGCGGCACCGTTCGTCGTAGGAACGCAGCGGGCGGAGTCCCCCACCCTTGGTCAGCACACCCGCACGGTACTCTCCGATGCCGGTTTTCCCTCGGATCACATCGACGATCTGCTTTCCCGCGGAATTCTTCGGCAGGCGTCATCCGGCAACGACTGACCGGCCGCCCGGCCGCCCGTCGCTGGGCCGCCGAGGATGAACGAGGAGGAGCCGATCACGCCGCCGCGGCGCCCGTTCGCCCCGGTCCTGCTGCGGATATCCCTGGCCACCTTCGCGGTGCTGTTGATCCTTCTCGCGGCCGGAGGCTGGTGGGGTTTCAAGCGCCACGTGGCGGACGTCCATAGCGGGACCGACGCCGTGGCGCGCCTGCTGGCCAACCAGACGGCACGCAGCTTCGAGGCGACCGACCTCGCCCTGCTCCGCCTGGTCGATGTCGCCTCGGTCGTCGACTGGTCGGACCCGCTGTCGACGCAGTCGGTGGAGAGCGAGGTCGTCTCGCTTCGCTTCCGGCTGCCGTTCATCTCGCGCGTCTTCGTCCTCGGCCCGCAGGGGGCGGTGCGCGCCAGCACGCTGGGCGATTCCGCACGTTCCATCGACGCATCGCACCGCGACTACTTCAAGGCGATGCGCGACGGGAGCACCGATCTCTTCGTCTCCTCCAGAGTGCAGTCGCTGGCGGACGGCGAGCCCGTCGTCATCCTTGCACGCCGGATCGGTCGGCCGGACGGGTCCTTCGGCGGGGTGGCGGTGATCTCGTTCCTGACGAACGACCTGAAGCAGTTCTTCTCCGGCCTTTCGGTCCGCTACGCCTCGGTGATGGTCATCATCGGCCCGGACGGGAAGCTGCTCGTCCGGGAGCCTGAACCGGAGGAGGAGGTCGACGATCCGGTGGAACAGCCGCTGCTCACGGCGATGTCCATCAGCCGGAGCGAGGGCCAGAGCTGGGGGCAGATCGAGACGGAGACTCGCTACTGGTCGTACCGGCGAGCCGGAACCTTCCCGGTCACCGTCGCGGTCGGCGCGTCGCTGGAAGCGATGCGGACGGCATGGCTGGGCTATGTCACGCCCTATGCCGGGTTCGTGCTCAGCGCCCTCGCCGCGCTGGGTACGCTGATGTACGTCGCCTATCGCCATGCCGGGCTGGAGGACGCCTATCGCCGCCGCCTCGCCGAGACCAATACGGAGTTGGAGCGGCGGGTCGGGGAGCGGACGTCCGACCTCGAAGGCCTGAACACGCGCCTGCGCGGGGCGCTGGAAGAGCGGGACGTCCTGCTCCGCGAGATCCACCACCGGGTGAAGAACAACATGCAGGTCATCGCGAGCCTGCTGTCGATCCAGTCGAACTCGGTGAACCCGGAACTCCGGCCGTATTTTCACGACAACATGCAGCGGATCCGCGCGATGGCCCGGATCCACGAGAGTCTCTACGCGTCCGACAACCTGTCGCAGGTGGACTTCGGGGCGTATCTCGCATCGCTCTGCGGCGATCTGAAACATTCCTTCGGCGCAGGGGACCGCGTCGAGGTCGACATCGCCGGTCCCCACCTCTCGTTCCCGATCGATACCGCGACGCCGCTCGGCCTGCTGCTCAGCGAGGTCATCTCGAACAGCCTGAAGCACGGCTATCACGGCGACGCGCGGGGGCGCATCCGGATCGATATCGAGAGGACGGAGGGCGCGACGACGTTCCAGGTGCATGACGACGGCGCCGGCATCCCGCCGGACCTGGACCTCGCGACGGAGAGGTCGATGGGCCTGCGCCTGATCCGAATCCTGGCGCAGCAGCTGGGAGCGACTTACGCATACGAACGGCCCGAGGGGAGCGGCACCCTCTTCCGCCTGACGTTGCCCCGGACTGCGGGAAACTGAAACGTCAAGCCGAGGGCAGCAGAGGTGACGCGTCGCTCACGGCGGGTACTGCAGTGTCCAGATCTCGGTGAGATCCCGGCCGTCGCGGTGCAGGACGAGGCGCAGATCGATCGGGTCCGCACCCTCGGCCGTGAGGTCGACATGCGCGCGCCAGCCCTTCCCTTCGGGCAGGGCGACGACGCGTGTCGCGTCGATCGTGCCGCGCGACACCGAGAGAGCGGGCTCGACCTTCGCGTCCGCCGGCAACCGTGCGAGCGGGCCGCCGACGAAGTCGATGACGAACCGGTAGCTGTCCGGCGCGGCCTTGCCCGCCCTGCGTCCGCCCGCTCCGATTCGCGTCGCCACGACGGTGCCCAGTCCCGACGGAAACGGCTCCTCGACCGTCCAGTGCAGTCGATACGCGAACGTCCACTCCGACCCCGCAGTGGCCGGACGTTTCGGCAGCCAGTAGGCGACGACATTCTCCGTGTACTCGTCGCCGGCCGGAATCTCGACGAGTTGGACGGCCCCCTCGCCCCAGTCGCCGACGGGCTCCACCCAGAGCGACGGGCGCAATTCGAAGCGCCGCCGGTCGTCCTCGTAGTCGGCGAAGTCACGCTTGCGCTGCATCAGGCCGAAGCCCTTGGGCGATGCGTCGACGAACCAGTTCGTCTGAACCACCGGCGGATTGCCCAAAGGGCGCCAGATCCGCTCGCCCTTGCCGGTCCAAATGGCCAGGCCCTGGCTGTTGTGCACGGCCCGTCGCCAGTCCCGCACCGGACGACGACCGTCGCCGCCGAACCAGAACATCGTGTTCAGGGGAGCGATGCCCAGGCGCTCGGTATCGTCGCGGACAAAGAGTTCCGCCGTGATGTCCGCCGTCACCGCCTGGCGCCCGCGCTCCCATGTCATGCGGTAGGCGCCGGTCACCGTCTCGCCCTCCATCAGGGCGTGGACGACGAGCGCCTCGGGGCGCCCTGCAACCGCCTCGAGCCAAAAGCCGGTGAAGCGCGGAAAGGATTCCGGTTCCGGCAGGCCGGTGCCCACCGCGACGCCGCGGGCGTAAACGCCGGAGCGATCGAGGGGTCCCGCGCTGCGGAAGTAGGTGGCACCGAGAAAAGACAGCCAATCCGCCCCGCCTCCGCGCGACATCACCCGGAAGCCGGCAAACCCCAGGTTCGCGGGCAGCGCACTGGCGAACGCCGCGCGCTCGCCGAACGCGAACAGGCCGGGAGAATAAAGAACCTCGCGCGCCTGACCGTCCTCGACGACATGGACGTTGACCGGCAGCTGATAGTGCCGGCCGAGATGATAGAGGCGGACGGGGAACGGCCCGCCGCCGTCGGACCAGACCGACAGCTCCGGCTTGTGGGCGATGTCGCGATGCGCCAGGTAGCCAAGCCGGTCCAGGATCTCCGGCACCCGGACGCGCGGAGGATCGTAGGGTCGCGACGCCAAAACCTTCGCCCGCGCCTTGAGCCTCTGAAAATCGAACGGATATGGGTTGGCGAACTCGACCGCAGGCGGCGTAGCCGCGTCACCTGCAGCGGCGGCGGCGAGCGGCTTCAGGAACGGCAGGGCCGCCGCGAGAGCGAGCAGGCTGCGGCGGGACAGGTCGGACTGCGTGACCGTCGTCGTTGCCATTCACGGACCGGATTCAGCGGCGAGGACGGGGCGGCGCGTCAGACTTCCGCGGCGCCGTAGTACAGCGTCACACTATGCTTCGCCTCGGCGAAAAACAGCCAGCGCTCGACGAAGGTGCCGACGAGAGCCGAAGCCGCCGCGAGCGACAGCAGCACCGTTCGCAGGCCCGCTCCGTCGATCGCCACCGCCACGAGTGCGATCAGGGCCGGCACGCCGAAGCCGACGACCAGGGCGATCATACGCAGCTTCGCGGCGTGCTTGCGGGCGATCCGGTAGCCCATCTCCTTCATGAGGTAGTTTTCCTCGGTATGCGGCGCCTCGAGCAGACGTACGCGACCGAACTTCCCCAGCCCGGTCGCCGTCTCGGCGGTCGCCGCGGCGGGCGCTGCGTCGATCTCGCGCCAGTAGATCCACTTCACCGCGCCGGCGGCGACCGCCGCGAGGGCGGCGATAAGCGGCAAGGCCGGCCCGATGAGGCCGAAGGCCGCCGCGATCGCGGCGAACAGCACCGCACCCGTCGACACCGACATGGCGAAATAGCCGGGGACGACCCACCGGTTACGCCAGCGCGGCACAGGCTTCAGCGAGGCGTAGATCATCGCCGTACAGTAGATCGTGACCGCGGCCGCTACCGCGGAGAGGATGCCCGCGACGGCCCACATGCCACCGGTCCGCCCGGCGAGAATCCACCCGGCTGCGAAGATCAGCGCCGGGATATAGGTGATCACCGACGCCACGCCCTCGCGCGAGAGCCAGGAGGAGCGCCACTGCGAGAAGGCCCGCCATGCCCGCTCGGGATGGCCGAGATGCAGCGTCGACGCCAGCAGGCCGACGGTGACGAGCGCCAGCGCCAGCCCCAGGCTCACCGCGCCGAGCCATGGATCCGGCGGCAGCAGGCCGAAGGCGCCGAAGAGACCGAGCAGCGCCAGCAGGCCATAGCCGGCGCCGGCCGCCGTGGTGAAGAACACGACCGAGGGAGCGGGATGCATCGCGGCGATCCGTCGTCAGCGCTGGAAGGTGGGGCGGACGGCGCGCCGTCCGGAGCGAGGGGCGGTCAACGGGACAGCACCCGGTCGACCCAGCGCAGCAGGCCGGTAGCCCCCGCCTCCGCCGGCGCCATCGAGGCCGCCGGCTGGCCTGTCGGGCCCAGGCGCGGCCGCGGCGGCAGGTATTTGTTGACCGGCTTGTAGCCCATCTCCGGCATCAGGTCGTAGCCGCCCCGCTCGGCGACCATGCGCGAGACGTCGGAGTCGGGATCGCCCAGGTCGCCGAAATGCCGCGCCGAGGCCGGACAGGTCGACACGCAGGCCGGCACGCGGTCGACCTCGTCGAGATTCTCGTTGTAGATGCGGTCGATGCACAGCGTGCACTTCTTCATCGTGCCGCTGTCGCCGTCGAACTCGCGTGCGCCGTAGGGGCAGGCCCAGGAGCAGAGCTTGCAGCCGATGCACAGGTCCTCGTCGACCAGGACGATGCCGTCTTCGGAGCGCTTGTAGGAGGCGCCGGTCGGGCAGACGGTGACGCAGGCCGGCTCCTCGCAGTGCAGGCAGGATTTCGGGAAGTTGACGGTGCGACCGCCGCAGCCCTCGCCGACTTCGTAGGAGTGGATGCGGTTGAACCAGACGCCGCTCTGGTCGGCCCCATAGGGGTTGGTGTCGGTCAGCGGCGCCATGTGGCCGCCGGTGTTCCATTCCTTGCAGTTCACCGCGCAGGCATGGCAGCCGACGCAGGTGTCGAGGTCGATGACGAGGCCCAGCTTTTTCGCCGGGCGCGGCTCCGGAAGACTGGTCATTCGGCGGCCTCCCGACTGCGGCGGAAGCTCTTGCCGTAACGCAGGATGCCGGGCCGGTTCGGCAGCTTCGGCTGCTTCATGTCGGGGAAGCCGATGCCGCTGGCAACGGGCGCCTCGGCCGGCGCCTTCTCGATGCGCACGCGCAGGTCGTACCAGGCCGCCTGCCCCGTCACCGGGTCGGCGTTGGCGTAGCGATAGCCGTCCTCGCGCGGCGGCAGCAGCTCCGAGATGATGTGGTTCAAGAGGAAGCCCTTCCGGAATTCGGGCGAATCGTCCGCGAGGTTCCAGGCGCCCCGCCGCTTGCCGATGGCGTTCCAGGTCCAGACCGTGTCCTCGTTGACGCCGTCCATCAGTTTGACCGGCACCTTGATGCTGCCGTGATGGCTGGTGACGACGACCCAGTCCTCGTCGGCGATGCCGAGCTTTTCGCCGAGCGTGCGGCTGATGTGCAGCTTGTTGTGGCCGTGGATCTGGCGCAGCCAGGCGTTCTGGGAGCCCCAGGAGTGGTACATCGCCATCGGGCGCTGGGTCACGGCACGCAGCGGATAGGCCGCGCTCTCGACCGCCGCATGCTCGAACGGCGCGTACCAGATCGGCAGCGGGTCGAAATATTCCGCGATCCGTCGGCGCTCGGCATCCGGCGGCTGCACCGGTCCGTGTCCCTGGGCGGCGAGCCGAAACTTCTGCAGCGGCTCGCTCCAGATCTGCATCACGACGGGCTCGGCCTTCGGGATGAAGCCGACCGAGGCGGCCCATTCCAGATAGCCGCGGTTCGCATGCTTGAAGAACTGATGCTCGAGCGGCAGCTCGTGCTTCCAGAAGCAGCCGTTGTCGATGTAGCGCTGCAGCTGGTCGGGGTTCGGTGCCCCCTTCCCCTGGCCGCTGCCGTCGGCGTTGCGCCAGCCGGCGAGCGGACCGATGCCGGGCGAGCGCTCATGGTTGACGATGTAGTCCGGATAGCCGCCCGGATAGCGCGGCTGCCCGTCCTCGGTCGTGAAGGCCGGCAATCCCAGCCGGTACCCGAGGTCGAGCACGACCTCCTGGAACGGCCGCACGTCGCGGTCCGGCTGCACCACCGGCTGGCGGATCGCGTCGCCGGCGCCGTGCGCGTTCGAGATCGGCCGGTCGAGCAGCGAGATGCAGTCCCAGCGCTCCAGATAGGTCGTATCCGGCAGCACGAGGTCGGCGTAGGGCACCGTCTCGGAGTAGAAGGCGTCCGAATAGATGATCTTGGGGATCTTGTATTCGCCGGTCGCCTCGTCCCTGTCGGTCAGCATCCTGATCGTACCGGGCACGTTCATGGCGCTGTTCCAGCCCATGTTGGCCATGTACATGAACAGCACGTCGATCGGGTACGGGTCGCCCTTCCACGCGTTGGTGATCACCATCTGCATCAGGCCATGGGCGGCGACCGGCGCCTCCCACGAATAGGCCTTGTCGATGCGCACGGGACTGCCGTCCGCCTCGACCAGCAGATCCTCCGGCCCGGCGACGAAGCCGAGCGGCGGCCCGGGCATCGGGGTGTTCGGCTTGACCTGCCCCGGCTTGCCGGCCGGCTTCGGGCCGGGCGGCGCGGGGCGCGGGAACGGCGGCTCGAAGCGGTAGGAACCCGGCGTGTCCACCGCCCCCAGGAGCATCTGCAGCAGGTGCAGCGCCCGGCAGGTGTGGAAGCCGTTGGAATGGGCCGAGATGCCGCGCATGGCGTGGAACGAGACCGGCCGGCCGATCATCCGCTCGTGCCGGCGCCCCGCCCAGTCGGTCCAGGGCTGCTCGATCACGACTTCCTGCTCGAAGGCGGCGTGCGCCAGTTCGGCGGCGAGGCGGCGGATCGTCTCGGCCGATACGCCGCATTCCGCCGCGACCGCCTCCGGCGCATAGCGCGGGTCGAGATAGCGTTCCGCGAGCAGCTGGAAGACCGGGACCGCCTTGCGCCCGTCGGGCAGCGTGAAGTCCCCGACCATGACCGGGCTCACCTCGGCCTGCATGGCGCTCGCCGCACCGCCGCTCGTCCGGTCCCAGCACAGGGGATTGCCGTCGCCGTCACGGGCGAACAGGCCGTCGTCGGCGCCGCCCGGATTGCGCACCACCAGCCAGGGTGCGTTCGTGTAGCGGACGAGCGAGTCCAGGTCGATGCGGTCGGCCTTCAGCAGCTCGTGCACCATCGCCAGGATGAACAGGCCGTCCGTGCCCGGCTTGATGCCGATCCACTCGTCCGCCGTGGCGGAATAGCCGGTCCGCACGGGATTGACCGAGACGAACTTGGCGCCGTTGGCGCGCAGCTTCGACAGGCCGATCTTGATGGGATTCGAATCGTGGTCTTCGGCGACGCCGAACATCATGAAATAGCGGGCGCGATCCCAGTCGGGCTCACCGAATTCCCAGAACGACCCGCCGATCGTGTAGATGCCGCCGGCCGCCATGTTGACCGAGCAGAAGCCGCCGTGTGCGGCGAAGTTCGGCGTGCCGAACTGCTGCGCCCAGAAGCCGGTCAGCGACTGGCTCTGGTCGCGGCCGGTGAAGAAGGCGAGCCGCTTCGGGTCGCGCGAGCGCACCTCCGACAGCCACGTCGTCGCCAGCTGCAGCGCCTCGTCCCATTCGATCTCGCGGAACTCGCCGCTGCCGCGCGGACCGACCCGCAGCAAGGGCTTCGAGAGCCGCGCCGGCGAATAATGCTGCATGATCCCGGCCGAGCCCTTGGCGCATAGCACGCCGCGGTTCACCGGATGATCCTTGTTGCCCTCGATGTAGCGGATGCGCCCATCGGCGAGATGGACTTTGATGCCGCACCGGCAGGCGCACATGTAGCAGGTCGTCGTCTTGACCTCGTCCGACACGTGGGGCGAGGTCTCGGCCGGCGTCTGGGGGCCGGTGGCGGAGCTTGCTGTCATCTGGGCCTGGGGATTGTTCTTCTGCCTGGGCGCCACCCACTGTTTGGCATGTGTCTCCGCGGGTCAAGGCCGCCGGGCCGCGTCAACGCTTGAGCCGGCTTTCGACCATCGTGGCGAACCAGCTGGCGCCGACGGGAAGGACCGAATCGTTGAAGTCGTACTTCGGGTGGTGAACCATCGCGTCGTCGCTGCCGCGCGACTGACCCAGCCAGATGTAGCAGCCCGGCCGCTCGTTCAGCATGAAGGAGAAGTCCTCGGCCCCCATCACCGGCGGCGCGTCGTGGATGACGTTCTCCTCACCCACGACACTGGCGGCGATGTCCGCCGCGATGCCGGCCTCCTTCGCCGGATTGACCGTCGCCGGGTAGCCGCGGCGATAGTTCGCGACCGCCGTGGCGCCGAAGCCGCTCGCGATCCCCGTCGCGATGGCCGCGATGCCCCGCTCGATCATGTCCTGGGTTTCCTTCTTGTAGGTCCGCACCGTGCCAGACAGCTTGGCGCTGGCCGGAATCACGTTGTGCGCCATCCCGCCCTCCATGCGCGTCACCGAGAGGACGGCGCTGTCGAGCGGATCGACGGCGCGGCTGACGAGGCCCTGCAGCGCGGTGATGACCTGGGCGGCGATGAAGACGGGGTCGATGCCGAGATGCGGCATCGCGCCGTGCGCGCCCTTGCCGTGGATCTCCACGTCGAACTGGTCGGCTGCCGCCATGATCGGCCCGGAACGCACCGCGATTCGGCCGGCCGGCAGCAACGGCCAGTTGTGCATGCCGTAGACCTCGTCGCACGGGAAGCGGTCGAAGAGGCCTTCCTTCACCATCTCCCGGCCGCCGCCCTTGCCCTCCTCGGCCGGCTGAAAGATGAAGTGCACCGTGCCCGCGAAGTTGCGCGTCTCGGCCAGATACTTGGCCGCACCGAGCAGCATCGAGGTGTGCCCGTCATGCCCGCAGGCGTGCATCTTCCCCGGCGTCTGCGATGCGTAGGGAAGGCCAGTCTGCTCGTCCATCGGCAGGCAGTCCATGTCGGCGCGCAGCCCGATGCTGCGCTCGCCGGGGCCGCTGCCACGCAGCGTGCCGACGACCCCGGTGCCGGCGACGCCGCGCGTCACCTCGATCCCCCAGCTCTCCAGCAGCTTGGCCACGATCTCGCTGGTCCGGAACTCCTCGAAGCCCAATTCGGGGTGCATGTGGAAGTCGCGGCGCCAGGCGGTCATCTCGTCTTCGGCGGCGGCGATCGAGTTGATCACGGGCATCGAGTTTCCCTTCCTGGGACGTAGCAGTCAGTTGGATGACGTTAGGGCAGGCAGGGCGCGAAGTCATGGGTTGTCGTGCTAGTTTCCGCGCCATGCACGACCTGACGACCGCCCCCCGATCGGACTCCGCGTCCCCGCCCGACGGCGACAGCAAGATCGCTGCGCCTGCCGTCGAGATGACTCCCATGCTCGCGCACTACCGCGCCTGCAAGGAGCGGCATCCCGACCATCTGCTGTTCTACCGGATGGGCGATTTCTACGAGATGTTCTTCGAGGACGCGGTCCAGGCGGCCGGCGCGCTCGACATCACGCTGACCCGGCGCGGCAAGGTGGGCGCGGACGAGGTGCCGATGGCCGGCGTGCCGGTAAAGGCGCACGAGGCCTATCTGGAACGGCTGATCCGCAAGGGCTTCAAGGTCGCGATCTGCGAGCAGGTCGAGGATCCGTCCGAGGCGAAGAAGCGCGGCGGCAAGACGCTGGTCCGGCGCGAGATCGTCCGGCTCGTCACCCCAGGGACGCTGACCGAGGACACGCTGCTCGACGCCCGGCGCCACAACTATCTGGCGGCGCTGGCGGAGGCCGCGGGCGAGATGGCGCTCGCCTGGCTCGACATGTCGACGGGCGACTTCGCCGTCGAGCCGGTGGCGCCGCCGGAAGTGGCCGCATGCCTCGCCCGGCTCGATCCGGGGGAGTTGCTGCTGCCCGACCGGCTGCTGCAGCGCCCCGACCTGTTCGAGACCTTCCGCGACTGGAAGACGGCGTTGACGCCGCTGCCCTCCAGCCGCTTCGACAGCAGTAACGCGAAGGCGCGGCTGCAGAGCCTCTACGGCGTCGGCACGCTCGACGCCTTCGGCGACTTCGGCCGCGCCGAGCACGCGGCGTGCGGCGCCGTCGTCGACTATGTCGAGTTGACCCAGCAGGGGCGCCTGCCGCGGCTCGCCCCGCCACGACGCATGAGCCGCGGCGGCAGCCTCGCCGTCGACGCCGCCACCCGGCGTAACCTGGAACTGACCCGCACGCTCACCGGCGAACGGCGTGGCAGCCTGCTCGACGCCATCGACCGCACCGTCGCGGGCGCCGGCGCGCGGCTTCTGGCGGAGTGGCTGTCGGCGCCGCTCACCGACGCCGCCGCGATCAACGCCCGCCTCGATGCGGTCGGCTGGTTCGTCGAGGGCGAACGCATCCGCACCGACCTGCGCGCGGCGCTGCGCCGGTGCCCGGACGTCGAGCGCGCGCTGTCGCGGCTCTCGGTCGGCCGCGGCGGCCCGCGCGACCTCGCCGCCGTGCGCGATGCGCTGCGGCTTGCGGCCGAACTGCGCGCGCTCCTGGAACAGGCCGCCGATGCCGGCCTCGCCGGCCTGCCCGACACCCTCGCCGCGGCGGCACGCGACCTGGGCCATCACGCGCAGCTCGTGGACCGGCTTTCCCGTGTCCTCGGGCCCGACCTGCCGCTCCTCGCTCGCGACGGCGGCTTCGTCGCCTCCGGCTATGCCGCCGAACTGGACGAACTGCGCACCCTGCGCGACGACAGCCGCCGACTGGTGGCCGAGCTGCAGGGCCGCTACGCCCGCGAGACCGGCGTCTCGGGCCTGAAGGTCCGGCACAACAACGTCCTGGGCTACTTCGTCGAGACGAACGCCGCCAATGCGCCGAAGCTGCAGGCCGACAGCCGCTTCATCCACCGCCAGACCCTCGCCTCGGCGATGCGCTTCGGTACCGTCGAGCTCGGCGACCTGGAGAGCCGCATCGCGCAAGCGGCGGATCGGGCCATGGCGCTCGAACTCGAGCTGTTCGAGACGCTGGTGAAAGACGTCGAGGCGCGCGCCGACGAGATCGCGCGCGCCGCCGGCGCCCTCGCCCGGCTCGACGTCGCTGCGGCGCTGGGCGAACTGGCCGTCGAACAGAACCACGTCCGGCCGCGCATCGACGACGGGCTGGGTTTTCGAATCGTCGGCGGCCGCCATCCGGTGGTCGAGGCGGCGCTGACGCGCGAGGGCAAGCCCTTCGTCGCCAACGACTGCGCGCTCGGCGAGGACGCCGGCCGGCTGTGGCTGGTCACCGGCCCGAACATGGCGGGCAAGAGCACCTTCCTGCGCCAGAACGCCCTGATCGCGCTGATGGCGCAGATGGGCGCTTTCGTGCCGGCGGCGGAGGCCGAGATCGGCGTGGTCGACCGCCTGTTCAGCCGCGTCGGCGCTGCCGACGACCTCGCCCGCGGCCGCTCGACCTTCATGGTCGAGATGGTCGAGGCGGCGGCCATCCTGAACCAGGCGACCGAGCGCAGCCTCGTAATCCTGGACGAGATCGGCCGCGGCACCGCCACCTTCGACGGCCTATCGATCGCCTGGGCCTGCGTCGAGCACCTGCACGAGGCGAACCGCTGCCGGGCGCTGTTCGCCACCCATTATCACGAGCTGACCAGTCTGGCCGGGCGGCTGCCGCGGCTGGCGCTCAGGACGATGCGGGTGAAGGAGTGGCAGGGCGACGTCGTCTTCCTGCACGAGGTGGCCGAGGGAGCGGCCGACCGCTCCTACGGCATCCATGTGGGCCGGCTCGCGGGCCTGCCCGCCGCCGTGGTGGCGCGCGCCGAGGAGGTGCTGAAGCTGCTGGAGTCGGGCGACCAGGGCAACGCCGTGGCGCGGCTCGCCGAGGACCTGCCGCTGTTCGCCGCCGCGCGCAAGGCGCCGCCGAAACCCGCACAGCCGGACGGCTTCGCCGAGCCGGCCGCATCGCCCGCGCTCGACGCGCTCGCGGCGCTGAACCCGGACGAACTGACGCCGCGCGCGGCGCTGGACGCGCTTTACAGGCTCAAGGAGCTGGCCGGCCGCAGCTGAGGCGGCCGGCGCTCAGGCGTTGTTCGTCTGGCGGCTGGCGAAGCGGACGGCTTCCTCGGCCGCCCGCACCAGGGCTTTCGCCTTGTCGATGCTCTCCTGATACTCGGAAGCGGCCACACTGTCCGCCACCACGCCGACGCCGGCCTGGACGTAGAGCGTCCCGTCCTTCACCACGCCGGTGCGCAGCGCGATGCAGGTGTCCATCGTGCCGTTGCCGGCGAAGTAGCCGATGCAGCCGGCATAGATGCCGCGCTTCTCCGGCTCCAGCTCGTCGATGATCTCCATCGCCCGCACCTTTGGCGCACCGGACACGGTGCCGGCCGGGAACCCCGCCATGAGCGCGCTGATCGCGTCGTAGCGCGGGTCGAGATCGCCCTCCACCGTCGAGCTGATGTGCATGACGTGCGAGTAGTATTCGATCTCGAACTGTTCGACGACGCGCACCGAGCCGATCTTGCTGACCCGGCCGACGTCGTTGCGGGCCAGGTCCAGCAGCATCAGGTGCTCGGCCAGTTCCTTGGGATCCGACAGCAGGTCCTGGGACAGCACCCGATCCTCGGCCGCGTCCTTGCCGCGCCGGCGCGTGCCGGCGAGCGGGCGGATCGTCACCTTGTCGTCGCGCACCCGCACCAGGATCTCCGGGCTCGACCCGACGACCGCGAAGTCGCCGAAATCGAGGAAGAACAGGAAAGGCGACGGGTTCAGGCGACGCAGCGACCGGTAGAGCGCGAACGGCGGCAGCTTGAAATCGAGCGAGAAGCGCTGCGACGGCACGATCTGGAAAGCATCGCCGGCCACGATGTATTCGCGCGCCGTCTCGACCACCTCGAAGAATCGCTCGCGCGTCATGTTCGAGCGCGGCTCGGGCACTTCGGCCTCGTCCAGCACCGGCGCACGGTGCGACAGGCTGCGCTCCAGGTCGCCGGTGATGTCACCGAGCCGCTCCAGCGCCGCCTCGTAGGCCGCCGTGGCGCTCACACCGTCCCTCGGCCAGACCGGGGTGACGATGGTGACGTGATCGCCGATCGCGTCGAACACCAGCATGATCGTCGGACGCACGAACATGCCGTCCGGTACGCCGATCGGGTCGGGCGGGACGTTCGGCAACCGCTCCATCAGCCGCACCATGTCGTAGCCCATATAGCCGACGAGGCTGGACCCCATCGGCGGCAGCGACGCGGGGAAGTCGGGGATGCGGCACTCCTCGATCAGCGCGCGCAGCGAATCGAGGCTGCCCTGGGCGCACGGCTCGAACGCGTCGGCGTCGGTCAGCGCGTGGCGATTGATCTCGGCCGCGTCGCCGCGGCAGCGCCAGATCACGTCCGGCTTCAGGCCGATGAAGGAATAGCGCCCGCGGATCGCGCCGCCCTCGACCGATTCCAGCAGGAAGCTGTTCGGCCGGCCGTCGGCGACCTTCAGGAAGGCCGAGACCGGCGTATCGAGGTCCGCCACGGTGCGCGACCAGACGAGCTGCGGCTTTCCGGCGTCGTAGCACTCGCGGAACGCATCGAAGCTCGGGGTAGCGGTCACGATTGCACCTTAAGTTGGTGCGCCGGATGTCCCCGGCGCAGCTGGAAAGCGGGCGGTCTCTAGAACAGCGACTGCACGACCGTCTGGTTGATGGTAACGCCGTAGCGGGCGCGCAGCGCCTGCAGATACTGTGCGCGGATGTCGGCCGCCATGCCCTGGCTCAGCTGATCCCGGACGCCCGCCACCTCGGTGGACTCGGCCGCCGGGTCGACCTTGTCGATCTTCGTCAGCTGCGCGATCGCATAGCCGCCCGGCAGCGCCTCGACGAGCACGTCGCCCTGCTTGGCAGCGAAGACCTTGGTGACGAGTGCCGGCGGCAGGTTCATCTCCGATGCGTTGGTCGAGCGGCGCACCGCCGGCGGCGTCTCCACCGTCAGGCCCGCCTCGCTGGCCGCCGCGGACAGCGCGGTACCGCCACGCACCTGCTCGGCCAATGCCTTCGCCTTCGCCTCGGCCATCCTGTGCCGCTCGGCGGCGCGCCATCGCTGCGCCACCTGCTCGCGCACCTCGTCGAGCGGGCGTTGCCGCGCCTCGATCACGTCCTTGACGCGCACGACGTAGTAGGCGCCCTCGGGCGTCTCGACCAGCCGGCTGGTCGAGCCCGCCGATGTCTGGAAGACGGTATCCAGGAGGCCGCGCACCGTCGGCATCTCTGCGGGGGGAGCGCCGCTCTGCGTCACCCCCTGGCGCGAGATCGGCGGCAGTTCGACCAGCGGCAGGCCGAACTGGCCCGCCACGTCCTCCACGGACGCTCCGCCCGCCAGGGCATCGTCGACCTCCGTCCCCACGCCGTAGATCCGGTCGACCGCGCCCTCTCGTGCGATGTCGTCGCGAATGCGATCGCGCACTTCGGCGAGCGGCGTGACGGTGCCCGGCTTTATGTCCGTGACATGCAGGAGATGCCAGCCGAGCGGGCTGCGTACCGGCTGGGTCGTGCCGGCCGCATCGAGCGCGAAGGCGGCATCGGCGACCTCGGCCGGGAAGAGGTCGTCCTTCGTCACCGTCCCGATGTCGGTGCGGTCGGCGCCGTTGCCGGCGAGATCGGCGGCGACGGCATCGAAGCTGTCGCCATCGGCGATACGCTTGCTCGCCGCCGCGGCCGCAGCCTCGTCGGAGAAGAGCAGCTGCGAGATGTCGCGCGTACCAGGGGTCTCGAACTGGGCCTTGCGTGCCTCGTAGGCCTCCCGGATGCGATCCTCGTCGACCGACACCTCGCCCATCAGGTCTTCGGGACGCAGCAGCACCGCCACGGCGCTCCGATATTCGGGCGCCATCCAGCGCTGCTTCTCCGCCTCGTACGTCTCGGCAAGCTGTGCGTCCGTCGGCTCCGGCGGCTGGTCCGCCGCGGTGTCCGGCAGGACCACCAGTTCGACGCTGCGCGTCTCCGCCTCGTCCGCATAGATCATGCGCGCGACGTCGGCCGGTATCTCGGCGCCGGCAGTGACCGTATCGGCGACCATCCCGCGAGCCAGATCGCCGCGCATCATGGCAACGAAGCCCTCTTCGGTCAGGCCGTTGTTGAACAGGGTCTGTTCGAACCGGACCCGGTTGAACTCTCCGGTCGCCGTCGTGAACGCCGGCTCCTGCAGGATCCGATCCCGCACGATGTCGTCGGAGACCCGCACGCCCAACTCGCGGGCCTCGAGTTCGAGCAGCCGGCGATCGATCGCTTGGTTCAGCGCCTGATCCACCAGACCCAACCGCGCCGCCGTCTCGCGGTCGATGGCATTGCCGAAGCGCTGCCGAAGCTGCTCCAGCTGGCGGTTGAAGTCGCGGTTCAACTCGTCGCGCGAGATTGCGAGATCGCCCACCTCGGCGGCCGGCGCTGCAGGATCAGGGCGCAGATAGTCGCCGATCCCCCATGCGCCGAAACTGAGGATCAGGAGAAAGAAGAGCCCCTTTGCGACCCAGGATTTAGCGCCCTTGCGGAGAGTGTTGAGCATAAGCCTTCGATCGCTGCGATAGGGCGTCGCGCCGCCGGACGGAACCCGGCGGAAGCTGGCGGCATCATAGGGAGGGGGTCGGCGAGCGGCAACAACGCCCACCAGGACGTGTCTGCACTCCCCTCTCCGCTCTCCCCGCCATGCCGACCGGGATGATCCGGTGCGCCACGGCGTGCTAAATGGAAAAGGTGCGTCGTGAACGCAATGCATCGGACGAGTGAAACAGAGGAGCGCACATGAAGGCGCGTCGCCCGCTTATCGCCGGCAACTGGAAGATGAACGGCTTCGCCGTCGCCGGTACCCACCTCGCCGGCGCGCTCGTCGGCCGCGCCGCGGAGGATCCGGACATCGCCGCGGACATCGTCGTCTGCCCGCCGGCGACCCTCCTCGCCCCCGTGGGCGAAATGCTGCGCGGCACCATCATCGCGCTCGGCGGCCAGGACTGCCATCCGGAACCGAGCGGCGCCCATACCGGCGACATTGCGGCCGAGATGCTGGCCGACCTCGCCTGCGATTTCGTGATCGTCGGCCATTCGGAGCGCCGGGCGGACCACGGCGAGACCGATGCGGTGGTGCGCAGCAAGGCGGAGGCCGCAGCGCGCGCCGGCCTGATCGCCATCATCTGCGTCGGCGAAACCGAGGCGCAGCGGGATTCGGGCGAAGCGCTGGAAGTCGTGCGCGCCCAGGTGCGCGGATCCGTACCCGACGGCGCGACCGCCGAATCGGTCGTGCTGGCCTACGAGCCTGTATGGGCGATCGGCACCGGCAAGGTCGCCCAGCCGTCGGACGTGGCGGAGATGCACGCTGCGATCCGCCAGGAAATACGCGGCCTGATTCCCGACGCCGACGCCCTGCGCATCCTCTACGGCGGTTCGGTGAAGCCCGACAACGCGGCGCAGCTCCTCGCGCTGGAGGATGTGGACGGCGCCCTCGTCGGCGGCGCCAGCCTGAAGGCGGACGACTTCTGGGCGATCGCGAAAACATGTGGCTAGCCCCGGCGGCGGCAACCAACTAAAAGGGCGGCCGGGCCGAACGTGGTTCGGCCGCCACCCGCACGTCCCGGACAGCGTTCCGTCGGGCGTGCTCGTGCTTGTTTCGTCTTTGCGGATTGGTCCCGGATGATCACCGTCGTTCTCGTCATCCATATCCTGATCGCCATCGCGCTCGTGGGCGTCGTGCTGATCCAGCGCAGCGAGGGCGGCGGTCTCGGCATCGGCGGCGGCGGTGGCGGCTTCATGACCGGACGGTCAGGCGCGAATCTCCTGACGCGTTCCACGGCGGTGCTGGCGGCGCTGTTCTTCGTCACGAGCCTCTTCCTCGCCTGGCTCTCCACGGGCACGTCGCGGCCGGGTTCGATCCTCGATACCGGTCGCCCCGTGGCACCGGTCGAGCAGAGTGCGCCTGCGGCACCGGCCGAGCCGGCCGTACCGCTGTCGCGCTGAGTCTATCTGCGATGCATCGATTGGCAGTTGCCCTCCGCGCTGGAACGCGGCAGGGTCTTCGGAACGCGGGCTGAGACAGGCGCCAATGACGCGCTTCATCTTCATTACCGGCGGCGTCGCATCATCCCTGGGCAAGGGACTCGCGGCCGCCGCTCTCGGCGCGTTGCTGCAGGCACGCGGTTTTCGTGTCCGCATGCGGAAGTTCGACCCCTACCTGAACATCGACCCGGGCACGATGAGCCCGTACCAGCACGGCGAGGTCTTCGTCACCGACGACGGTGCCGAAACCGATCTCGACCTCGGCCACTACGAGCGCTACACGGGCGTGTCCGCACGCCGCAGCGACAGTGTGACCACGGGGCGGATCTACTCCACCGTGCTGGGCCGTGAGCGGCGTGGCGACTATCTTGGCGCGACCGTCCAGGTCATCCCGCACGTCACCGACGCCATCAAGGAATTCATCCAGGCCGACCTGGACGGCGAGGACTTCGTTCTGTGCGAGGTCGGCGGCACGGTCGGCGACATCGAGAGCCTCCCCTTCCTCGAGGCGATCCGGCAGCTGCGCAACGAACTCGGCGCGGAGCAGACGCTTTTCGTGCATCTGACCCTGGTGCCCTGGATCCCCTCGGCGGGCGAACTGAAGACCAAGCCGACGCAGCATTCGGTGAAGGAGCTGCTGAGCGTCGGCATCCAGCCGGACATCCTGCTCTGCCGCTGCGACCGCGAGATTTCGCGCGAGTCGCGCCGCAAGATCGCGCTCTTCTGCAACATCCGCGAATCCTGCGTGATCCCGGCGCTCGACGTGGAGACCGTCTACGCCGCCCCGATCAGCTATCACGAGGCCGGGTTCGACGTGGAGGTGTTCCGCCACTTCGGGATCGAGGTCGCGGGCGAGCCCGACATGAGCCGCTGGACGGAGATCGTCGAGCGCACCCTCAATCCCGAGGGTGAGGTCACCATTGCGGTCGTCGGCAAGTACACCGAGCTCAAGGACGCCTACAAGTCGCTGATCGAGGCTCTCAACCACGGCGGCATCGCCCACCGGGTGCAGGTGAACTGCGACTGGATCGAGGCGGAGATCTTCGAGACCGAGGGTGCGATCGAGCGGCTGGAGCGGGTCGACGGCATCCTGGTTCCGGGTGGCTTCGGCGAGCGCGGCACGCCCGGCAAGATCGAGGCGGCGCGCTTCGCGCGCGAGCACAACATCCCCTATTTCGGCATCTGCTTCGGCATGCAGATGGCGGTGATCGAGGCGGCGCGGAACCTGGTCGGGCTGAAGGGCGCGAGTTCGACGGAGTTTGGTCCGTGCGAGCATCCGGTGGTCGGCCTGCTGACCGAATGGACCCGCGGCAACACCGTCGAGCGCCGCAACGCCGAGGGCGAGTTGGGCGGCACCATGCGGCTGGGCGCCTATCCGGCGCATCTGCTGCCGGGCAGCGCCGTCGCCGAGGTCTATGGCTGCACGGAGATCCAGGAGCGGCACCGTCACCGCTACGAGGTCAACGTGAACTACAAGCGCCAGCTCGAGGAGGCCGGAATGACCTTCTCCGGCATGTCGCCTGACGGCGTTCTGCCGGAGATCGTCGAGTATCCCGACCATCCCTGGTTCATCGGCGTTCAGTTCCATCCGGAACTGAAGTCGAAGCCGTTCGAGCCGCACCCCCTGTTCAAGTCGTTCGTCGGCGCGGCGGTCAAGCAGTCGCGGCTGGTATGAGCCACACCAGCACGACATCTCCCGTACCCGTCCGGGTGCGCGTTGGCAGCATCGAAATCGCCAACGACCGGCCGTTCGTTCTGATCGCCGGACCGTGCGTCCTGGAGAGCCGGGCGCATGCCCTGGAGATGTCCCAGGCGCTGGTCGAGATGTGCGGCCGGCTCGGGCTGCCGCTCGTCTACAAGAGTTCGTTCGACAAGGCGAACCGCACCAGCGTCGCCGGCGAGCGCGGGCTTGGTCTGGCGGAGAGCCTGCCGATCCTGGCCGAGGTGCGAGAGCGTTTCGGCTGTCCGATCCTGACCGACGTGCACCTGCCCGACCAGTGCGTGACCGTCGCCGAGGCCGTCGACATCCTGCAGATCCCGGCGTTCCTGTCGCGGCAGACCGACCTGCTGCTCGCGGCGGCGGCAACCGGCCGCGCGATCAACGTGAAGAAGGGCCAGTTCCTGGCGCCTTGGGACATGGCCAACGTCGCCGCCAAGATCGAGAGCGGCGGCAATCGGAACATCCTGCTCTGCGAGCGCGGCGTCAGCTTCGGCTACAACACGCTGGTCAGCGACATGCGCGCCCTGCCTGTCCTGGCGGCGACGGGTTATCCCGTCGTCTTCGACGCGACCCATTCGGTGCAGCAGCCGGGCGGCCGCGGAGGCTCCAGCGGCGGCCAACGCGAGTTCGTGCCGGTGCTCGCACGCGCCGCGGTGTCGATCGGCGTCGCCGCCGTTTTCATGGAGACGCACCAGGATCCGGACGCCGCCCCCAGCGACGGACCGAACATGGTGCCCCTCGCCCGGCTCGAAGCCGTCCTGCGCGACCTGATCGCGTTCGACCGGCTCGCCAAGGCCAACCCGATACCCCCGACCTGACCCCAGCAGCGACAGGACCAGGACAGCGATGACCGCGATCACCGACATCCACGCCCGCGAGATCCTCGACAGCCGCGGCAACCCCACCGTCGAGGTCGACGTCCTGCTCGAGAGCGGCGCCACCGGCCGGGCGGCCGTTCCGTCGGGAGCCTCCACCGGCGCGCACGAGGCGAACGAGAAGCGCGACGGCGACAAGGGCCGCTACGGCGGCAAGGGCGTGCAGCAGGCGGTTGAGGCGGTCAACGGCGAAATCTACGACGCGCTGTCCGGCATGGATGCCGAGGACCAAGTGACGCTCGACGCCGTCATGATCGACCTGGACGGAACGCCGAACAAGGCGCGGCTCGGCGCCAACGCGATCCTCGGCGTCAGCCTCGCCGTCGCGAAGGCGGCGGCAGCCGAGGTGAACCTGCCGCTGTTCCGCTATGTCGGCGGCGTCTTCGCCCGCACCCTGCCGGTCCCGATGATGAACATCGTCAACGGCGGCGCGCACGCGGACAACCCGATCGACATCCAGGAATTCATGATCATGCCGGTGGGCGCGCCCACCTTCGCCGAGGCCGTCCGGACGGGGTCGGAGGTCTTCCACGCGTTGCGGAAGCTGCTGAAGGACGCCGGCCACAACACGAACGTCGGTGATGAGGGCGGTTTCGCCCCGGCCCTCTCCTCCACCGACGAAGCCCTCGGCTTCGTGATGAAGGCGATCGAGACCGCCGGCTACAAGCCGGGCGACGACGTCATGCTGGCGCTCGACGCCGCGTCGACGGAGTTCTTCAAGAACGGCAAGTACGAGCTCGAGGGCGAAGGTAAGAGCCTGGATCCCCATGGCATGGTCCGCTACCTCGCCGACCTGGTCTCGCGCTACCCGATCGTGTCGATCGAGGACGGCATGGCCGAGGACGACTGGGAGGGCTGGAAGGCGCTGACCGACGAGATCGGCAAGAAGGTCCAGCTGGTCGGTGACGACCTCTTCGTGACCAACCCGAAGCGCCTGTCCGACGGCATCGCGAAGAGCGTCGGCAACTCGATCCTGGTGAAGGTGAACCAGATCGGCACGCTGTCCGAAACGCTCGAGGCGGTCGAGATGGCGCACCGCGCCAGCTACACGGCGGTCATGTCGCACCGCTCGGGCGAGACCGAGGACTCGACCATCGCCGACCTCGCCGTCGCGACGAATTGCGGGCAGATCAAGACGGGATCGCTTGCCCGGTCCGACCGGACGGCGAAGTATAATCAGCTGATCCGGATCGAGGAGGCGCTCGGTTCGGCCGCGCGTTATGCTGGACGCGACGCCCTGCGCGTGATTCGATAGGCGCGAATCCGGCGGAGAGTCATTTATGGATGTGCTGCGCGACATACGGCGCCGAGCCCAGGCGATGCTGGGCCCGCTCGCCGTGGCGTGCGTGGCACTCTATTTCGGCTACTACGCCGTGTATGGTGGTCGCGGTATGCTGACGATGATCCAGCTCGATCAGAAGATCGCCGAGGCGCAGGCGGTTCTCGATGTCGAACAGGAGAAGCGCGACCAGCTGAACCGGCGGGTCGCGCTGATGCGGCCGACCAGCGTCGATCCCGACATGCTGGAAGAACGGGCGCGGGTCCTGCTGAACTTCGCCAAGCCCGACGACGTCATCATCCTCAATGCCGCACCGGGCCGTTGAGCCCGATCGATCCAAGCGGCTGCGACGCCGTCGCGGCGTAGGCGGTCAGCGAAGTCCGAGTTCGCGCTGCGCCCGCTCCAGATACAACCCATACAGCTTGTCGGGCGCACAGTCGCGGTTGTAGTCGGCCAGCGCCGTATTGTAGGCAGCGACCCGCTGGTTGTAGGCCGTCATCTCTCGGGTATAGCGCTCGTACTCGCGATAGTGCCGATCGCGAAGCTCCTCATACTGACGCGAGACGGCCGGGTCGAAGACCGCCGTCGAGCGTTTGCGAAGGTCCTCGACCTGGTTGCCCAGCCGTTCGACCTCCGCCCCGTCACGCTCGACTGCGGGACGTTGCGCCTGGATTGCAGGGAGTTCCTTGTCGAGCCGCGCGCCTTCCTGGACGCAGCGGCGGGTTTCCTCGTAACTCAGCTGCCCCGGCTCCTGGGCGAGCGCCGCCCCCCAGGCGGCAGCGAGCGTGCCCGCGGCGGCGATGGATGCGAACGCAAGACGCCTGACAGTCATTGCGGATTTCCTTTCCGTTCGGCTAGGTACCGACCTTCAGCGTACTCGTCAGGCCGCGCAGTGCCGCGATGACGCTGAGGCCCGTGTTCTTGCCGGTCCGCGGGTTCTCCTCGGACGGCACGTTGGCGATCTCCAGGGTGAAGCGGGCGCTGTCGGCGTCAACCTCGATCCTGTGGGTGTTCCGGTCGAGGGCCGGATCCGCCCAGATCTCAAGCGTGGTCCGGTCGGGTCCGATCCCCGCCAGAGACAACGCCGCCGCGACGTTCACGTTCGCCGGAAATCCGCGCGCGCCCTCGCGCGCCGTGCCCTCGAAAACCTTCTTCGGCTCGGTCAGCCCCTCTACCGAGATGCCGTTCTCCACCAGATGCGGTGCTCCGGACAGGCCGCCCGGCGGCTTGCGCGTGACCATCCGGACGGAGTGGATGGTGCCTTCGGCCACGGCGCGGACAGCATCCAGCCCGAGCAGCGCCCCCGTCGGCACGACGATGCGGGCCCCGGTCTCCCGTGCCAGATCGACCAGATGCATGCGCGGCAGCAGCGCGCCGACGCTGCTCGGCACGAAGATGCGGCCGGCGCGGATCGCGGGCTCCGCGACCTCTTCGAAGACGGCGGCCGGCGCGCATTCGACCACGATGTCGGCCAGGGCGCCCAGTTCACCGAGCCGCACAACCTTGGGCGGCCGTGCGAAACCGGCGACCTTGGCGCGCGCGCCTTCGAGGTCGCGGGCCGACACGGCTACGAGTTCGAGCCCCTCGACGCCCGCATCGATCGCGGCTGCGACTTGGCGGCCGATCGCCCCAAGTCCGCCGATCCCGACGGTCAGCGATTTCCGGACATTCCCTCCAGCCTCACTTCGCATCGGCACGCTCCAGGACGGCGTGGAACAGCACGTCGCACGCGGCCGTGAGGTCCTCGGGCTTGCAGTTCTCCGCCTCGTTGTGGCTGATGCCCTTCTCGCAAGGAGCGAAAATCATCGTCGTCGGCGTGACGCGCGCCATGTAGACCGCGTCGTGGCCCGCGCCGCTGACCACGTCCATGTGGCTGTAGCCGAGGGTCTCGGCGGCCTGCCGCACCGCTGCGACGCAGCCCTTGTCGAAGGCGACCGGCGGCGAGTACCAGGTCTCCTTCACCTCCACGGGGGTGCCGTGGTTGAGCGCGGCTTCGTCGGCGGCGGCGCGAAGTTCGCCGTCCATCTCGGTCATCACGTCCGCGTCCGGGTGACGGATGTCGACCGTGAAGAAGACCTCGTCGGGCACGACGTTGGGCGAGCCCGGGGAGACGCGCATGATGCCGACGGTGCCGCGGCCGTAGGGATCGCGCCGCCTCCCGATGCGCTGTACCGCCTGGACGATCTGCGCCGCAGCGACCAGCGCATCCTTGCGCATGTCCATCGGCGTGGCACCGGCATGGCCGGCCTCGCCGCTGACCGTGATCTCGTACCAGCGCGCGCCCTGGCCGCCGGTCACGACGCCGATCTGCTTGGCCTCGCGCTCCAGGATCGGCCCCTGCTCGATGTGCAACTCGAAATAGGCGCCGACCGGACGGCCGCCGACCGACGCCTCGCCCTTGTAGCCGATGCGCTCCAGTTCCTCGCCGATCGTCTTGCCGGCGGCATCCCGGATGCCGTGGCCCTCCTCCAGCGAGAACACACCGGCGAAGACGCCGGAGGCGATCATCGGCGGTGGGAAGCGGGCACCCTCCTCGTTCGTCCAATTAACGATCTCGATCGGTGCCTCGGTCTCGACGCCATGATCGTTCAGCGTGCGCACCACCTCCAGCGCCGCCAGCACGCCCAGCACGCCGTCGAACCGTCCACCGGTCGGCTGAGTATCCAGGTGGCTGCCCGACATGATCGGCGGCAGGTCGTTGTTGCGGCCCGGACGGCGCGCGAAGATGCTGCCCATGCGGTCGACCGTCACCTCCAGCCCCGCCTCGCGGCACCAGCGCACGAACAGGTCGCGGCCGGCCTTGTCCTCGTCGGTCAGCGTCTGCCTATTGCTGCCGCCCTTCGCGGTCGCCCCGATCTTAGCCATCTCCATGATGGTGTCCCACAGCCGCTGGCCGTCGATCCTGATGTTCCGCATGTCGTAGCCCCGTGTGTCGGCGAGGTGACGAGTGTCCGGCGGGGTCGCCACGGGGTCAACGGAAACCGGGGTGGACGGGCGATCGATCCTATTGCTGGATCGGCACTCGCAGGCTCGTGGCGGAATGCATGATGGAGGTCGAACATTCCAAAGGACAATCTGACGCCAGCCAAGCGGACCGCCTTCGCGTGGATCGAACGTAACCGAGACGCTGTCGCGGCGCTGGGTGACGCCATCTTCTCCTTCGGCGAGCCCGGTCTCGAGGAGTATGAGACTGTCGCACTGATGACCGAGCTGCTGGAGGAAGCCGGGTTCACCATCCAGCGCAACCTCTCTGGCTTTCCGACGGGCTTCCTCGCCACCTGGGGCTCCGGGTTTCCGGTGATCGCACTCCACGCGGAGTATGACGGCAATCCCGACAACAGCCAGGAATCGGGTGCCACCGAGCCCACACCGATGGTCCAGGGGGCACCGGGCCACTGCGAAGGGCACAATCTCAACGCTGCCGCGCTGGTGGCGGCCGCCCTGGCGGTCCGGCACGCCCTGACCGACAGCCAGATGCCGGGAACCCTGAAGGTGTTCGGCGCGCCCGCGGAGGAGCTTGTCCTAGCCCGGCCCTACTTTGTACGGGACGGCCATTTCGCTGATGTCGACCTCGCCTTCCATGACCATGTCCTCGGCGAGTTCATGACCGAGCATGGGCAGGTCCAGATCGCCGCGGTCTCGGCCGAGTTCATCTTCACCGGCGAGACGGCACATGCCGGCCTCACTCCCTGGCGGGGACGCGACGCGCTCGACGCCGTCGTCCTGATGGACATGGGCATCGCCCAGCATCGCGAACACATGCTGCCGACGATGCGCGCTCACAGGGTCATCACCGACGGCGGCAAGCAGCCGAACGTGATTCCGGCCCGTGCTGCAGTCTGGTGGTATTTCCGCGATCCGAGCGCGGCCGGCGTGCGCGCGTTGTTCGAGCATGCGAAGCGGGTGGCGGAAGGGGCCGCGCTGATGACCCGCACGGAGGTCACGGTCGACGTGCGGAGCGCGGTCTGGCCGGTCCGCTGCAATCGGACGCTGGCGGAGGTCATTCAGCGCAACATCGAGCAGGTGGGCATGCCCGATTGGACGGACGCGGAGCACGCGTTCGCCCGGGCGCTTCAGGAGAAGGCCGGTGTCCGGACCGAAGGGCTGCGTACCGCCATTACGCCGCTGACCGGTCCCGCCGAGGCGATCGCCGCCTCCAACGACTGCGGCGACCTCTCATGGGTGGTGCCGATGGGCCGGCTCTGGTTCCCGGGCACCGTGCCGAACATCTCGTTCCATCACTGGACCGGCGGAGCGCCACTGGCGACGTCGATCGCGCACAAGGGAACAGTCGCGGGTGCGAAGGCGCTGGCCGGCGCCGTCCTCGACTTTTTCGGCGATCCCGATCTGGTGGCCGAAGCGAAGCGGACGTTCGCCGAGGAGGTCGGCGACACGGTCTACGAGCCGCTGTTGCCGCCCGGCCAGAAGCCGCGGCTCGACGTCAACACCGCCCTGATGGAGCGCTTTCGCCCCGCGATGCGCGCACATTACCGCCGGGAGCGGCCGAAGTTTCGTTAAGACGCTTCGGCTGCGTTCCCGCCGGCGCTTCGCGGATAGCCGAGCACCAGCACTTCCGCCCCCTCCTCGCCCGCGTCGACCGCGAGCGCAGGCTCGTCCGCCGGGACGAAGAGGGTCGACCAGCGGTCCAGCCTGCGGCCGTCGCGCCGGATCGCGCCCGACACCACCAGGACGGACTGCCCGGCGGTCCCTCCCGGCGCGGGCGCCGTCAGGCGGGAGCCGGGCGGCAGACGGAGCATATGGGCCGCCAGACCGTCTTCATGGGCGAGGATGCATTCGCAGACCGGGTCCGCCAGCCCCCTCAGCCCCTCCACGCCCAGCGGATCGACGGGATCTGCCAGAATGTAGCGGCGCTTGATCGGGCGGCGACGATCGCGCATCGCAGGCAGGAACTGGGCGCCGGTCGAATCGGCGCTCGCGCGGAAGGTGAAATAGCCCAGGCCCTGCGGCCCCGGCCGGATCGGGCCGTAGCCGGTGCAGGCCCCGGCGAAATGCACGGTCAGCGGTGCGAGGGGATGGTGGCCGATCTCGCCGCCGCCCTCGACGATCACCTAGAACTGATCGACATAGTGGAAGTGCGGGTGCACGACGGCGCCCGGCTCCTGCTGCACCAGGAAAGCCTGCGGCGGCCGCCGTTCGCCGGGCGCGGGATCGACATAGGCGGGCGCATCGGCCGTCGGATCGACCGAGGCCGACCCCTCCGGCGAGGGCGACGGGCCGAAATAGTTGCTGCGCCAGATGGTCGAGCCGCTCGGCGTCTGGCGAGCAAAGCGGGTGGCGGCGGCGGTGGCCGCGTCCGTGGCGACGATCATCGTCTGGCCCTCCCTGGTCGGCCGGCATCTCGGCCAGCGTCTCTCGTTTTCATAGCGCTCGGAGCCGCGCCTGCCAACGCCGACCCGAATGCCGCCGACGCGCTTCCCATTGCCTCGCGGTGCGGATCGGCCGACAATCCGGCCTGGAGGAACGCCATGCAATTGCCGGAAAACGGCCTCGTCGCCGTCGTCAAGCGCGACTGCCCGACATGCGAACTGCTCGAGCCGGTCTACCGGCAGCTGCGCGACGGACCGGGACTGACCGTGTTCTCGCAGGACGATCCCGCCTTCCCGGAAGCGATCGGCGGCGCGCACGACGACCGCGACCTTGAACGATCCTACCGGCTCGACGTCGAGACCGTGCCGACGCTGATCCGGCTGGAGGGTGGCCGCGAGGCCGGCCGCGCCATCGGCTGGCACCGCGGCGACTGGGAAGCCGTGACCGGCATTGAGGGCCTCGGCGCCGACTTGCCCGAATGGCGACCCGGCTGCGGCTCGAAGAGCGTCGAGCCCGGCATGGCGGAGATCCTGAAGGTCCGCTTCGGCGACGCCCGCTTCGGCGCACGCCCCATCGAACTTCGCAATTACGATGACCCGATCGAGGCGGCCTACGAGCGCGGCTGGAGCGACGGCCTGCCGGTCGTGCCGCCGACCGAAGTGCGCGTGCTGCGCATGCTCCGGGGCACGACCCGTGCGCCCGACGAGATCATCGGCAGCATCCCGCCGAACCTGGCGCCCTGCACGGTCGAGAAGGCGGCGATCAACGCCGTCATGGCCGGCTGCAAGCCGGAATACTTCCCGGTCGTGCTGGCGGCGATCGAGGCGGCCCTGATCCCCGAATTCACCATGCACGGCCTGCTGTGCACGACGTACTTCGCCGGGCCGGTGGTCGTCGTGAACGGCCCCATCGCCAAGGCGATCGGCATGAACTGGGGCGGCAACGCGCTCGGCCAGGGCAACCGCGCCAACGCCACCATCGGCCGCGCGCTGCAGCTGGTCATCCGCAACGTCGGCGGCGGCATCCCCGGCGGCATCGACCGCGCGACCCTGGGCCAGCCCGGCAAGTACACGTTCTGCTTCGCCGAGGACGAGACAGACCCGACCTGGGAGCCGTGGCCGGTGACGCGCGGCTTCGCGGCCGGGACGTCGACGGTCTCTCTGTTCGCGGGCGACGGCGTCCTGTCGAATTTCGACCAGATCTCGCGCACGCCGGACAGCCTGGTGCGGTCGCTGGCGATGTCGCTCTGGTCGATCGGCCACCCCAAGAAGGTCCAGGGCCACGATGCGCTGCTGGTCCTGTCGCCCGAGCATTATCGCATCTTCCGCGACGCCGGCTGGGACCGGGCACGGATCCTCGCGGAATTCGAGGACGTTCTCCGCAAGCCGGGCAGCGAGCTGGTCCGCGGCGCCGGCGGCGTGATGGAGGGCGTCGTGCCGGAGCAGGCCGAAGGCGTGCTCTCCAAGTTCCGGCCGGGCGGGCTGCACATCGTGCGGGCCGGCGGCCAAGCCGGCCTGATGTCGGCGATCATCGGCGGCTGGGCGTCCGGCGCCCGCGGCAGCATACCCGTGACCAAGGAGGTGAAGACCTGATGGAGACGAGACTGCTCGATCCCACGGCGGAGAGCGCGCCGCTGATGCGGCCGCGCCTCGATCCGCCGGACAGCCTCGACGGCAAGACCGTCGCGCTGTTCGATATCGGCAAGGCGCGCGGCAGCGTCTTCCTCGACCGGCTCGAGGAAAGGCTGTCGCAGCAGGGCCTGAAGGTCCGGCGCTACGCCAAGCCGACGAACACCAAGGTCTCTCCGGTCGAGACGCTGCAGGCGATCGCGACCGAGTGCGACCTCGTCGTCGAGGCATTGAGCGATTGAGGCTCGTGCACGTCGTGCAGTTTGCATGACATCGCGAGCCTCGATCAGCGCGGCGTACCGGGCGGCATGATCGCCACCACCGAGTTCAAGGCGGGCTTCGAGGCGCAGGCCCGCTCGCTGGGCTTCGACGGGGCAGTGGTCTACGTGCCCCACCCGATCCAGGACCGCACCGACGAGGAACTGCGCGCCATCGCCGACGATGCGGTGGAGCCCGTCCTGGGAATGCTGCGGAAGGGGTAAAGGCCGGAGCGCGGGCGTCTCGCCGCCCCCTTCGCTGGTGCGGGCGGGAACGCCCGCGCTCCGGTTTCTACTTCACCGCGCCGCTTGCGCGCAGCTTCGTGATGGCATCGGCGTCGAACCCGAAGCTCTCCAGGATCGCATCGCTGTGCTCGCCGATTCCCGGCGCAGCGCCAGCAGGACGCTTCGTGACCCCCTCCAGCACGATCGGACTGCCGACGGTGTTCTTCGCGGCCGAATTCGGATCGTTCAGCGGCACGATCACGTCGGTCGCCAGCATCTGCGCATCGGTTTCCAGATCGCCGAGCTTGGCGATGCTGCCGAACGTCACGCCGCACTCGTCCATCCGCGCCTGCCACCAGGCGTAGTCGCGGGTGGCGAACGTCCTGTCGAGTTCCGCGACGAGCGCATGCGAATTGGCGATCCGGGCCGGCTTGTCGACGAACCGCGCGTCGGCGGCGAGTTCGGGCCGACCGATCGCCTTTAGAAGACCCGGCCACTGCCGATCCTCGGAAACCATGGCCAACATGAACCACCGCCCGTCCGCCGCCTCGTACAGGTTGTTGAGCGCGTTCAGCGATTCCTCGCGCTTCGGGCGCAGCTTGAACGGCGCGCCGCACAGCATCGCCTGGGCCAGGAAGGCGTTCGACCAGACACCGTTCGCCATCAGCGAGGTGCCGACCATGCCGCCCTTGCCGGTCCGCTCGCGCCGGAACAGGGCCAGCATGATGGCGCCGAACAGCGACATCGCCGTCGCATGGTCGCCCATGCCGGGCAGCGACCGCGCCGGCGGCGCGTCGGGTGCCGACCGGACATTGTCCATCAGGCCGGAGCGCGCCCACCATGCGGTGCTGTCGAACCCGGTCTTGCTGGCCTCGTCGCCCTTTTCGCCGTAGGCGGAGAGCGAGGCGTAGATCAGCCGGTCGTTGAGATGGGACAGGTCCTCCCAGCGGATGCCGAGCCGGGTCCGGACATTGAGCGGCATGTTGGTGAGAAAGACGTCGGCGCCCTTCACCAGTGTCGCGAGCACCTCGCGCGCCGCCGGCTGCTTGAGGTCGAGGGCGATACTCTTCTTGTTCCGGCTCTCGACGATCCAGGCGTAGTCGTCCTTCGACACCGGGTTGCCCGGCGAATCGCCCAGCCGGCGGTAAGAATCGCCCTCCGGCGGCTCGATCTTGATCACCTCGGCGCCGAAATCGCCCATGACCGTCGCCGCCGCCGGCCCCGCGATGAAACTGCCGGCGTCGATCACCCTGATCCCCGAAAGAGGCATACGAACATCTCCTGGATTGCCAATCGGCCGCAGTGTGCGCGGGATCGTCCCCCGCGTCACGTGTGCGTCGGAGACGCGGCGGCCGGTCAGGCTTCGTTCGCCGGCTATTCCTTGGGCGGCTGATCCAGCCTGACGGCGAGATCCTCCATGCCGTTCTGCGCCGCCTCGTAGCGCTGCATGACCAGCGGGTCGTGACCAGGGACGATGTGCCGCGGCGAATCGGCGAGCCGGTGCAGCTTCTTCCAGCCCTCCAGCATGTCGCCGAGATTGTAGAGGATCGGGAAGGGGCGCTGCTGCTCCATGTTGGCATAGAGATGCGCCGCGTCGGAGGCGAGGACGACGTGGCCGCGCCGGGTGTTCACGCGCACCGACATCAGGCCCTTCGCATGGCCGCCGATATGGTGGACGCTGATGCCCGGCGCGATCTCCGCGTCGCCGCAATGGAAGCACACCTCGTCCTTGTAGACCTTGCGCACCATCGTACAGACGTCCTCGACGTCGTAGGGATGGCGCAGGCGCTCGTGGCACATGAGCCGGCCCGTGGCGCAGTCCATCTCCTCGTCCTGCAGGTGGAAGCGGGCGTTCTCCCAATCGCCGAGCGTGCCGGCATGGTCGAAATGCAGGTGCGTCACGACCACGTCCTGCACCTCGCGGGGGCTGACGCCGAGCCCTTCGAGCCCCTCGCGGGGCAGTCGGTCGAGGGTCCGCCCGCGCGAGGCGGCAGCTTCCTTGGTCATGCCGGTGTCGACGAGCACCGTCCGGCCGTGCCCGCGGATCAGCCAGACGTAATAGGCGATCGCGCCGGAGGTATCGTGCGGGTCGCCGTCGATGAAATTGATGTTCATCGGGCGTCCGGTATGCGCGCCGTACTTGACGGCGAAGACTTCGTACTCGGCACTCACGGCATCCTCCCCTTATTTTCTTTGCCCAGCGATCTTACACATGGTCGAACGCGCGGTGCGATGGATCCGATGAACGTCCGCGCCCGTCGTACGTTGACCGCCCGTGCCTCCACACCGACCTTAGGCCGATGAACAGCCCGAACCCGACCTCATCGAAGCTGCGCGACGCCGTTCTGGCTGCGGGACGCGCATTCTTCCGTATCGCCTTCCGGGCCAGGGTGCGCGGGGTGGAGCATCTGCGCGGACTCAAAGGCCCGGCGATGATCACGCCGAACCATCAGTCCTTTCTGGATGCGGCCCTGCTCGCGGTCTTTCTGCCGGAGATGCGGTTCGCGATCGACACGCACATCGCGCAGCGCCGGATCATCCGGCCCTTCCTGCGCCTCGCCAACACGGTCCCGATCGACCCGACCAATCCGTTCGGTGCCCGTGTCCTTGCGCGTGCCCTGGCGGACGGCGACAAGGTCTGCGTCTTCCCCGAGGGCCGCATTACGGTCACCGGTGGCCTAATGAAGATTACCGGCGGCCCGGGCATGCTGGCCGACAAGGCCCAGTGTCCGGTCGTGCCGATCATCATCGAGGGAGCCCAGCGGACCTTCCTGTCGCGCATGCGCGGGCGATTGCCGCTCGCCCTGTTCCCGCGCATCACGGTCACCGTAATGCCGCCGCGGCCGACACCCACGGTCGAGGGCCTGTTCGGCAAGAAGCGCCGGGCGGTGCTGAAGAACTGGCTGACCGACCAGATGGTCCAGGCCACCTTCGCCGCCTACGAGCCACCGAAGACGATCACCCATGCGCTGCTCGAATCGCGTCGGCAGACCGGTGCGGGGCAGGACGCCGTGCGCGATGGGATCGCGCCGCCCGTCTCCTACCGCGCCCTGGTGGCGCGCGCCGCGGTGCTGGGCGACATCCTGACCCGCGACACGACGCCTGGCGAGCCGGTGGCGCTACTGCTGCCCACCGCCTCGGTCACCGCCGGCGTCTTCTTCGGTATCGTCGCGCACGGACGGCCGGCCGCGATGCTGAACTTCACCGCGGGCGCCGAGTCGCTGCGCGGTGCCTGCCGCGCGGCGCAGGTGCGCATCGTCGTGACGTCGCGCGAGTTCGTCGAGAAGGGCCGACTGAACCATCTGGTCGAGGCCCTGGCCGAAGATTGTCGCCTCATCTACCTGGAGGATGTCCGCGCGGCGATCGGCACGGCCGACAAGCTTCGGGGGCTGATCGCCCTCGTCGCTCCGCAAGCCGTTCTGCCGAGGCGCGGCGAACACCACGACGTCGCGGCGATCCTGTTCACGTCCGGTTCCGAGGGACCGCCGAAAGGGGTCGCCCTCAGCCACGCCAATCTCCTCTCCAACATCGCGCAGATCGCGTCGGCCGTCGACTTCAACCGCAGCGACAAGGTCTTCAACTGCCTGCCGATGTTCCATTCCTTCGGGCTCACGGGCGGCGTTCTGCTGCCGGTGCTGCGCGGCGTGCAGAGCGTGCTCTACCCCAACCCGCGGCACATCCGCATGGTGCCGGAACTGCTCTACCACACCGATTGCACGGTCATCTTCGGCACGGACTTCTTCCTGTCCGCATGGGCCAAGGTCGCCGACCCCTACGATTTTCGCTCGGTCCGCATGATCGTGGCCGGCGCTGAGCGGGTGCGCGAGGAAACGCACGCCACCTACGCGGAAAGGTTGCGGACCCACGTCCTGGAAGGATACGGCACGACCGAGACGTCGCCGGTGATCGCCGTGAATACCCCCGCCCGGCATCGCCGCGGCACGGTCGGCAAGCCCCTGCCCGGCATGGAGACGGAACTGGTGCCGGTCGAGGGCATCGAAGCAGGCGGTCGCCTTCGCGTGCGCGGGCCGAACGTGATGCTCGGCTACATGTTCTCCGAAAGGCCCGGCGTCATCCGGCCCCCCGAGGGCGGCTGGCACGACACCGGCGATATCGTCGAGATCGACGCCGAGGGGTTCATCCGGATCGTCGGCCGCGCCAAACGCTTCGCCAAGCTCGCGGGCGAGATGATCGCCCTCGGGACCGTCGAGGATGTCGGCCGCGCCGCAGACCCGGAAGGCGCCCACGCGGCGATCAGCCTGCCCGATCCGCGCCGCGGCGAACGGATCGTCCTGGTGACCACGAGCCAGCACCTCGACCGCAACGCCCTGGTCCAGGCGGCCCGACAGATCCACGCACCCGACCTCGCCGTACCCCGCGACATCGTGCCGGTCGAGAAACTGCCGCTGCTCGGAACGGGCAAGACCGACTATCCGGCCGTCACCCGTCTCGCTGCCGAGGCGCTCGGGGTGGATGCTGCGGCCTGAAACCGGGTCCGAAGGCGGCGCGCACAGGCTTGCCGGCCGTTGACGCGCGTCGCACCGACCCGCACATAGGCGGCATGGGAGAGGAGCAGACGGCAGCGCCGGCATCCGCCGTTCGGGGATCCACCGAAACGGTATCGCCGCACGACGCGCAGGCGACGACCTCCGCCGCCCGGCGCGCCGCGGGTATCGCCGGCAGCGTGGCGGCCACCGTCCTCGCGCCCGCCCTGCCCCGCGGCGATCCGGACAGGCCGCTGGCGTCGGGCGTCGAGCTTCTGCGCGCGCAGATCCGCCACCTGCCGATGGGCCCTGGCGTCTATCGCATGTCGGACGCCCGCGGAACCGTTCTCTATGTCGGCAAGGCCGCGTCGCTGCGGAAGCGCGTCGTCGCCTACACCCACCCGGAGCGGTTGCCCAACCGCCTCCGCCGCATGGTGGCCGAGACCGCCGCCCTGGAGATCGTCCAGACGCACACCGAGGTCGAGGCGCTGCTGCTCGAGATCAACCTGATCAAGCGGCTCAAGCCTCGCTACAACGTGCTGCTGCGCGACGACAAGTCGTTTCCGCACATCCTCCTCACCGGCGACACCGACTGGCCGCAGGTCACCAAGCACCGCGGTGCACGGACGGCCAAGGGCGACTATTTCGGCCCCTTCGCCTCCGCCGGCGCCGTGAATCGGACGCTGACGGCCCTCCAGCGAGCCTTTCTCCTCCGATCCTGCTCCGATGCGATCTTCAACGCACGGACGCGGCCCTGCCTGCTGCACCAGATCAAGCGCTGCTCGGCACCCTGCGTCGGGCGCATCTCCCGCGAGGATTATGCGGGGCTGGTCGATCAGGCGCACGGCTTCCTCAAGGGCGAAAGCCAGACGATCCAACAGACCCTGTCGGACGAGATGCAGGCGGCCAGCGAGGCGATGGATTTCGAGAGCGCGGCCCTCTACCGCGATCGCATCCGCGCCCTGGCCCACGTCCAGTCCCATCAGGAGATCAACGTCGAGGGCCTCGGCGACGCCGATGTCGTCGCGCTCCACCAGGAGGGCGGGCAGGCCTGCGTGCAGGTGTTCTTCTTCCGCGGCGGACAGAATTTCGGTAATCACGCCTATTTTCCGACGCATGTCCAGAACCTGGAGCCGGACGAGGTTCTCGCCGGCTTCGTCGGCCAGTTCTACAGCGACCGGCCGCCGCCCCGGCTGGTCCTGATCTCCCACCCCGTCGCCGAAATCGAGCTGCTGACCGAAGCGTTGGCGCTGCAGGCCGGTCATGCGGTCAGAATCGAGCGGCCGCAGCGCGGGCATAAGCGCAAGCTCATCGAGCGGGCCGAACTCAATGCGCGCGAGGCGCTCGGTCGGCGCGTGGCCGAGAGCGCAGGCCAGGCCAGACTGCTGGCGGGCGTAGC
Organism: Constrictibacter sp. MBR-5; assembly: GCF_040549485.1. Classification (NCBI taxonomy): domain Bacteria; kingdom Pseudomonadati; phylum Pseudomonadota; class Alphaproteobacteria; order Rhodospirillales; family Allostellaceae; genus Constrictibacter; species Constrictibacter sp. MBR-5. The sequence goes on from NZ_JBEPTK010000001.1 coordinate 148,449, forward strand.
CGATGCCTTCGGCCTCGGGGCGCCCCCCCAGCGCATCGAGGTCTACGACAACAGCCACATCGGCGGCACCATGGCTGTCGGCGGCATGATCGTCGCCGGTCCGGAAGGACTGATGAAGGGCGCCTACCGCAAATTCAACATCCGCTCGGCCGGCACGGCCGCGAACCTGGAGCCGGGCGAGATCACGCCCGGCGACGACTACGGCATGATGCGCGAGGTGCTGAACCGCCGCTTCGCGCGGGCGTTGAAGGAAGATCCGGACCGTAGCGGCGGCTCATGGCCCGACCTGGTCCTCATCGACGGCGGCCTGGGTCAGTTGAACGCCGCACGTAAGGTGTTCGAGGAACTCGGCATCGCCGATCTCGCCCTCGTCGCGATTGCCAAGGGCCCCGACCGGGATGCCGGTCGCGAGCGTTTTTTCATCGCTGGGCGCGAGCCGTTCATGCTGCCGCCGAACGATCCGACCCTCTACTTTCTCCAGCGGCTGCGCGACGAGGCGCACCGCTTCGCCATCGGGACGCACCGCGCCCGGCGGACGAAGGCCATCGGCCAGTCCACTCTGGACGAGATCGCCGGAATCGGCGCGGCGCGCAAGCGCGCGCTGCTGCATCATTTCGGCTCGGCGAAAGGCGTGTCGCGGGCGGGACTGACCGATCTGGAAGCCGTTCCCGGGATTAGCAGCTCTGTCGCGAAAAAGGTTTATGACCACTTTCATCCGCAGGGATAAGATGCGCCCTCTCCCAGCCGAGGGCCGAGGCAGGCCATGATCACGAGCATCCCCAACCTGCTCACCATTTCGCGCGTGGTGGCGATCCCCGTGATCGTGGCCCTCTTCTACGTCGAGGGACGGGAATGGCAGTGGCTGGCCTGCCTCCTCTTCTCGATGGCGGCGATCACAGACTATCTCGACGGTTATTTCGCCCGCGTCTGGCGCGAGCAGTCGGCTTTCGGCCGCTTCCTTGATCCCGTGGCGGACAAGCTGCTGGTCGCGGCGGTGATCCTGATGCTGGTCGCGTTCGGGCGTATCTCCGGTCTGTCGGTCATCCCTGCCCTCATCATCCTTTGCCGCGAGATCCTGGTCTCGGGGCTGCGCGAGTTCCTCGCGAGCCTGCAGGTCAGCCTCCCGGTCAGCCGTCTCGCCAAGTGGAAGACGACGATCCAGATGGTCGCCCTCGGCTTCCTGATCGTCGGCAATTCGGGGCCGGTCTGGCTCCCCGTCGAGACGATCGGCGACATCGGGCTCTGGACCGCGGCGATCCTCACACTGATCACCGGTTGGGACTATCTCCGCGCTTCTGCACGCTACGTGACCCCGGGTGCCGAACCGCCGCCGTCGGGCGGCGTGCCGCGGCCGGCGGCCGAGGGAGCTGGACAGCGATGAAGGTCCTCTATTTCGCGTGGCTACGCACGAAGACGGGTATCGGCGAGGAGGATGTCTCGCCGCCCGCCGAAGTCGCGACCGCGGGCGCGCTCGTCGACTGGCTCGCGAGCCGCAGCCCAGGTCATGCCGACGCGCTGGCGAACCGCAAGGTCGTGCGCGTCGCCGTGAATCAGGAGCATGTGGGCCTGGACCATCCGGTGCGGGCCGGCGACGAAGTCGCGCTCTTTCCGCCCGTCACGGGGGGCTGACGCCATGATCCGTGTCCAGCGCGAGGCATTCGACACCGGCGTCGAACTGGCGCGCCTATCGGCCGGCAATCACGGCATCGGCGGCGTCGCCTGCTTTCTGGGACTCGTGCGCGATATGCTCGGCGACGGCACTGCCGTGAAAGCCATGACGCTCGAGCACTATCCCGGCATGACCGAGCGCGAACTGGAGCGGATCGAGGCCGAAGCCAACCGGCGCTGGACGCTCGACGCCAGCCTGATCGTCCACCGCTACGGCCGCCTGGAGCCGGGCGAGCCGATCGTGCTGGTCGCCACCGCGTCGCCGCACCGTCAGGCGGCGCTCGACAGCTGCGCCTTCCTCATCGACTGGCTGAAGACGAAGGCGCCATTCTGGAAGCTTGAGGAGACGCCGGAGGGCGAACGCTGGGTCGACGCCCGCGAAGCCGACGACGCGGCCGCCGCCCGCTGGCAATCCGCCGGCTGATCCTTCCCCCATGCCGTTTCCCGGACGGAGCATTGCTCATGCGGACGACCGCGTTCGTCTTCGCCGCCGCTGCCGCCCTCATGTCCACCGCCGCCGGTGCGCAGAGCTTCTCCGCCTGCGTCGACGGCCTCCGGGCGTCGGCCGCGAGCGCCGGGATCAGCAGCGGCATCCTCTCCGACGCACTGAACATCGACGCACCGAACGAGGACATCCTGCGCGTCTCCCAGGTGCAGCCGGAGTTCAAGACGCCGATCTGGGACTATCTCGGCTTCCTCGTGGATGAGCAGCGCGTCGCCGACGGTCGCGCGATGATGCAGCGCTACGACGACGTGCTGCGCCGCGTGGAGCGGAGCTACGGCGTCGACCGCCACGTCGTCGCCGCGGTATGGGGCGTGGAGACCGACTATGGGCGCGAGACCGGCCGGAACTTCCTGCCGCACGCGCTGGCCACCCTCACCTGCGCCAGCGATCGGCGCACAGACTTCTGGCGCGGCGAACTGCTCGCCGCGCTCAAGCTGGTGCAGAACGGCGATCTGAGGCTCGACGAACTCTATGGCTCGTGGGCCGGGGCCTTCGGCCAGACGCAGTTCATTCCGTCGACCTATCAGCGCCTGGCGGTCGATTTCGACGGCGACGGCCGGCGCGATCTGGTCTCCTCGGTGCCCGACGCGCTCGCCTCTACGGCGAACTACCTGAAGCGCGCCGGCTGGCGCAGCGGCGAGCCCTGGCTGATCGAGGTCCGCGTCCCCGGCGGCTATTCCGGGCCGGAGGGACGCGGCGACAAGATGCCGATCGCCGATTGGGCACGGTACGGCATCGTTCGGGCCGACGGCGCGTCGCTGTCGGGCGGAACGCCAGCCGGCCTGCTGCTGCCGGCGGGCGCGGCGGGTCCGGCCTTCCTCGTGACCCGCAATTTCGATGCGATCTATCAGTACAACCACGCCGAATCCTATGCGCTGGCGATCTCGCATCTCGCCGACCGGCTGATGGGACTGCCGCCGTTCCGTACGGCCTGGCCGACGGACGACCCCGGCCTGTCGCGCGCCCAGCGCCTCGAACTGCAGAAGCTGCTGCTCGCCGCCGGCTACGACATCGGCGAGGCGGACGGCAAGATCGGCCCCGCCTCGCGCGCCGGGATCGCCGAGGCGGAGCGGCGTTTCGGCATGGAGCCGACCGGCCGGGCCGGCCAGAAGATCTATCGCGCGCTGGGCGGCCGATAGCTGGAGGAGCGATAGCGCGGCACCCCGTAGGGCACGCTGCAGCCCAGAATGCCGACCACCGCTGCGGCGAGCGGGATCGCCGCCTCCGGGACATCCAGCGCATAGAGCGTGAGCGCGCTCGCCAGGCACCAGAGCAGGGGGATCGCGCATACGACCCACGCCCCGGCGGCCGGGATGGTGAGGACCGCAAACCCGATCGTCGCCATCGCGGTGGGATCGGGTGCGATGCCGAACAGCTCCGCCGCCTGCCACGGCCGCCCCGCCAGCGGCGCCACGAAGGGGTGCAGGGCGACGGCGTAGACGATCAGGAGCAGCCCGCACCCCGTCCGGAGCGTCGGACCGGGCAGGTCGAGCCAAGCCCGACCGGCGAATCCTGCCGCGAACAGCAGCAGGCCCTGCACCGCGAAGAACGGCACAACGTAGGCGACGGCCCAGTTGATCGCGGCGTACCGTCCGCCGAGGAAGCTCAGCCCCACCCAGACCCAGACGGCGCCGAGCGCCACGAAAGCGGCCAGACGCAGCGCCCGCGACGGACGACTGAGGGCCCCCGCCATCAGGATCAGCGCCGCCACGCCGGCGAGCAGCGCTGGCCACGCCGCCGCATTCTGCAACTCGAACATCCGCCAATAGACGCGGGGCGAGAAGAGGACGAAGTCTTCCAGGCTGTAGCTCGACCAGTCGGCCATCAGAGGTCACGCACGTAGGCTGACATGCGTTCCCGCATCGCCGCGTCCGGCAGCGGGTCCGACGCCGCGGCAACGTTCTCGCGGACATGATCGACGCGCGTGGTGGCCGGAATCGCGACGGTCACCGCCGGATGGGACTGAATGAACTTCAGGATGATCTGCGCCCAGCTCTTCGCACCGATCTCGGCGGCCCAGTCGGGCAGCGGTTCCCGCGCCAGCCGGTCGGTCAGGCTGCCCTGGCGGAACGGCCTGTTGACGATCACCGCGATTCCCCGCTCCTGCGCCATCGGCAGGATGCGCTGCTCCACCTCGCGATCGAGGACGTTGTAGGTGACCTGGACGAAGTCGAGCGGCCGTGTCCGCATCACCTCCTCGAACAGGTCGTGGCGCCGGTTCTCGGACGTGGTGATGCCGACGTAGCGGACCTCTCCGGCCGCCTTCATCGCGGCCAGCGTCTCCAGATGCTCGCGCCACGCGAGCAGGTTATGCACCTGCATCAGGTCGAAGCGCGGAACGCCCCACCGCCGCGCCGAGCGCGCGATCTGCTCGGTCCCCCGGTCGCCTTCCGAGGTCCAGACCTTGTCGGCGGAAAACACCTGCTCCCTCGCCCCCAGCTTCTCCAGCCCGAAGCCGACGACGTCCTGGGACGCCCCGTACATCGGCGACGAATCGATCATCGTCCCGCCCGCTCCGAAGAACGCCGCCATGACCGCGGCGCTCTCGTCGCGCAGCCGCGGATCGCTGCCGACGTTGAAGGTGATCCAGGTGCCCAGCCCTACCGCAGGCACTTTCTCGCCGCTCGACGGGATCGTGCGCATCAGGGGCGCCGGCGCGGCATGGAGCGCCGGCAGGGGCAACAGCCCCGCCCCGGCGAGAGCGGCTCCGCCGCACAGAACGGTCCGCCGCGTAACCGATCGCGTCATAATATCTCCCTTCGACGGCGGCCCCGGTCATTCAACGCGGCGTCGGCGGACCGGGTCCCTTTCGGCGTTACGCCGCGCGACATGCCCTGGATTGCCGCGCGGCGCGGCCGGGGGTACGACTAAGCGCCGAGAGCCAACGCCAGCCACCGGGAACGCCGCATGCCGAACGCCAGCATCGCCGATCTGATCGAGGACCGCTTCGGTGTGCGGATCGACCCCGGCTCGGACGTGCCGGGCGAAGAGACGCTGGCGCGCGTGCTCGCGCGGCGTACCCACCGGCGCTATGCCGACCGGCCCGTCCCCGAGCCCCTCCTCCAGACCCTGCTCGCCTGCGCCTTCTCCGCCAGCGCCAAGTCCGACCTGCAGCAGTCGGGCGTCATCCTGGTCCGTGATCCGGCCAAGCGTGCCACCATCGCGGGCTGGATCCCGGACATGCCCTGGATCGCGCAGGCCCCCGTCTTCATGGTGTGGATCGGCGACAGCCGGCGCATCCGACGGATCTGCGACCTGCGCGGCAAGCCGTTCGGCAACGATCATCTGGACAGCTTCCTGAACGCGACGGCCGACTGTGCGCTGGCGATGCAGACCTTCATCCTCGCCGCCGAGGCGGCCGGGCTCGGCTCCTGCTGCATCAGTGCCGTGCGCAACCATGCCCAGGCACTGGCCGACCTCCTGGAGATGCCGAAATGGGTTTTTCCGGTCGCCGGCCTGTGCCTCGGCTGGCCCGACCGCGAGGGCTTCATCAGCGCGCGGCTGCCACTGTCGCTATCGGTCCATACCGACCGCTACGACGACTCCCGGCTCGAGGAGGAGGTCGACGGCTACGACCGCCGGCGCGAGGCGCGCAACCCGACCCCGCCCGAGAAGCAGCGCGACCGCGACCTCTACGGAACCTCGCCCGCCTACGGCTGGTCCGAGGACAAGGCCCGGCAGGTCTCGCACACCGAGCGGGACAATCTGGGTCCGTTCGTCCGGCGCCAGGGGATAGGGCTGGAGTGACCCACACGTTGAGCCGCGTATGATCGGCACTGCGGCGGTGCGGGCTCTTTTCTCGCGATCCGGCGGGATCGGCCGCGCCTTCTCCAACCGCAACTTCCGCATCTGGACGACGGGCAACGTCTTCTCGCTGATCGGCACCTGGATCCAGCGCGTCGCCGTCGGCTGGCTCACTTGGGAACTCACCAAGTCCGGTGCATGGCTCGGGCTGATGGCCTCGGCCGAGTTCCTGCCGTCGATCTTCGCCGGTCCCCTGGGCGGCGCGGTCGCGGACCGCGTCGACAAAATCAATCTGACGCGCATCTGCCAGATCTTGCTGGGCATTCAGGCGTTCGTTCTGGGTGGGCTCACCCTCGCGGACAGCATCACGCCGGAGATCCTGTTCCTCCTGACCCTCGTCTTCGGCATCGTGACGGCCTTCAACCAGCCGTCCCGGCTGTCGCTGATCGCCGTTCTTGTTCGGCGCGAAGACATCTCTGCCGCCGTCGCGATCAACTCGATCATGTGGAACGGCGCCCGGTTCGTCGGCCCGGCGATCGCCGGTGGTTTGATCGTGTGGGTCGGAGTCGGCTGGACCTTCATGGTGAAGGCGGCGACGATCCTGATCTTCCTCTTCTCGATATCGCTGCTGCGGCTGCCGCCGGTCCCCAGCAAGCAGTCCACCGTGTCGATGTGGCGCGAGATCACCGAGGGCTTCGCCTACGTCTTCCGCCACCCGGCGATCGGTCCGCTGCTCCTGGTCCTCGTCGCCGGGTCCGTCTTCGCGCGCCCCTTCGCCGAGCTGCTGCCCGGCTTCGCGGACGCGGTCTTCGGCCACGGTGCAGACGGCCTGGCGATTCTGACCTCCGCCACCGGCCTGGGTGCCATGATCGGCGGCATCTGGCTCGGCCAGCGCGGACGCCTGGGTGGCCAGACCGGCATCTCCATCACCAGCACGCTGCTGCTGTCTCTGGGCCTCCTCGGCTTCTGCGCGACGGACGTCTTCTGGATCGGCGCCGCCAGCCTAGTCGTGGCGGGCTTCGGCATGGTGGTGCATGGGGTCACCACGCAGAGCCTGATCCAGCACGCCTGCGATCCGGCCATGCTGGGCCGGACGCTCAGCATCTACGGCTTGAGCTTCCGTGCCGGGCCCGCGCTCGGCGCCATCGTCATGGGGGCCGCATCCGACTTCGTCGGCCTGCGGGCACCGGTGGCCGTCGGTGCCGTGCTCTGTATCGCCGTCTGGGCCTGGGCGATCACGCGACGGGAATCACTGGCCGGGATGCTGGAGGCGACGGAAAAGGAGGGATGACACCTCGCGCTCAGCGCCGGTAGCCCAGCACCCTGCCCGCGACCGCATCGAGCCGCGCCATCGTCTCGGGATCGCGCATCTCCGGCGGCGTGATGATCGCGTTGTCGAGGGCGTGGTGGCAGCCGGCGGAGCACGGCCCGGAGTGGGCGCCCAGCTTCGGTACGACAGCCCGCACCAGCGAGCGTGCGGTATCGGCATTGCCGAGAAGAACCTTCACCACCGCCTCGACCGTCACATGGTCGTGGTCCGGATGCCAGCAGTCATAGTCGGTAACCATCGCGACGGTCGCGTAGCAGATCTCGGCCTCGCGGGCGAGCTTGGCCTCCGGCATGTTCGTCATGCCGATGACGTCGCAGCCCCAGGACCGGTAGAGGTTGGATTCGGCCCGCGTCGAAAACTGTGGGCCCTCCATGACCAGGTACGTCCCGCCCCGCACCGCGTCGATACCCTGCTCGGATGCGGCCGCCTGCAGGGCGTCACCGAGGCGGCGGCAGACGGGATCGGCCACCGAAACATGGGCCACGCACCCCGTGCCGAAGAAGCTCTTCTCGCGGGCGAAGGTGCGGTCGATGAATTGGTCGACGATGACGAAGCGCCCCGGAGGCAATTCCTCCTTGAGCGAGCCGACCGCCGAGAGGGACAGGATCTGGGTGACGCCGCAGCGCTTCATCACGTCGATGTTGGCGCGATAGTTCAGTTCCGTGGGTGGGCGACGGTGCCCACGGCCATGGCGGGGGAGGAAGACCAGACGCTGGCCTTCCAACTCGGCGTGCATCAACTCGTCGGAGGCGGTGCCGAAGGGCGAGTGCACCCGCTCCCATCGGACGTCGTGGAGGCCCGGGATGTCGTAGATACCGCTGCCGCCGATGATGCCGAGAACGGTCGGCCGCTGCGCGTCGGACATCTAGGCCTCCTCCGGTCGGGAGTCGGGAGCGTCGTCCAAACGACGCCCCCGACGGATCAGGTCAGTGGATGTTCGCCCAGACCTTCCGCTTCACCGCATAGAGCAGCGCGGTGAAGATGATCAGGAACAGAAGGACCTTGACGCCCATGCGCTTGCGGTCCTCGAGGTTCGGCTCCGCCGCGAAGGCCAGGAAGGCCGATACGTCGAGTGACATCTGCTCGACGGTGGCTTCGGTCCCATCCGGATACTCGATGCTTCCGGCGGCCAGCGGCGGCGCCATGGCGATCATGTGGCCCGGAAAGTACAGATTGTAATACATGCCCGGCGGCACGGTGATGCCCGCGGGCGGCTCCTCGTAGCCGGTCAGGATGCCGTGCACATAGTCGGCGCCACCGACCCGGGCCTTGGTGATCAGCGACAGGTCGGGCGGATAGGCCCCACCGTTCGCCGCACGTGCCGCCTTCTCGTTCGGGAACGGCGACACGAAGCGGTCCGACAGGCGGCCCGGACGTTCGAACATCTCGCCGTCGTCGTTGGGTCCGTCGACGACGATCTTGCTGGCCGCGATCTCCGCCGCCGCCGCTTCCGAGACGCCGACTTGCGTCAGGTTGCGGTACGACAGCAGCGACATCGCATGACACGCCGCGCAGACCTGATTGTAGACCAGGAAGCCCCGCTGCACGCTCGGCTGGTCGAACGTGCCGAAGATCCCGTTGAACGACCAGTCGACCGCCGGAGGATGCACCGCCTCGCCGGCTGCGAACGCGGCACCCGGCAGGACGACGGCGGTCATTCCCGCCGCGAGGGCCGTTCCCCGCAGACGCTTAAAGAACCGTCCGAACATCACGCCTTCTCCATCGGTCGCGCAGAGGGGGCGCCAGCAGCGACACGTCCGCCGCCGCGCAGCACCGGCTCGCTGATGCTGGCTGGCAGGGGCCGCGGACGCTCCATCTTGCCGAGGAGCGGCACGATCACCAGGAAGTGCAGGAAGTAGTACGCGGTGGCGAGGCGACCGACGACGATGTACCAGCCCTCCGCCGGCTTGCCGCCGGCCCAACCCAGCACGAACACGTCGATCAGCAGCAGCCAGAAGAACCACTTGTAGACCGGCCGGAAGCGCGCGCTGCGCACCGGCGAACGATCAAGCCAGGGCAGGATGACCAGGACGAAGATCGCGGCGAACATCAGGAGCACACCGCCGAGCTTGTCGGGCACCGCGCGGAGGATCGCGTAGAACGGCAGGAAGTACCATTCGGGCACGATGTGCGCCGGCGTCACCAGCGGGTTGGCCGGGATGTAGTTGTCCGGATGGCCGAGATAGTTCGGCGCGAAGAAGACGAACGCGCAGAACACGATCAGGAACACGCCGAGGCCGAAGAGGTCCTTGATCGTGTAGTAGGGATGGAAGGGGATCGAGTCCTGCGGGCCCTTGGTGTCGATGCCGAGGGGATTGTTCGACCCGTGCGTATGCAGCGCAACGATGTGCAGAACCACCACGCCCACGATCACGAAGGGCAGCAGGTAGTGCAGCGCATAGAAGCGGTTCAGCGTCGGGTTCGCGACCGAGAAGCCGCCCCAGAGCCACGTCACGATCGATTCGCCGACCAGCGGTATGGCCGAGAACAGGTTGGTGATGACGGTGGCGCCCCAGAAGCTCATCTGGCCCCACGGCAGCACGTAGCCCATGAACGCCGTCGCCATCATCAGCAGCAGGATGACGACGCCGAGGATCCACAGCAACTCGCGCGGCTGCTTATAGGAGCCGTAGTACAGCCCACGGAAGATGTGGATGTACACCACGATGAAGAAGAACGACGCGCCGTTCATGTGGATGTAGCGGATCAGCCAGCCATAGTTCACGTCGCGCATGATGCGCTCGACGCTGTTGAAGGCCATGTCCACATGGGCGGTGTAGTTCATCGCCAGCGTGATGCCGCTGACCAGCATGATGGTCAGCACGATGCCGGCGAGCGACCCGAAGTTCCACATGTAGTTGAGGTTCTTCGGAGTCGGATACTCATGCAGTTCGTGATGCATGTAGGTGAAGACCGGAAGCCGGTCGTCCACCCACTTCACGAGCCCGTTGCGAAAGGCGGGAGAGCTCATCTGCGTCAGCCGATCCGTATCTTCTGGTCTTCGATGAAGGAGTACTGAGGTACGGCGAGGTTCGCCGGCGCAGGCCCCCTGCGAATGCGGCCCGAACTGTCGTAGTGCGAGCCGTGGCACGGGCAGAACCACCCGTCATAGTCGCCTTTGGGATCGCCGGCCTTGGTGCCCAGCGGCACGCATCCCAGATGCGTGCAGACACCGACGACCACGAGCCATTCCGGCTTCTCGACGCGGTCCGCATCCGCCTGCGGATCGGGGAGATCATTGACGTTGACCGTCTCCGCCTCCTCGATCTCCTTCGGAGTACGATGGCGAACGAAGACCGGCTTGCCACGCCAGACGACCGTGATCGCCTGACCGACCTGGATCGGCGTCAGATCCACGTCCGTCGTCGATAGGGCGAGGACGTCGGCCGACGGATTCATTTGATGGATGAACGGCCAGACCGCCGACGCGAGGCCGACGGCGCCCACCGCGCCAGTCGCCAGATAGAGAAAGTCCCTGCGGGACTCGCCGTCTGAGTGACCCGCCGTGTGTGCCGCTTGCGCCATGAATTCCCCTTATCGTCGAGTGCCGGACGACGAGCGGGCCAGAATGCTTCCCCACCCGGCGGCGGCAATGCGGCAAGCTGACGCGGAACCGGGTCCGGCACCTCAGCCCCGCAGGCCGCCGAGACGTATAATCGAAACGTCCGGCGATGCAAATGCCCGGACTGCCACATTTCGGACGGAGTCGACCCTGCGCATCGCCCTGCTCGAACCGGACATCCCGCAGAACGTCGGCACGATCCTCCGTCTCGGAGCCTGCATGGGCGTGCCGATCGACGTCATCGAGCCGTGTGGCTTCATCCTGGAGGACCGCCGGCTGCGCCGCGCCGGGATGGATTATATCGCGCTGTCGAACATGACGCGGCACCGCGCATGGGAGGATTTCCGTATCGCCCAGGCCACGCGCGGCGGGCGCCTGGTGCTGCTCACGACGGCCGCAACGGCGGACTGCTACAGCTTTTCGTTCGATCCCGCGGACACCCTGCTCCTCGGGCGCGAGAGCGCCGGCGTTCCGGCCGCGGTGCACGCGGCGGCGCACGCGCGCCTGCGCATTCCGATGGCACCGGGAGCACGTTCGCTCAACGTTGCGCTGGCCGCCGCGATGGTATTGGGTGAGGCCCTGCGACAGACAGGCGCGCTGCCGAAGGACCCATGAGCGAAGAGATCGAATCCCGAAAAGCGACTGCCCGCACCTGGTTCGAGTCGCTGCGCGACCGGATCTGCGGCGCGTTCGAAAGGATCGAGGACGAGCTGTCCGAGGCGCAGGCCCGCGGCGTGGCGCCCGGCCGATTCGAGCGTCGCGCCTGGCAGCGGCCGCCGACCGCCCCGGAGACGGATGCCGGCGGCGGCGTCATGTCGATCATGCATGGCCGCGTGTTCGAGAAGGTCGGCGTCAACGTGTCCACCGTCTACGGCACCTTCTCCGAAGAGATGCGCAAGCAGATCCCGGGGGCGGACGAGGATCCGCGCTTCTGGGCGAGCGGCATCTCCCTGGTCGCGCACATGCGGTCGCCGCTGGTCCCGGCGGTGCACATGAACACCCGCCACATCGTGACGACCAAAGCCTGGTTCGGCGGCGGCGCGGACCTGACGCCGATGAGCGAGGATCCCGATAGCGCGGCGATGCTGCACGGCGCGCTCCAGGCGGCGTGCGACCGGCACGGTGCCGACTACTACGCGCGGTTCAAGGCGTGGTGCGACGAGTATTTCTATCTTCCGCACCGGGGCGAACCGCGCGGCGCGGGCGGGATCTTCTACGACTGGCTGGACAATGGCGACTGGGACGCCGACTTCGCCTTCACCCGGGATGTCGGAGAGGCGTTTCTGGTCGCCTATCCGGCCATCGTCCGGCGCCGCATGGAGGAACCCTGGACCGAGGCTCAGCGCGAGCACCAACTCGTCCGCCGCGGCCGCTACGTCGAGTTCAACCTGCTCTACGATCGCGGCACCCAGTTCGGCCTGCGCACCGGCGGGAATGTCGAGGCCATCCTGATGTCGATGCCGCCCGTCGCGAAGTGGCCGTAACGAGGCGATCACCCTACTCCAGGCGGACCGGCTCGTTGCTGAGGTTGCGGCCGAGCGCTTCCACGAACAGCGGCGCCAAGGCAACGGCCCCGAGCGGCAGATCGCCGTTGTTCATCCGATAGACGGCGCGGCCCTCCCAGATCGTCTGGCCAGACGCGACGTCGACCAGTCCGCCCTCCAGGACGCCGAGCACGTACAGTTCCTCCTGCTGGCCGGCGCCGGTGCCAGCCGGGGGCTTGCCGCTCCCCCGCCTGCCGTCCCTGGTCTTGCCGCCCTGCGGCGGCTCGGCCGTGCCTGCGGCACCGATAGTATAGGTGTCCAGGGTCAGCCGGAGCGTCGGCCCCTTGTCGGCGAGCCATCCCGCCTTTTGCAGCAGGTTGTGCGTCTCCCATGCGAGCCGGACATTGTCCGGGCTGTCGTCCGCCAGAACCACCTCGACATAGGACGGCCGGGGCGCTGCCGCATAGGCGACGGCGGAGAGCGACGCGCTGCCCAGGGCTGGTGCAGACGCTTCCTGCGCCACCACGGCTCCGCCCGCGGCGACCGCGGCAGCGGCCAGCATGCACGTGAGTGCCAGTGCGGATCTGATCGGACGGTGGATTCTCAAGGTCGGTACCCGGACTGTGGGCGCATGCGCTGGTGCCGACATGTCGGCGGCACCGCGACGAGGCGCAAGGCCGTCCGTCACCCGCCGGCGGCGGCGGCGCCGCGCGCGACGATGGACCGGAGCTCGGCGAGACACGCCTCCCGGTCGGGGCGAAAATCACGCTCCATCCACCATGTCTCGACGCCACGGAGCGCGGCCCCCACCGCAGGCCCCGCGGTCACCCCCGCCTCGGCAGCGTCGCGGCCGTTGATCGGCAGGCGCGGTGCCGTCCACGATCGTGCCGCCTCGAGCCGCCGCGCGAGGAGCCGGGCGGCCTCACCGCCCTCGGCCGCGTCGAGATAGGCAAGGTCGCGATAACGCTCGGCGCCGTCACGGTAGAGGCGCCGCCGCATCGCCGCGGCATCATCCCCGAGCGCCCCTTCCCCGCCTGTCGCGGCACGAAAGCGGGCGGCATCGAGCAACCTGCGACGCTCGCCGTTCGAGAGCCTGAGCCGGTGCGCGAATGCATCCACGGCATCGGGCGCCATGTCGACGAGCGCCGCGAGCCGTCGGACGGCGTCCGTCTCGCCGCCGGCGCGCTCGAGATCGACCAGCGCCGACAGCCTCGCGAGGCAGTAGGGTTGCGGGAGAAGGTGGACGAGGATTCCCGCCTCGTCCATGACACGAAGCGCGGGGATCGGATCGGGCGCTTGCAGCAGGCGCAGGAATTCGCGGCGCACTCGCTCGGCCGACAGGCCAGCCAGCATCGGCGCCGCCTCCCGGCACGCCGCCAAGCCTTCGGCATCCGGCGGAGGCCTCCCGTACCAGGCATGGAACCGGAAGAAGCGGAGCAGGCGCAGCACGTCCTCCGCGATCCTGCGGCGCGCATCGCCGACGAAGCGGACGCGGCCGGCGCGCAGGTCGTCAATGCCGCCGAACGGATCGAACACAGTGCCGTCGGGTCGGCAGGATAGCGCGTTCATGGTGAAGTCGCGGCGGGCGGCGTCGGCCTGCCAGTCGTCGGTGAAGGCGACGCGGGCATGCCGGCCGAACGTCTCGACGTCGTGGCGCAGGGTCGTCACCTCGTAGGGATGGCCGTCGACGATAGCGGTAACTGTCCCGTGCGCGATCCCCGTGGGTACCGCATGCAGGTCGGCCGCATGCAGCAGGTCGACGACCCGGTCGGGCGGGTCCGGTGTCGCCAGATCGATGTCGCTGACCGGCCTGCCGGCGATGGCATCGCGCACGCAACCCCCGACGAACCGCACCTCGGCACCACCGGCGGTCAGCGCAGCGAGAAGACGCCGCGTCGCCGCGCTCTGCATCCAGGGCTGGGGAGCGAGCGGGACCGCATGCTGCATGGTCTACTGGAAGTGGCCCGGGACCAGCTTGCCGTCCTCGAAGCGCGGCGGCACGTAGGTCGATCCGGGCGGCTGGTGTTCAACGGCGATCCATACGGCGGCGCTGGCGGCCACCAGGACCAAGCCTGCGCCGACGAGCCAGATCCACGGGCCTCGCCGCAGATCCGCCAGCGTGTGCTGTCGCGCATAACGCGCCCACAGCACATACGCCACGGTCGGGAGCAGCAGCGGAACGACGATCTGGAGAATGATTCGAATCAAGCGCGCAATACCTCGTAAAGGTTGACCAGCATGCCGGCCGTCGCGCCCCAGATGTACCGGTCCTGGTAGGGTAGCACATAGAAGCTTCGACTCCGGCCGTCGCGAACGGCACTGTCCCGCCGGTGGTTCGCGGGATCGAGCACGAAGTCGAGCGGCACTTCGAAGACGTCGGCGACCTCGAACGGATCGATCTTCAAGGGAAACGGCGGCTGGATCCATCCCACCACCGGCACGACGCCATATGCCGTCGACGTCTCGTAGAGATCGAGCCGGCCGAGCACCGCCACATGCTCCGGCGGCAGGCCGATCTCCTCCTCGGTCTCGCGCAGCGCCGTGGCCACCAGATCGGGGTCCTGCGGTTCATGGCCGCCGCCGGGGAAGCTGATCTGCCCGGCGTGCTTCTGGAGATGTGCCGTCCGCTGGGTCAGCAGGACCGTGAGGCCCTCCGGCCGGTCGATCAGCGGCACCAGGACACCCGCGGAACGCAGGGTCCGCTCGCCCTTCGGACGACCCGCCGGGTCGAGGTCGAAGTCGCTGCGGCCGGCGGAGGAGCGGCGGCCCGGCGCTTGGCCGTTCAGCTTCGCCGCGATCTCGTCACGCGTCATTCGGCCGGCGCCGTTCCGAGCGGGAAGAAACCGCCGGCGCTGCGGACGCCGAGCATGGTCTCGCCCTTCCCGTCTTCCCGCTCCTCGGCGCGCTCCACGAGGTCGTAGAAGACCGCCCGCGTCACCAGCGCCTCGATCCCTTCTCGCAGGAGGATGTAGGGAGACGGTTCGCCGGTCGCCGGATCGAGTTCGACCCGCAGCGGGTGCTCCTCGTCGAGCGTCACCCACTCGTCGATGTTCGTGCGGAACCGGAGGCACCGCGTCTCGCCCTCGCCTTCCTCGACCATCTCCACGGCGACGAACGGTGCATCCTCCACCTTGACCGCGACGCGCTCCACCGGCGTGGCCAGCATATAGCCGCCGTCTTCGGTCCGCCGCAGGACGGTCGAGAAGAGCTTGACCAGGGGCAGGCGCTTGAACGGCGTGCCCTCGTGGTACCAGGTCCCGTCGCGCGCGATCCGCATGTCGCCCTGCACGAGCGGCGGCACAGGGCGTGCGCCGGGTGCGGCCGCCGTCGATCCTGTGTCCGGCGCGCTGTCGTTGTTTGGCGTTTCCGTCATTTGGCCGTCCCGCTTTCGCCGTATTTCACGTTACACTCAACCGAACGCCGTCCGGTGGTCGCCGCCCGGTCGGGACATATAATTCACGGCGCACCGTCACGGTTCGAACGGAAGCCATCCGATGCTGGGCAGCGACACGGTTCTCAGGAGCGCGACCGGCGAGGCACTCGCCGCGGAGATAGAGGCGCTCGGCGATCGCCTCGCTCGGGCACGGTCCGAGATCGGCAGCATCATATTCGGGCAGGAGGAGGTGGTCGACCAGACCATCGTCACCCTGCTGTCCGGCGGACACGCCGTGCTGATCGGCGTGCCCGGGCTCGGCAAGACTCGACTGGTCGAGACGCTGGGCGCCGTGTTTGGCCTCGACGAGAAGCGGGTCCAGTTCACGCCGGACCTCATGCCGGCGGATATCCTCGGATCGGAGATCCTAGAAGAGACCGAGAACGGCCGGCGCGGCTTCCGCTTCGTGGAGGGCCCGGTCTTCGCGCAGCTCCTGATGGCCGACGAGATCAATCGCGCCAGCCCGCGCACCCAATCGGCACTGCTCCAGGCGATGCAGGAACGGCGGGTTTCGGTAGCCGGGCAGTATCGGCCGCTGCCCAAGCCGTTCCACGTGCTCGCGACCCAGAACCCCCTGGAACAGGAAGGCACCTATCCACTGCCAGAGGCGCAGCTCGACCGTTTCCTGATGGAAGTGGACGTCGTCTACCCGGACCTCGCGGCGGAGCGTCAGATGCTGATCGCCACGACCGGCCTGGAGGAGCAGCCGCCGCAGCGCATTCTCACCACGACGGACCTGCTCGAAGCGCAGCGCCTCGTGCGCCGCATTCCGGTCGGCGAGGGCGTCCTCGACGCCATCCTGCGGCTGGTTCGGTCGGGCCGACCCGGGGAGAGCTCACTGCCCGGTATCGACGACGCGGTGGCCTGGGGTCCCGGACCCCGCGCCTCTCAGGCCCTGATGCTCGCCACCCGCGCCCGCGCGCTGCTCGACGGACGGCTGTCGCCGTCGGTCGACGACGTGCTCGCCCTCGCCCGGCCCGTCCTGCGCCACCGCATGGCGCTGACCTTCGCGGCGCGCGCCGACGGCATGACCGTGGACGCGGTGATCGATCGGCTGTGCGAGCCCCTGGCCTGACGCGCCCGATGACAGCGCCGCGTGCCGGATCCCGTCTCGATGCCGAACGGCTGGGAGCCGGCCTGCCGCCGCTGCTGCTGGCCGCCCTGCGGATCGCCGAGACCGTCTCTCCCGGCGTGCACGGCCGCCGCCGATCCGGTCCGGGCGACGCCTTCTGGCAGTTTCGTCACTATCAGCCGGGCGATTCGGTCCGGTCGATCGACTGGCGCCGTTCGGCGCGCGCGGAGCCGGTCTTCGTACGCGAGAACGAGTGGGAATCCGCCCAGACCCTTCTGCTGTGGCGCGACGTGTCGCCGTCGATGCGCTGGCGGTCGGCGCGCACGCTCCCGGAAAAGGCGGAGCGCGCGACGGTGCTCATGCTCGCGCTCTGCTCGCTCCTGCTGCGCAGCGGCGAGCAGGTCGGCCTGCTCGGCGACGCCGCGCCGCCCGTTCGCGGCGTTCCCGGACTCGGCCGGATTGCCGACATCGTGGAGCGCGGCGAGCCGTCGGCGGACGACGCGATCGGAATGCCGCCGCCCGTGCCGGTTCCGCGGCATGCGCAGGTCGTGATGTTCGGTGACTTCCTCGATCCCCTGCCGGAGATCGAGGCACGCATGCGGACCTTCGCGGCGCAGGCGGCACGCGGACACCTGCTGCAGGTGCTCGACCCAGCGGAGGAGGCCCTGCCCATGCGCGGCCGCATCCGCTTCGAGGGCCTGGAGCATGAAGGCTCGCTGCTCGTCCGCCGGGCAGAGCGCCTGCGGCCCGACTATCTCAGCCGCCTCTCGGCGCAGCGAGCGGGCCTTGCGGTCCTGGCACGGCAGCTGGGTTGGACGTTCGCCACCCACCATACCGACGCTCCACCCCACCTGGCGCTTCTGGCCCTGCACCGGGCGCTCACGCTGGCGCCGAGCGTCTGATGCTGCAGCTCGGGCCGCTCGCCTTCCTCTCCGCCCCGATCCTCGGCGCGCTGCTGCTGCTGCCGCTGATCTGGTGGATCCTGCGGATATCGCCGCCGGCACCGCGGATGGTACGGTTTCCGGCGATCCGGCTGCTGTTCGGCCTGCGCCAGGACGAAGAGACGCCGGCGCGCACGCCCCTTTGGCTGCTGCTGCTGCGCATGCTGCTGGCGGCGCTGGTCATCCTGGCCCTCGCCCATCCGATCCTGAACCCAGCCGTCGGCCGGATCGGGACGGGCCCCATCCTGATCGTCGTCGACGACGGCTGGGCGGCAGCCCGCAACTGGCCAGCGCGAATCGCTGCGGTAGACGCTCTGCTCGACGATGCCGAACGGACCGAGAGGCCGGTCGTGCTTCTGACCACGGCTGCGGCCCCCAGCGGCGAGCCACCGCCCGAACTATCGCTGCAACGGGCGGCGGACGTCCGCGCCGCCGTGCGTGCCCTGGAGCCTAAGCCGTGGCCGGTCGACCGCGCCGCGGCGGCAAGGCGCCTCGACGGCCTGTCTTTGGATGCGCCGGCGTCGGTGCGCTGGATCGCGGAAGGCGTCGAGGGGCAGGATGTGGCGGTGCTCGCGCGACGCCTCCAGCGGTTCGGCCGCCTCGAAGTCGTCACCGATCCGCGGGCGGAGGCGGCCCGTCTGATCCGTGCGCCCCGACGCGACGGCTTGACGCTGACGCTCGTGGCGGAGCGCGCCGCCGCGATCGGCCCGGAACGTCTCTTCATGCGCGGCCTCGCCACCGACGGACGCACCGTGCTGCGTGAGGAACTCGCCTTCGCGCCGGACGCGACCCAGGCGGAAACCGCCCGGGACCTCCCAAGCGAGATTCTCAACGCGCTGGCCGTACTGCGCATCGACGAGGAGCCGAGCGCCGGCGCGACGTTCCTGCTCGACGAAGGCTGGCGCCGCCGCCCGGTCGGCATCGCCGTCTCCGGCGCGGTCCAGTCCGGCCACCCGCTGCTCGACGACCTGCACTATCTGACCCGCGCTCTCGCGACCTACACCGATCTGCGCAGGGGCTCCCTGTCCGAACTGCTCGACGGCCGTCTGGCAGTCATCGCCATCACCGATGCGGTAACCATCCCGGATGATGTGCGCCCCCGGTTGGACGCCTGGGTCGAGGCGGGCGGGGTGTTGCTGCGCTTTGCCGGCCCCGACCTGTCGGACGGCCGCGACGACCTCCTGCCCGTGACGCTGCGCGTCGGCGGCCGCGCCCTCGGCGGTGCGCTGTCCTGGTCGCAGCCGCAGCCGCTGTCGGGCTTCGCGGCCGACGGCCCCTTCGCAGGCTTGGCGCCGCAGGCCGAGGTGACGGTGTCGCGCCAGCTCCTCGCCGAGCCCAGCATCGACCTCGTCCAGAAGACCTGGGCCAGCCTCGCGGACGGCACCCCGCTCGTCACCGGCGCACCGAACGGCAAGGGATGGCTGGTCCTGTTCCATACGACGGCGTCTGCGGACTGGTCGTCGCTGCCGATGTCGGGCCTGTTCGTTCAGATGCTGCAGCGGATCGTCGCCCTCAGCCAGGGGGTGACCGGCGGCGACGCCGAAGGCCCCCTGCCACCGGTCGAAGTGCTCGACGGCGCCGGCCGGCTCGAACGGCCGACACGCCCGATCCGACCGATCGCGGTGTCCGACATGCTCCGGACGGCACCCGGACCTGATCGGCCGCCCGGATTCTACGGCGACGCTGCGGGGGTCCGGGCCTTTAACCTGAGCCCCTCCCTCGCGGCGCTGACGCCGTTTCCGCGAGACCTGCCGGGAGGTGTCGCCATCGGCACCTTCGGCCGCGGCACCGCCGAGCGCGACCTGAAGCCGTGGCTTCTGGTCGGCGCCGTCCTGCTGGCGCTCGCCGACCTGATGATCGCCCTCGGCCTGCGCGGCCATCTCACCGGACTCGGCCGCCCCCTGCGGCGCACCGCGGCCGTCTCGTTCGTCGCGGCGGCGGGACTGGCCGCGGGACTGGCCGCGGGCGCCCCGCTTGCCGAGGCCCAGACCGCTGAACCGAGCGTATCCGAGGAGGCGGCGCTCGCCGCCACCCTGAAGACCCACTTGGCCTATGTCCGCACCGGAGTCGCCGATGTCGACCGCATCAGTCGCGCCGGCCTCGGTGGACTCAGCCGGACCCTCAGCCAGCGCACCTCGATCGAACCCGGCGACCCGATCGAGGTGGATATCGAGACCGACGAACTCGCCTTCTTCCCGCTGCTCTACTGGCCGGTCATGCCAGAACAGCCTGCGCTGACGTCGCGTGCGCACGGGCGCCTTCTGGCCTATCTGCAGAACGGCGGCACCGTATTGTTCGATACCCGCGACCAGGGCGCCGTCGCCGGAACCCTCGATCTCGGCGCGCAGCTGGTGACACCGGAGGGCCGGAAGCTCCGGGAGATCCTGCGGGGGGTCAACCTACCCTCGCTGACGCCGGTCCCGCCCGATCACGTCCTGACCAAGGCGTTCTATCTCCTGCACGATTTTCCCGGCCGCTGGACCGGCGGATCGGTCTGGGTGGAAGCGACGTCGGGGAATCGGAACGACGGCGTCTCGCCCGTGATCATCGGCGGGCACGACTGGGCGGGCGCCTGGGCGACCGGTCCCGAGGGGCAGCCGCTGCTCCCGGTCGTTCCGGGCGGTGAGCAGCAACGCGAAATGGCGTGGCGGTTCGGCGTGAATCTCGTGATGCATGTCCTGACGGGCAACTACAAGACCGATCAGGTGCACGTTCCCGCCATTCTGGAGCGGCTCGGCGAATGAGCGCGGCTCTCACCAGCATCGCGTTCAGCCCGTTCGTTCCCTGGTGGACCATCGGGGCCCTCGCCACCGTGGCCCTCCTCCCGATCTGTTTCGGCTTCGTACGTAGTGCACGGGGCATGGTGTGGCGCGCCGGTATGCTGGCACTGCTGCTGCTCGCCCTCGCCAACCCGTCGCTCGTCGAGGAGCAGCGGCGGCCGCAGCAGGACGTTGCCCTGCTGGTCGTCGACGAATCGGGCAGCCAGGGCGTCGGCGACAGGACGGCGCAGCGCGAAGAGGCCGTCGCCAGGCTTCAGGAGGAACTGTCGGACCTGCGGGATCTCGACGTCAGGGTCGTTCGCGTCGGCGACGAGAAGCTGGCGCCGGGGACGGAGCCGACAGAAGGCGGCACCCGGCTGTTCGGCGCCATCGCGCGCGAACTGGCCGATGTACCGGTGCAGCGCCGCGCAGGCACCATTCTCGTCACCGACGGACAGGTGCATGACGCGCCCTCGGCCGGCGACGCACAGCCCGGTGCGCCGGTGCACGCCTTGCTGACCGGTCGCCCCGCCGAACGCGACCGGACCCTGCGCATCGTGCGCGCCCCCGGCTTCGGCATCGTCGGACAGGAGGTCGAGGTCACCATCCGGGTCGACGACCTGCCGCTCTCGGGCGATCGCCCCACCGTCGTTCCCGTGGCGATCCGCCAGGACGGGCAGCCGGCACGGACGCTCAATCTGCTGTCGGGGCGCGACGAGATCGTCCGCATCCCCATCGAACGGGCGGGCGGCACCGTGGTCGAGTTCGAGACAGCCTCTGCGCCCGGCGAACTGACGGACATCAACAATCGCGGCGTCGTCGTCATCAACGGCGTCCGCGACCGGCTGAGGGTGCTTCTGGTCTCGGGGCAGCCCCACGCGGGCGAACGCGTCTGGCGCAACCTGCTGAAGTCGGATCCGGCGGTGGATCTCGTCCACTTCACGATCCTCCGCCCGCCGGAGAAGCAGGACGCGACGCCGATTCGGGAGCTTTCGCTGATCGCCTTCCCCATCCGCGAGCTTTTCGAGGTCAAGCTCTCCGAGTTCGATCTCGTGATCTTCGACCGCTACTCGCGCCGCGGCGTCATCCCGCAGCTCTACCTCTCCAACATCGCCAAGTTCGTTCAGGACGGCGGCGCCCTGCTGGAAGCGGTCGGCCCCGGCTTCGCCGAACCGTTCGCGACGCTCTACCGCACGCCGCTGGGGCAGGTCCTGCCGAGCGAGCCCACCGGACGCGTGATCGAACGCGGTTTCCGGCCGAAGGTGACCCCCCTCGGCGAGCGCCATCCGGTAACCGCAGGCCTCGCCGAGCGCGCCGCGCGCGGCGCCCCATGGGGCCGTTGGTTCCGGCAGGTCGACGCCGACGTCCGCGAGGGCGAAACGCTCATGACCGGGGCCGACGACCGGCCGCTGCTCGTCCTCAGCCGTATCGGCGAGGGCCGTGTCGGGCAGTTGCTCAGCGATCACATCTGGCTCTGGGCGCGCGGCTTCGAAGGCGGCGGGCCGCACGGCGAACTGCTCCGCCGCATGGCGCACTGGCTGATGAAGGAGCCCGACCTCGAGGAAGACGCCCTGCGCGCCGAAATCTCGGGCGACCGGCTGCTGATCCAGCGACAGAGCCTGGCGCCGGATCCGGCGCCGGTAACCATCGTGGCACCCGACGGGACGCGCACCGAGGTCACACTGGAGGACGGCACCGGCGGCCACTCCACCGCGTCCGTTCCGATCGCCCAGGCGGGCCTCTATCGCATCGAAGACGGGTCGAACACCGCCATAGCCGCCGCCGGCCCGCCGAACCCCGTCGAGTTCACCGATGTCCGTGCCACGACGCGGCGGCTGACGCCGGCTGCGGAGACGACCGGCGGCGACGTGCGCTGGCTGGTCGACGGCATTCCCGACATCCGTCGTGTCCGCCCGGATTCGGGGGCGCATGGCCGTGGCTGGATCGGACTGCGCGTCAACGGCGACTACACGGTGACCGGCGTCCGCGAGATCCCACTGCTCCCGCCGCTGGCGCTGCTGGTCCTGATCTGCGGCAACTTGGTGGCTGCATGGCGGCGCGAGGCACGCTGACCATGACGCCGCACGCTTCGACGGACCTCGTGATCTTCGACTGCGACGGCGTGCTGATCGACAGCGAGTCGATTGCCTGCCGGGTCGATGCCGCGTGCCTCACCGAAGCCGGCTTTCCGACGGAGGCGCACGAGGTGCGCAGCCGCTACGTCGGGATCGGCGCCGCAGCCATGTTCGCGGACCTGGAGGCGCGCCACGGTCGTCCCCTGCCCGCCGGCATTCCCGATCTGATCCATGACCGACTCGCGGCCGCCTTCGAAGCCGAGTTGGAAGCGGTTCAGGGAATAGCGGACGTGGTCGCCGCCCTGCCCTGCCGCACCTGCGTCGCGTCGAGCAGCGGGCCCGAGCGGCTCCGACACTCCCTCGGCCTCGTCGGCCTGTACGAGCGCTTCGCCCCCCACATCTTCAGCGGGACGCAGGTCGCGCGCGGCAAGCCGGCACCGGACCTCTTCCTGTTCGCCGCCGGCCGGATGGACGTTCCGCCGCACCGGTGCCTGGTCGTCGAGGACAGCCTCGCCGGCGTGGAAGCCGCCGTCGCGGCCGGAATGCGGGTCATCGGCTTCACCGCGGGAGGCCATTGCCTGCCGGGACACGGCGCGAGGCTGAAGGAGGCCGGCGCTTTCGCTGTCGCGGCGGACAGCGGCGCGCTGTCTTCGCTCCTCCCCTCCCGCTAGGGTCGCCCCTCGCTGTTCCGCAGACTGCGCCGGGGCCTTATCGACCTTTGACATGCGGACCGCGGAGGCCCATGTATCAGCAGCGAATTCACAACGATCGCGGCGAGTATTTTTCATTCTCATGACTTTTGCTGATCTCGGACTTGGCGACGGTGTCCTGCGTGCCGTAGCCGATGCGGGCTATACGCAGCCGACGCCGATCCAGGAGCAGGCGATCCCTGTCGTCCTGATGGGACGCGACGTCCTGGGGTGCGCCCAGACCGGTACCGGAAAGACGGCCGGTTTCACGTTGCCGATGATCGAGATCCTCGCTGCGGGCCGTGCACGGGCACGGATGCCGCGGTCGCTGATCATCGAGCCGACGCGCGAGTTGGCGGCCCAGGTGGCCGAGAACTTCAACGTCTATGGCAAATATCACAAGCTCTCGATGGCCCTGCTCATCGGCGGCGAATCCTTCACCGAGCAGCAGCGCCTGCTCGAGCGCGGCGTCGACGTGCTGATTGCGACGCCCGGCCGCCTGCTCGACCTGTTCGAGCGCGGCAAGATCATCCTCACCGACGTGAGGGTGCTGGTGATCGACGAGGCCGATCGCATGCTTGACATGGGCTTCATCCCGGACGTCGAGCGGATCGTGTCGCTGCTTCCGCCGCTGCGCCAGACGCTGTTCTTCTCGGCGACGATGGCGCCGGAGATCCGTCGTCTCGCCGACGCCTTCCTGTCGAACCCGAAGGAAATCTCCGTCGCACCGCCGGCCTCGCCGGCTCTCACGGTGGAGCAGCATCTCACGATCGTCCACGACGAGGACAAGCGCGAGGCGCTACGCGAACTGCTGCGCGCCGAGGATGTCCGCAACGCGATCATCTTCTGCAACCGCAAGCGCGACGTCGACATCCTGTTGAAGTCGCTGGTAAAGTACGGCTTCGACGCGGTTGCGCTGCACGGCGACATGCCGCAGCACAAGCGGACCGAGACGCTCGATCGCTATCGCACGGGCCAGGTTAGGCTGCTGGTGGCAAGCGACGTGGCGGCACGCGGCCTCGACATTGACCATGTCAGCCACGTCTTCAATTTCGACGTGCCGATCCATGCCGAGGACTATGTCCATCGCATCGGCCGCACCGGACGTGCCGGCCGCAGCGGCAAGTCGTTCACGCTCGCGAGCCCCGACGACGGCCGCTTCGTCGAGGCCATCGAGAAGATGCTCGGCCGCGCGATTACCCGCTTCGTGATCCCGGACATCGAGCCGACGGAGTTCGCGGCGGACGAGGACGGTGGGCGGCGCGGTCGCGGTCGCGGTCGCAGCCCGGCACGCGGCGCATCTTCGCCGAAGCCTGCCGCCGAGCGCTCCAGGAGCCGAGGTCGCAAGCCCGCCCAGAGCGAAATCGAGGCGCCGCTTCAGGCCTCTGTGCCGGCCCCCGTGCGAGTGGACGCGGTCGAGATCGTGCCGTCGCCGACCCCACCAGCGCATGCGCCAGCCTCCGTCGAGGTCGACGAGCAGCGCGATGCCCCCCGGCGTCGCCGTCCCGCCGCCGCGCGGCCGACACCCGCCCCTGCGCCAGCCGAGCGCGTCGAGGCCGCCAACGGCCGCGACGATCGTCGTCCGCGGCGCAGCGGTCGGCACGAGCAGGACGACGAACCCGCGCCCCTCGGACTCGGCGACCATGTTCCCGCGTTTCTGCTGAGGCCGGTGCCGATCGCCCGCGCGCGCTGAGGCGCAAGACCTCGCGACGCCCACACGGGAGCAGCGCATGAAGCCGATCTTCGTGATGATCAAGTGCGAGCTGGGCAAGGCCTACGACGTGGCCGATTCCCTCGTGCAGCAGATCGAGCAGGCGTCCGAGGTCTACTCCACCTCGGGAGACTATGATCTGCTGGTGAAGTGCTACCTGGACTCCGATGCCGACGTCGGCCGCTTCGTCACCGAACGGCTTCAGACGCTGCCCGGCATCAAGGACACGTTCACGCTGATCACCTTCAAGGCGTTCGCCTGAGCGGTCTGCCTCACTCCACCGCGATCAGGGCCGCGGCCACCCGCCGCCCCTCGGCCATCAGCACATTGAACGTGCGGCACGCCGCCCCGGTCGCCATCGGCTCCAGGACGACGCCTCCCGTGCGTAATGGCTGGCGGATGGAACGCGGTACGAGGCACATGCGCGGCCCGCATCCAAGCAGCAGCAGATCCACGTCGGCCGCAGTGATGCCGGCGAAGCTGCCCTGATCGATCTGATCGAACGCGGCAATCCGCCAGGGCTCCGTGCGGTCGGGGAAGACGATTACCGAACCCTCGTGAACCGTGCCGCTCACGCGGAAGCGGCCGGCGCCATAGCTCTCGATCACCTGACGACCCGGTGTCTTGGCCTGGGCGAGTTCCATCTCTCACGCCTCCTCAGCCGCAAACGCGGCGCAGCCAGCCGAAGGCTCAGGTGGCTTCCGGCTGGCTCGCCTCGATGGCGTCCTGCTGCGTTCCGGAACCCGTTCCCGGGCGTAGCCCCAGGTGGAGCAGCACGGGTACCGCGATCCACACCGAAGAATAGGTCCCGATGATCACGCCCCAGATCATCGCGAAGGTGAAACCACGGATCACCTCGCCGCCCAGCACGTAGAGCGCGCCCAGGGCGAGCAGCGTGGTCAGCGACGTCAGCAGCGTACGGGACAGCGTCTCGTTGATGCTCCGGTTCAGGATCTCCGTCGTCGGCAGACTCTTGTAGCGGCGGAGATTCTCGCGGACCCGGTCGAAGACCACCACGGTATCGTTGATCGAATAGCCGATGATCGTCAGCACCGCCGCGACCGTCGACAGGTTGAACTCGATCTGCGTGATCGCGAAGATTCCGACGGTCACCGTAATGTCGTGCAGCAGCGCGATCACGGCGCCGACGCCGAACTGCCACTCGAACCGGAACGACACGTAGATGAGGATCGCCAGCAGCGCGAGCCCGACGGCCATGAAGCCGGACTGGATCAGTTCCTCACCCACCTGTGGGCCGACGTACTCGACGCGCCGATACTCCACCCCCGCACCGAGTGCCTCCTTAACCCGCTCGATCGCCGCAATCTGGGCCTGCTCGTCGCCCTCCTGCTGCTGGAGCCTTATCAGGATGTCGCGGGGGCTGCCGAACTCCTGCAGGGACACGCCGCCCAACCCGAGATCGGACAGCGTTCCGCGCATTGCAGCGGTGTCTGCCGGCTCCGCCGTCCGAATCTCGATCAGCGTGCCGCCGGTGAAGTCGATGCCGAAGTTCAGTCCCTGGACGGCGAAGGCCACCACCGACACCACGATCAGCAGCGCCGAGGCCATATAGGCCAAGATCCGCTGTTCCATGAAACGGATCGTCGTACCGGGTCGAACGAACTTCATCGGTCGCATCCGGCTCTCCTCAGATCGGAAGGGTCTGCGGGCGCCGCCGACGCAGCCACAGCACCACCATCAGCCGCGTGACCCAGATGGCCGTGAACATGGACGTCACGAGGCCGATCGCCAGGGTGACGGCGAAACCGCGCACCGGACCCGACCCGAAGATGTACAGCAGCATGGCTGCGATCAGCGTCGTCAGATTCGCGTCGACGATGGTCGTCAGGGCGCGCTTGTAGCCGGCGTCCACGGCCGAGATCGGCGTGCGTCCCAGCCTCACCTCCTCGCGTATCCGCTCGAAGATCAGCACGTTCGCATCGACCGCCATGCCGATGGTGAGGACGATGCCGGCGATGCCGGGCAGCGTGAGAGTCGCCTGCAGCACCGACAGGGACGCCACGATCAGCGACATGTTGAAGAGCAGCGCGATGTCGGCCATCAGGCCGAAGAGGCCGTAGGCGAGCACCATGAAGATCACGACCAGAACCATGCCGACGATGCTGGCGATCTTGCCGGCATCGATCGAATCCTGACCGAGGCCGGGACCGACCGTCCGCTCCTCCAGGATCTTCAGCGGCGCCGGCAGCGCACCAGCCCGCAGCAGCAGCGACAGGTCCTGTGCGCCCTGCACCGTAAAGCTGCCGGAGATGATACCCTCGCCGCCGAGGATCGGCTCCCGGATCACCGGGGCGCTGATCACCCTGTTGTCGAGCACGATGGCGAGCGGCTGGCCGACATTCTCCTGCGTCGCACGGCCGAATCGGCGCGCACCCTGGGTGTCGAAGCGAAAACGCACGACCGGCTGACCATCCTGGAACGACGGCTGTGCGTCGATCAGATGCTCGCCGCTGACGATCGGGCGGCGGCGGACGACATACTCCGTCTCCTGCCCCTGTGAACTCGTTCCGGGCAGCAGAACCGACCCGGCCGGTAGGCGGCCCGCCCGTGCATCCGCCGCGGTCGCGGTTGTATCGGCCAGATGGAAGTCCATCTTCGCCGTTTCGCCGAGCAGGCTCTTGATCCGCTCCGGGTCGTCGACGCCGGGCAACTGCACGATGATGCGGTTCTCGCCCTGCCGCTGGATCGTCGGCTCCCGCGTACCGGTCTCGTCGATGCGGCGGCGGACGATCTCGATCGACTGCTGGATCGCGCTGTCGCGGATCTGTCTCTCTTCCGCCTCGGGCATGGCGACGGTGACGAGCGCGTTGTCACCGACGGTGACGTCGACCGTGCTGTCCTCGGCGCGGATCAGCCGGCGCACCTCGTCGGCCCGCTCCGGCTCCCGCAGGGTGAAGCTCACCACGCGGTTGCGCGTGCCGAGATTGGTATAGCCGATGTTCTGCGGACGCAGGGCGGCGCGAACGACGCCCTCCAGCGCCTGGACGCGGTCGCGCACGACGGCGTCGACCTCGACTTCGAGCAGCAGGTGCGAACCGCCCTGCAGGTCCAGGCCGAGATTGATCTTCTGCACCGGCAGCCAAGTCGGCAGCCCTTCCAGCGCGCGGCTCTGGAAGAAGTTCGGCGCGGCATAGATCACGCCCAGGAAGCAGATCGCGAGGATGACCCCGATCTTCCACTTGGCAAAATATAGCATGTGAGCGCCTCCGCGCGGCTGCGCTAGCCGCCCTTGCGCCCGAACAGACCGCTACCCTTCTTCGCCGGGGGCTGCTCGGCGGACGCATCCTCGACCGTCTCGGCCGGCTCATCGACCTCCGGTGCCGTCTCCTCGTCCGGCTCGGGCTCCTTCTTGGTCCGCGTCGCCGGTGCCGGTTTTGCCAGCACCTCGATGATCTGGGACCGCACGACCCGTACTCGCACGCCCTCGGCGATCTCGACCTGGACCTCCGCGTCGTTCACGACCTTGGAGACCGTGCCGATGATGCCGCCCGCAGTAACGACACGGTCGTTGCGGCGCAGATTGCTGACCAACTCGCGATGCTGCTTGACCTTCTTCTGCTGCGGCCGGATCAGCAGGAAATAGAAGACCGCAAAGATCAGGATCAGGGGCAGGAAGGCCGCGATGTCGAATGCACCCCCGCCGCCGGCAGCCTGCGCATAGGCCGGTGAGATCAACATTTTCGCTCCAAAAGCTCCGCCGCGAAGAGGGCGGGACTATACAGACTGGTCCACCGCATGCAACTGCGGCGGACCGGCGCGGAAGGCGGAACTCAGCGGTTGGAGAAGCGCGGCTGCCGCTTCTCGGCGAACGCCGCCATGCCTTCCTTCTGATCCTCGGTCGCGAAGGTCGAGTGGAACAGGCGCCGCTCGAACCGCACGCCTTCCGCCAGCGTCGTCTCGTAGGCCCGGTTCACGGACTCCTTCGCGATCATCACCGAAGGGCGCGACTTGGCGGCGATCGCCTCCGCGGTCTTCATCGCCTCGTCGATCAGGTCTGCCGCCGGCACGACCCGGCTGACGAGCCCGGAACGCTCGGCCTCGGCCGCGTCCATCATGCGGCCCGTGAGGACCATTTCCATGGCCTTCGACTTTCCGACGAAGCGCGGCAGGCGCTGTGTGCCGCCGGCCCCCGGAATGGTGCCGAGATTGATCTCGGGCTGGCCGAACTTGGCATTGTCCGCCGCGAGGATGAAATCGCACATCATCGCCAGTTCGCACCCGCCGCCGAGCGCATAGCCTGAAACCGCCGCAATTACAGGCTTGCGGCAGCGTGTCACCCGCTCCCAGCCCTTCGTGATGAAATCTTCCAGGTAAACGTCCATGTAGGACTTCGACTGCATCTCCTTGATGTCGGCCCCGGCGGCGAACGCCTTCTCGCTGCCGGTGATCACCACCGCGCCGATGTCGTCGTCGTCCTCGAACGCATCGAGGGCTGCAGCCACGTCGGCCACGAGCGCGCCGTTCAGCGCGTTCAGCGCCTTGGGGCGATTCAGGGTGATCAGCCCGACCGCGCCGCGCTTGTCCACGATGATATTGTCGTAAGGCATGAGGGCTCTCGTCTCCTCGGAATGGGCGGGCGTTGGGGCGCGGCGTTTTCGCCGTCAGCCGGGTGTCAGGAAGAAGCGCACCTGGCGCGTACGTCGGTCGTCGCGGATCTCGATCTGCAGCGTTTCCTGGCTGCGCTTGAACAGCAGGCCGCCGAAGCCGCCGACAGGCTGCCAGCCGAGTTCGGGCAGGGTCGCATCGTAGAAGGAGCGGATATCGGCGACCGCCGGCCTGCCGCCTGCGATCGTCTCGACGATCCGGCCGGTCGGCTTCTCGAACAGCACGCCGGCCGTAGCGTCGACGGCGAGCCCCGGCATCAGCGGCAGGTCTTCGAAGCCGTCGACGAATCCGACCTCGTTCGCACGGCTCTCGGCTGCGGCACCGAGAAGGCCGGACGTGCCGAGAAGAAGCGCCAGAAGGACGACCGTGATGTGCGTGCGCCTTTGCATCGCCACACAGTACATCATCATCGCTGACGCTTCACGCAGAAGAACGTCGATCGCCCCGACTGGACCAGACGGTTGATGCCGCCAGTCACGCGCCGATCGCAGTTGCAGGCCGGACATGCCTCTCCCTCCCGCCCATAGACGGCCCAGCTGTGCTGGAAATATCCCAGCTCGCCTGACGTCTGCACATAGTCGCGCAGGGACGACCCGCCCGCCGCGATCGCATCCTCCAGCACCGAACGAATGGCTTCGGCGAGGCGCGCCGCCCGTGCGCCCGTCACGGTGCCCGCGATGCGCGTCGGCGACAGCCGCGCCCGGAACAACGCCTCGCAGGCGTAGATGTTGCCCAGGCCGGCGATCAGGCGCTGGTCCAGCAACGCGGCCTTCAGCGGTGCCAGCCTGCCGGCGAACAGGCCCGCCAGCACCGGTCCGGTCAGCGGCGCGACATCGGCGCCCACCGGCTCCAGGCCGAGCCCGGCGAGCCGCGGGTGCGCATCCAACCCCGCCTTGGGGAAGAGATCCATGAAGCCGAACCGGCGCGCATCAATGTAGCGGACATGTTGGCCGTCGTCGGTCTCGATCGTCACATGCTCGTGCAGGCCGACCTCGTTGAGAGACCCGGAGCCGAGCACCATGCGCCCCGCCATGCCGAGATGCGTCATCCAGATCGCGCCGTCGTCCAGTTCGGCGAGGATGTACTTCGCCCTGCGGCCGATCGTCACCACGCGCCGCCCCTGCAGGCGCTCGGCGAAGCGTTCGGGAAAGGCGAAGCGCAGGTCCGGCCGGCGCACGGTCACGCGCACCAGCCGGCGGCCGACCAGTGCGGCACGCAGTCCGCGGCAAACGGTCTCGACTTCGGGCAATTCGGGCATGGGCGCCAAGCTAGCGCGAACGGGTGCCGCGCGCTATGTTCCGGCCCATGTCAAACACCGCCGATACCGCGCGGCAGCCGGCATCCGGCACCCAGGACCCCGCGATGGACGAGCCCGTATCGTTCGGCTTCCGCTCCGTCCCGGCGGCGGGCAAGGCCTCCATGGTCCGCGGCGTCTTCGATAGCGTCGCGCCGCGCTACGACCTGATGAACGACCTGATGAGCATGGGCGTCCACCGCTTGTGGAAATCGGTGCTCGTCGACACGCTCGATCCGCAGCCCGGCATGACGATCCTCGACGTCGGCGGGGGAACCGGCGACATCGCGTTCCGCATCATCGACCGGATCGGCTCGCGGCAGGCGACGGTCCCAGGCGATATCGTCGTCTGCGACGTCAACGCGGAGATGCTGTCGGTCGGCCGCGACCGCGCCGTCGACCGCGGCCTCGTGGGCCGGCCCGGCTGGGCCGGCGGCGATGCGGAGCGCCTGCCCTTTCCCGATCGCTGCGCCGACGCCTGCACGATCGCCTTCGCTCTGCGCAACGTGACCCACATCGACCGTGCGCTGGCCGAGATGTACCGGGTGCTGAAGCCCGGCGGCCGGATGCTCTGCCTGGAGTTTTCGCGCGTCGCCGTGCCCCTGTTGGCGGAAGCCTACGAGACCTATTCCTTTAAGGTCCTCCCGATCCTCGGCAAGGTCGTGGCGGGCGACCGCGAGGCGTACCAGTATCTGGTGGAGAGCATCCGGCGGTTCCCGCCCCAGGAAGACCTCGCGGGACGCATGCGCGCCACCGGCTTCGAGCGGGTGACTTGGCGGAACCTGTCGGGCGGCATCGTCGCCCTCCATTCCGGATGGCGCCTCTGATCGGGGTGCGCGTGTCCCGGACAGCCGCATGATCGCCGGCCTGCGCAATCTCGCCCGCCTGATCGTCATCGCCCGGACGCTGTCGCGCCATGACGCCCTCTTCCCGCTCGCCCTCCTCTCCGGCACGCCGCGCGTCGGATGGCTGGCGCGCCGGCTGGGGCGTGAGCGAACGGCCGGAACGCGACGGCGGGGCGAGCGGCTCGCCGATGCGCTCCAGGAACTGGGCCCGACATTCATCAAGCTGGGGCAGGCCCTGTCGACGCGCCCCGACCTCCTCGGCGCCGACGTCGCCGAGGATTTGTCCCGCCTGCAGGACAGGCTGACCCCTTTCGACGGCGACACTGCCATGAGCGTCGTCGCCCGCGAACTGGGACGGCCGGTGGAGACGCTGTTCTCCACCTTCGATCCAAACGCCGTAGCGGCGGCCTCGATCGCCCAGGTCCATCGCGCGGTGACGACGGAAGGCGAGGTCGTGGCGGTGAAGGTGCTGCGGCCCGGCGTGGAAGCCGGCTTCGCCCGCGATCTCTCGCTCTTTCTCTGGCTCGCCCGACTGACGGAGCGGCTGGACCGCGGAATGCGCCGCCTTCGGCCCGTGGAGGCGGTCGAGACCTTCGCCGACAGCGTGCGCAGCGAAATGGACCTGCGCCTCGAGGCGGCCGCCGCTTCGGAACTGCGCGAGAACTTCATCGACGTGCCCTGGTTCCGCGTGCCCGAGGTGGACTGGCAGCGCACGGCCCGCGGCGTCATGACCCTGGAATGGATCGACGGCATTCCCGTCGACGAGAAGGAGCGGCTGATCGCGGCGGGGCACGATGTCCGCACCATCCTCAGCCACGCCGCAAATTCCTTCTTCACCCAGGTCTTCCGCGACGGCTTCTTCCACGCCGACATGCATGCCGGCAACGCCTTCATCGCCGCCGACGGCACCCTGGTGGTGATCGACTTCGGCATCATGGGCCGGCTCGACCGCAGCACCCGAGACCATCTGGCGGACATGCTGATCGGCTTCGTCATGCGCGACTACGACCTGGTCGCCGACGTCCATTTCCGCGCCGGCTGGATCCCGCGCCACCAGTCGCCCGCATCCTTCGCCCAGGCGGTCCGCTCGATCGCCGAGCCGATCATGGAGCGGCCGCTGAACGAAATCTCGATCGGCCGTCTTCTGGCTCAGCTGTTCGAGGTCACCGAACGGTTCGACATGCAGGCGCAGCCGCAGCTGCTCCTCCTGCAGAAGACGATGCTGATGGCCGAGGGCATGGGTCGCCAGCTCGACCCGACGATCAACATGTGGACGCTCTCGCGGCCGCTGATCGAGGACTGGCTGCGCGAGAACCGCGGCCCGGAGGCGCGGATGCGCCGCTTCGCGGCCGAATTCGTCGCCAACGTCGTCCGCCTGCCCGAACTGCTCGACAAGATGGAGACGGCGGCGGACCGGATCGCCGAGGCGGAGGCCGACCGGGAGCAACGATCCGTGCGGGCACGACCGCGGTTCTGGCCGTGGCTCGCAGCGCTCGTCTTCCTAGCGGTGGCTCTCGCGGCGGTCTGAGCGTCAACGAAAAAGGGCGCCCCGAACGGGACGCCCTTCCTTCGATGGCCGTGAGGCCAGGCGATCAGCGCTTCGAGAACTGGAAGCTGCGGCGCGCCTTGGCCTTGCCGTACTTCTTGCGCTCGACGACGCGCGGGTCGCGGGTCATGAAGCCCGCGCTCTTCAGCGCCGGACGCAGCGGCGGCTCGTAGCAGATCAGCGCGCGGCTGATGCCGAGACGGACCGCACCGGCCTGACCCGACAGGCCGCCACCGGCGACCGTGCACCAGACATCATACTGGTTGGCGCGGTTCGTGGTCACGAACGGGGCCAGCAGAACCTGACGCAGGTTCGGGCGGGCGAAGTAGTTCTCGCCGTCGCGGCCGTTGACCGTGATCTTGCCGCTGCCCGGCTTGATCCAGACGCGGGCGACCGCGTTCTTGCGGCGACCGGTGCCGTAGGACCGGCCCTGCGCATCGATCTTCGGTTCGCGGGGCGCGTCGTCCGTCTCGACCGGCGTGCTGCCTCCGAGCGCGGACTTCAGATCGGCGAGCGAATGTGCATCCGCAGCCATGCTCAGAAGCTCCTCTTGTTCTTCACGTTCATCGCACCGACGTCCAGCGCCTCGGGCTGCTGGGCGCCATGCGGGTGCTCCGCGCCGGCATAGACGTGCAGCTTGCGCATGACGTCGCGGCCGAGGGGGCCGCGCGGCACCATGCGCTCCACCGCCTTCTCGATGATCCGCTCCGGGAACCGGCCCGACAGGATCTGCTGCGCCGAGCGCTCCTTGATCCCGCCCGGATGACCGGTGTGGTGATAGTACATCTTGTCGGTGATCTTGTTGCCGGTCAGGCGAACCTTCTCGGCATTCACGATCACGACATGGTCGCCGCAATCCATGTGCGGCGTGAACATCGGCTTGTGCTTGCCGCGCAGGCGCATCGCGACGATCGTCGCGAGCCTGCCGAGCACAAGGTCTTCGGCGTCGATCAGGCACCATTTGTGCTCGATGTCCGCCGGCTTGGCTGAATAGGTCTTCATGTGTCCGTCCGCTGGCCTCACGCCATCCCGTGTGGCGGCGGGATATAGGGGGGTGCACCAAAGGCGTCAACAACAATCGATTTTTCGTTTTAAAACAGCCACTTGATATGAACTACCATTTTACCGCGATATCAAGCCTCTGACGGCATTGCGTAAGTGACGGATGCCTGGGCGACGGGGTCGGCGACGCCCTCGCTGTAGAGCAGCACGTCGCCGAAGGCGAGCCGCCGGCCCATGCGGAGCAGCCTTCCCTCCGCCACCACGGCCGCCGCGGCGGGGCGGCGCAGGAAGGCCATGTTGAGATGCGTCGTCACCGCCAGTTCGACCGCCCCGGCCCGGCTCATGACCAGGCCGTACATCGTGATGTCCGCCAGAGCCATCAGCACCGGACCGGAGACCGTGCCGCCGGGCCGCAGGAAATCCGGGTCGAACGGCGCCCGGATACGCACGAAGCCATCCTCCAGCCGCTCGACCTCGGGCCGCAGGATCCGGGTCATCGGCACGGCCTCGCGGACGAGCGCCTGGAACGCGGCGGCGGTAACGGCAGCGATGGCGGCGGCTGGCATGGCTTTCCCTTGGTCGGTTGGCGCGGACGGGCCTATCTTCCACCCCAGCGACCGTGATCGGAAGCACCGCGAGGCCAGTCATGAACCACCTGCCCAACGCCGAGCCGCTGCTGCTGCGCGACGACCGCGACGGCATCGTCACCCTGACGCTGAACCGGCCCAAGGCGTTCAACACGCTGTCGCGCGCGCTGATGACGGATCTCCAGACCGCCTTGGATACCATCGCCGAGGACCCTGAGGCCCGCGTCGTGGTGATCGCCGGCAGCGGCCCCGCCTTCTGCGCCGGCCACGACCTGCGCGAGATGCGCGCCGATCCCAGCCGCGCGGCGCAGCAAGCGCTGTTCGACCAGTGCAGCCGCCTGATGCTGACGCTCACCCGCATGCCGCAGCCGGTGATCGCGCGCGTCCACGGTCCGGCCGCCGCCGCCGGCTGTCAGCTGGTCGCGACCTGCGATCTCGCCGTCGCCTCCGATGCCGCGAAGTTCGGCACCCCCGGCGTGAAGCTCGGCCTGTTCTGCTCGACCCCGATGGTGGCGCTGACGCGCGCCGTCGGCCGCAAGGAGGCCATGCGCCTGCTCGTCACCGGCGACATCGTCGATGCAGCGACCGCACAGAGCATCGGGCTTGTGAACGAGATCGTCGCGCCCGATGCGCTCGACGACGCCGTCGCCGCGCTGGCCGGAAAGATCGCTGCCCATTCCGGCACCGTGGTGGCCATCGGCAAGACGGCCTTCTACCGCCAGATTGAGCTCGGCCTGGAGGAAGCCTATGCCTATGCGAGCGGCGTCATGGTCGAGAACATGATGAAGCAGGATGCGGCCGAGGGCATCGACGCCTTCCTGGAGAAGCGTCCGCCCGTCTGGCGCAACGGCTGAATGGCATAACGGCCGGCGCGCCGCCGACTGGAGGAGAGCGCCATGGCGTGGAACTTGCTGGCCTTGCTGACCCGCCCCCGCCGCCGCGAGGCCAGATCCGCGCCATGCTGACCATCACGCCAGAGCCGCTGACGAAGGAAGCCTTCGCTCCCTATGGCGACGTACTGGAGGCGCCCGTCGAGAAAGGGCGCCTCTATTACGAGGAGGCCCTGGGTAACGGCCGACCGGACGCCTGGCCCAGCCTGTTCCTCTCCTGCGCCCTCCCCGTCGCCGACTTGCCGCTCGACGCGACGATCATGGAGCGTCACGAATTCTCCTCGCAGACCTTCGTGCCCCTCGCGCCGACCCGCTGGGTCGTCATGGTGGCGCCGCACGCCGCCGACGGCGGCCCGGACATGCGCCGCGCCCGGGCCTTCCTGCCCGCGCCCGGCCAGGGCATCACCTACCGTATGAACGTCTGGCACCATCCGAACACGGTGTTCGGCGCCCGGGCGCCGTTCGCCGTCTTCATGTGGCGCGACGGCGGCAAGGGCGACGAGGAGTTCTTCACCCTGCCCGAGCCCGTGCGCATCGCCGGATGAGGAGAATGCGATGACCTACGACCGCGACCTCATCGGCTACGCGAACGATCCGCCGGACCCGAAATGGCCGGACGGCGCCCGCATCGCGATCAACTTCGTGATGAACTACGAGGAGGGCTCCGAACCCTCCGTGCAGGACGGCGAGGGCTATACAGAACGGGCGCTCACCGAGGCCGGCACCGCCGATCCCGGCGTCGTCGGCCGCGACCTCGCCGGCGAGGGCCTGTTCGCCTACGGCTCGCGCGTCGGCTTCTGGCGGCTGATGCGCCTGTTCCAGGAGCGCGGCCTGCCGATGACGATCTTCGGCTGCGCCCTCGCCCTCGAACGCAACCCGCCCGCGGCCGCGGCCATCAAGGCCTCCGGCTTCGACATCTGCTGCCACGGCTGGCGCTGGGTGCCGCACTACAAGCTGACCGAGGCCGAGGAGCGCGACCACATCCGGCGCGCGATCGCCTCGTTCGAGAACATGATGGGCGAGCGCCCGCTCGGCTGGTACTGCCGCTACGGGCCGTCCGTGAACACCCGGAAGCTGGTCGTCGCGGAGGGTGGCTTCCTCTACGACTCGGACGCCTACGACGACGAACTGCCCTACTGGGTGAAGGTCGACGGCAAGCCGCACCTCGTCGTGCCCTACAGCATCACCAACAACGACGCGCAGTTCGGCCGCGGCAAGTTCGCCACGGGGGACGACTTCTTCACCTTCTGCCGCGACGCGTTCGACATGCTCTACGCCGAGGGCCGGACCCAGCCGAAGATGATGTCGGTCGGCCTGCACATGCGGATGATCGGCCACCCGGCCCGCGCTGCCGGCCTCGCGCGCTTCCTGGATTACGTCCAGATGCACGCCGGCGTCTGGGTGACGCGCCGCATCGACATCGCCCGGCACTGGATGGAGCATCACCCCTACCAGGGGTGACGCCCCTGCCCGTGCCCGATCAACCGAGCTTCGGCTCGAGGTCGACGCTGTAGAGCGTGTCGCCCTTCAGGTCCTTCAGCATGACGGTCATCACCTCGGTGCGGCCGTCGATCCTGGTCTCGCCGAAGAACTGCAGGCCGGCGGTCGGCGGAGTGTTGGCCTTGCCGTCCGGATGCTTCGTGTAGACGACCTGCGGCCCGAACGTGTCGTCCATCTTGCCGGGCCCGAACGAACCCGCGTTCAGCGGGCCGCTGACGAACTCCCAGAAGGGTTCGAAGTCGGTGAACTGCGCCTTGCCGGGATCGTAATAGTGCGCGGCCGTGTAGTGCACGTCCGCCGTGAACCACACCGTGTTGCGGATGCCGTTCTGCTTGATGAAGCGCAGCAGGTCGGCGATCTCGTGCTCGCGGCCGAGCACCGGGCCGTCGCCGTTGGCGATCGCCTCGAAGGCCTCCTTGCCGTCCGCGACGACGATGCCTATCGGCATGTCGGCGGCGATCGCCTTCCAGGTGGCGCGCGAGGCGAGCAGCTGCTGCTTCAGCCAGCGGATCTGGTCCGCGCCCATGAACGCCGTCTCGGCCCCCGCGACCGGCTGGCGGTTGCCGCTGTTGGCGGCGCGATAGGTGCGCATGTCGAGGAAGAAGACGTCGAGCAGCGGCCCGTAGCTGATCGCGCGATATATGCGATCGGGATCGGTCGGCTCCTCGCGGATCGGCATGTACTCGCTGAACGCGCGCCGCGCGCGGGCCGAGAGCAGCGAGGCGCTCTTCTCGGTATAGCGGTCGTCGAGCATCTCGCCCGGATACCAGTTGTTCGTCGTCTCGTGGTCGTCCCACTGCGCGAACATCGGCACCTCGGCCGCCAGCCGGCGGACGTTGGCGTCCATCAGATTGTAGCGGAAGTTGCCGCGGAACTCCGCCAGGGTCTCGGCGACCTTCGACTTCTCCTCGATCGTCACGTTCTTCCAGAGCGTGCCGTCGGGCAGCTTCACCTCGGCCTGGATCGGGCCGTCGGCATAGATCGTGTCGCCCGAGTGGATGAAGAAGTCGGGCTCCGACTTCCGCATCACCTCGTAGATCTTCATGCCGCCCCAATCCTCGTTGATGCCCCAGCCCTGGCCGGCGGTGTCGCCGGACCAGACGAAGGCGACGTCGCGGGCATGGCCCGGGGCGGTGCGGAAGCGGCCGACCGCGGCCTCGCTGACGATGCCGGGCTCGGCCAGGTCTTCGAACTGCACGCGATAGAAGATCGTCTGCCCCGGCGGCAGGTCACGCAGGTCGACCTTCGCCGTGAAGTCGGTGACGTCGAGCGCGGCCGGGCCGACCACCCGCCGGGGGTTCTTGAACGACTCCGTCGTGGAGTATTCGACGATCATCCGCGCCGGCCTGTCCGTGCGGCTCCAGACGATGCCGCGATCCATGCCAACATCGCCGCTCTGCACCCCGTTCGGGATCGTCGGCCGGACCTTGTCCGAAGTGATCGACGCCGGCGCCGCAAGGCCGGAGCGTGCCAGGAGGCCGGAGGCGGCAAGCCCGCCGCCGATCAATGCGGTCCGCCCCATGAACAGGCGTCGAGTCAGCGGCTGGACAAGGTTGGTGCGGCGCATGATGTCTCCTGGCACAGGCTCGGCTTCTCGGCCCCGGACCCTAGCGCCGCCGCGTGTCGCGGCGGTGACTCGGCTGTTGCAGCCTCATGACGCGCACAGCAGTACGCGCCACGTTTCCGCCGGTGGACGGTCCCGCTATCATGCGCCGCGACGCACTGCCGGAGAACATGCCGATGCCCGAGACGCCCGCCCCCTGCCGCATCGCGATGGTGATCTTCCCGCGCATGACGCAGCTCGACCTGACCGGCCCGTTCGAGGTGCTGGCGCGGATGCCGGGCGCCAAGGTCGACCTGCTCTGGCACCATATCGAGCCGGTGAAGGACGCCCAGGGCCTGACCTTCACGCCGACCGCGACCTTCTCCACCTACGGCACGCCGGACATCCTGTTCATCCCCGGCGGTCCCGGGGTCCTGGAAGCGATGCAGGACGAGTATCTGATCGCCTTCGTCCGCTCGGCCGGCGAAGGGGCGTCGCTCGTCACGTCGGTCTGCACCGGCTCTCTCGTCCTCGGCGCCGCCGGCCTGCTGAAGGGCAAGCGCGCGACGACGCACTGGGGCGCCATCGAACAGCTCGCCCTGCTCGGCGCGATTCCGACGCCCGAGCGCGTCGTCGTCGACGGCAACACCGTCACCGGGGCCGGCGTCACCTCGGGCATCGATTTCGGCCTCGCCGTCGTCGCCAAGCTGCACGGCGAGGAGAAGGCGCGTGAGATCCAGCTCCAGATCGAATACGACCCGCACCCGCCCTACGACAGCGGCTCGGTCCGCAGCGCCAGCCCCGAACTCGTCGCGCGCCTGAAACGCCGCAGCGCCGGCATCACCGAACAACGCCGCGCCGCCGCCGAACGCATCGGCCGAACACTGGGCGCCCCCGGCTCCGCCCGTTAAGCAAGGCACCGGCCCTTTAGCTGCTTAGACGCGGATCAGGTTGTTTCGGGCAGCGGCGCGTCGCTACAGCGGCTAGCCGTCGCGCGACGCCATTGCGCCGCGACGGGGCTCCGTTCGGGGAGTGAGACCCCGTTCGGCCAAGCGACGGCGGCGGCGGCGCCACTGGACGGTGCCGAAGATCATGGCGATCGCCAGGATGATGGGCCCGCCGAAGATCGCGAAGCCCCATAAAGCTGCAAAGAACTGTTCCATATCCCGCTCGGATGCTGCGAACCTTGCGCTCGCAACACGCAGGGTCCCTCCCGGTTCCGTATAAGAGAGAGGCTACAGATGGAGTCAGCCAGGATCGCCGCCGCGGTGTCGGCACGGCGCCCGCTCGCGGAAGGCTTTTTCGACACGCTGCGCGCCAAAACGTTTGACGGTGTCGGCATCACGCGTGCCTCGTACGGGCCGGGCGAGCAATTCGCGCACGAACTGCTGCGTGCACGGGCGGCGGAGCTGGGGCTCGAGACGGCGACCGATGCGGCCGGCAACAGCTACGTGACCCTCCCCGGCCGCGACCGGTCGGCGAAGCGGACGGTGATCGGCTCTCACCTCGATTCGGTGGCGCAGGGCGGCAATTTCGACGGGGCCGCCGGGGTGATCGCCGGCGTGACCGCGATCGTTGCACTGGCCGACGCCGGCTGGTGCCCCGAGGCCGACGTCTCGGTCATGGGCATCCGCGCCGAGGAGAGCGCCTGGTTCGGCGTGTCCTATATCGGCAGCCGCTCCGCCCTGGGCACCCTGCCCCACGGCGCGCTCGACGATGCGCGCCGCGCGGACACGGGCCGAACCCTCGCCGACCATATGGCCGAACTTGGCTGCGATCCAGAGACGGTGCGCAGCGGACCACCTCATCTCGACACCTCATCGCTCGCAGCCTACCTGGAACTGCACATCGAGCAGGGACCGGTACTGGAAGACCAGGAGATTCCGGTCGGCATCGTCACCGGCATCCGCGGCAATCTGCGCGTGCCCGCTGCACGCTGCGTCGGCGAATACTCCCATTGCGGCGGGGTGCCGCGCAGCCACCGGCGCGACGCGGCGATTGCCGTGTCGGAACTGGTGATGGGCCTCGACCGGATCTGGGACGCGTGCGAGGCGCGCGGCCAGGACTTCGCCTTCACCGTCGGCAAGATGGCGACCGACGCGCAGCGCCACGCGATGACCATCATCGCCGGCCAGGTCGACTTCAGCGTCGACATGCGCAGCCTCGACATCGCCTTCCTGGACGAGATGGAGGCGCGCATCCAGGAGATGGCGCTGGAGATCGCCGAAAAGCGCCGGGTGCGCTTCGACCTGGGCCGTTTCACGCGCGCCGCACCCGGCATCCTCGACGAGGGCATCAAGGCGCGGCTGCGCGAAGGCGTCGCCGCGCTCGCCATCCCTTCGATGGACATCCCCTCCGGCGCCTCGCACGACGCGGCGGCGTTCGCTGCCGCCGGGGTGCCGACGGCGATGATCTTCGTGCGCAACGCCAACGGCAGCCACAATCCGGACGAGGCGATGGAGATCGCCGACTTCATGAAGGGCGTCGAACTGCTCGCCTGGTACCTAGCCAATCCGGTCTGACCGCCGCGGGAGTGGACGGAGACGGGTGCGGCGCGTCATCTTCGGCGGCGATCAAGACCACGGACCGGGAGAGAAGCATGCCGCG
The DNA here is from genome assembly GCF_040549485.1 of Constrictibacter sp. MBR-5. NCBI lineage: Bacteria > Pseudomonadati > Pseudomonadota > Alphaproteobacteria > Rhodospirillales > Allostellaceae > Constrictibacter > Constrictibacter sp. MBR-5. The sequence goes on from NZ_JBEPTK010000001.1 coordinate 189,862, forward strand.
CGTCGCCGTTCTCGACGACTATCAGAACGTCGCCCTGAAGATGGCGGACTGGTCCGCCATCCCCGCAGGCTACGACGTCACCGTCTTCGACGACCATGTCTCAGAGCCCGAGGCCCTGGTGCGCCGTCTCGCCGACTTCGAGGTGGTCTGCATCATGCGCGAGCGCACGCCGTTCCCGCGCGCCGTCTTCGCGGCATTGCCGAAGCTGAAGCTCCTGGTCACCACCGGCGGCCGCAACCTCTCGGTCGACGTCGCTGCGGCGACCGCCCAAGGCGTCACGGTCTGCGGCACCCGCGGCACCACGCCGCCGACGCCGGAACTCGCGATGGGACTGATCCTGTCGCTCGCGCGCAACATCCCGTTCGAGCACCGCGCCATGCAGGAAGGCCGCTGGCAGACGACGATCGGGCGCAGCCTGCACGGCGCGACCCTCGGCCTGCTCGGCGTCGGGCGCCTCGGCGGCTATGTGGCTAAGCTCGGCAAGGCCTTCGGCATGGAAGCGATCGGCTGGAGCCAGAACCTCACCGATGAGAAGGCGGCGGAGCATGGCGTGAAGCGGGTTGAGCGCGACGCGCTGTTCGCACAGTCCGACTTCCTCAGCATCCACCTGGTCCTGGGCGACCGGTCGCGCGGCCTCGTCGGCGCCGACGACCTCGCCCGGATGAAGCCCACCGCCTTCCTGGTCAACACCTCGCGCGGCCCCATCGTGCAGCAGGAGGCGCTGCTCGCCGCGCTGCGCGAGCGGCGGATCGCTGGCGCCGGCCTCGACGTCTACGACGTGGAGCCGCTGCCCGCGGATCACCCGCTGCGCAGCCTCGATAATGTCGTGCTGACACCGCATCTCGGCTACGTCACCGACGACACCTACCGCTTCTTCTACAGGGACACCGTCGAATGCATCGCCGCTTGGGCGAAGGGTGAGCCGGTCAGAGTCATCACGGCCTGATACCGTCAAGAGCGCCCCGGAACCTGCGGTCTGGCGCCGCGTTGGTGCCAGGCCGCGTGCGTCGTTCCCTCCCCCTATAGCGAGAACCCAAGTGCCGGATCGGCGCGCCGTCCTGATCGTCAATCGCAATGCGCGCTCAGGCGCCGAAGCGTATGAGGCCGTCGTCGCGGCTCTCGACGAGGTCGGCATCGAGGCCGTGCCGCCGAAGGGCGAGGCGACCGACGACAGCATCGCGATGGCCGCCGCCAACGCCGACATGCTGATCCTCGGCGGCGGCGACGGCACGCTGAACCATTTCGCCGAAGCGGCCGTCGCAACGGGCCTGCCGGTCGGCATCCTGCCGCTCGGCACGGCCAACGATCTGGCCCGCACGCTGGGGATACCGGCGGATCCGGCCACCGCCTGCGCGATCATCGCGGCCGGCGAGACCCGCCGGATCGATCTCGGCGAGGTCAACGGCAAGCTCTTCTTCAACGTCGCGAGCATCGGCCTGAGCGTCGAGGTCGCGACCCGGATGACCAAGCAGTTCAAGAAGCGCTGGGGCGTCTTCAGCTATCCCTTCGCCGCCGCCGATGCATGGCGCGCGATGCGCAGCTTCCGCGCCCGGATCACCGCGGACGGCAGCCAGCAGGTCCTGCGCTCGATCCAGCTCGCCGTCGGTAACGGCCGCTACTATGGCGGCGGCATGTCCGTCTCCGAAGACGCCGCGATCGACGACGGCCTGCTCGACCTCTACTGCATGGAGCCGCGACCGCTGGCGCGGATGGCCGCACTCCTCCCGGCCTTCCGGGCCGGCCGGCACCGAGCGAACGAGGCCGTCCACTGCCTTCGTGCCCCCGAGATTAAGGTAGAGACGAGCCGCCCGATGCGGGTCAACACCGACGGCGAGTTGACCACCGTGACGCCGGCGACCTTCCGAGTCGTGCGTCACGCGCTGGAAGTGTTCGTGCCGCGACCGCCAGAGGATCGCTCCGAGGCGGGCTGATACGACACGGGCTGTTCACCAGCCCCCGCCGCCACCGCCACCGCCCCCACCGCCGCTGGAGCCGCCGCCGCCGGAACCGGAGCTGGACTGGGTTGTCGCACTGCCGACAGCCGAGGAGATCGAGCCGCCGATCGCCGAGATGCCCGCGGCATCGAAGCTCCGGCCGCCATACCAGATGGGCCGGTACGTCTCCTGCCCGGTGCGCTGCGCCTGTCGCAGCGCCTCGGCGAACTGCTCCGCCCACTGCGTCTCGACGTCGAGCGCTATGGCGTAGGGGAGGAAGCGTTCGAACAGCTCCGGCGTGATCGGACTGCCGTGGTGGAATCGCAGGCGCTCGGCCTCGGCCACGGAGAGGTAGAGCAGCATGCCTTCGATCTCGTCGAGCGCGTCCCTGCCGATCGCCGTCGGCGCCCTGAGCAGACGAAAGAACAGGATGTTGAGCCCGAGCGCGGCGACCAGAAAGACGGCGGCAGCCGGGCCGACGGCTTGGCTCAGGGCGAAGACTCCAAAGAGCCAGCCGCCGACGAATGGCATGGCGAAAGCCGTGCCGAACAGCGCGCCGAACACGTGTCCGAACCCCGCTCCACCGAGCGCCAGCCGCCACTGGCGGACTAAGAAGACCAGCAGCCACCCGGTGCCGACCGACCAGCCGGCCAGCCAGACCGACAGGAACAACGTCTCGAAGAGGGTCGGTGCCGATGCCGCGACGGCCAGCCAGCCGAGGACCGTAAGACCCGCACCGACCATGAAGTACGGGCGGTTGTGGCGGAAGAAGGTCGTGTCGAACGTCTTGTCGAAGTGACCCTTCAGCGCCCGCCGAGCCGCGATCAGTGTCTTGCGCGACTCCCTGTCGAGGGCGACGCGACTGCCGGTCGCAAAGAGCGTCCGACGCAATGCATCCTCTCCCGGCGAGGCCGGCTGGCTGCTCGTGTCCCGCCGCTCCACCGTGGGTGTGCCGTCGCCGTCGCGGATGACGAGATATCCCTTGACCGCGAGGCTGACCAGGGCGGCCGCGAGGCAGCGATCATCATAGCCCATCCGCCGGATGTAGCGCATCGCGGCCGGGGGCAGTGTCGGCGCGTAGACCGGGATGATCGGCCCGCCTCGAGGATCGCGGCCGACGCGATGCCAGACCAGCAGGTAGTACACCAGGACGAGCCCCAGGACGGCCAGGGCGACGAGGGATTGCCGGCTGTCAGTCAGGAACCAGCGCCAGCGCTCCGCTGCGGTCGGTTCGGCCACGTAGCCTTTCGCCCAGCCCACCGCCACGGTCAAGCCTTCGCCCGGTGCCAGTTGCCGGGTCGCCGTCACGAGGATCTCGCCGGCGGCACCGCTCGCGATCTCCACTGCCTGCTCGGTGTCGCCGCGGGCGCCGGTATAGCCGGCGACCTGCAGGACCGGCGCCCGCGGCGGAGGCATGACCCTCACCCGCGCGTTCTCGATGCGGAAAGCCCAGTCGTTGCCGGTGACGTTCCAGTAGATTTCGTCGAACCCGTCGAAGAAGCGAACCTGTCGGGCGACGGTGTAGACCAGTTCGTATGTATGGACGCCCGGCTGCAGAAGCCTGTCCGGGTCGCCGACATAGATCCGGATGCCGTCGCCGGCGGCTTCCTGGCTGTGGGGCTCGGCCTTGCCGTCGCGGCGCACGGCGACGAGGTCGAAAGCCGGCTGCGAGCGACCGAGCAGGCTCTCCTGCACCAGCGGCAGGTCGCGGTAGATGCCGCGCCGGATCTCCCGGCCGAGTGCCACGACCGTGATCCGCTCGGTGACGGTCGTCAGGCCGTCCGCCGCGACCTGCACCGTGACGTCGTAGTCGGTGATCCGCTCATGGTCGAGGCGCGTCTGCGCGACGGCAAGTCCAACGCCCAGCAGCAGCGCGACCAGCGCAACGACCAGATATCGCATCGACGTCAGGGAAACGCGACGCGCGGCGGCTCAGCGGCCTCAGGCGTATCCAGTTCGAAGAAGTCCGCCGTACGGAAGGAGAACTGTTTGGCGACCAGACTACTCGGAAACTGCTCGATCGTCACGTTCAGCTCGCGCACGTTGCCGTTATAGAAGCGGCGGGCCGACTGGATGCGATTCTCGGTGTCGGCGATATCGTGCTGCAGCACCAGGAAGTTCTGGTTCGCCTTGAGGTCGGGATAGGCCTCCGCGACGGCGAGCAGGCTGCGCAACGCCCCCTGGAGCAGGTTTTCCGCCTTCGCCTGCTCGGCCGGGGATCCCTGCGACGAGACCGCGGCGGCACGTGCTGCCGTCACGGCGTCCAGCGTGCTGCGCTCGTGCTGCATATACCCTTTCACCGTCTCGACCAGGTTCGGAATGAGATCGTAGCGGCGCTTCATCTGCACCTGGATATCGCTCCAGGCTTCTTCAACGCGCCGCGAGAGGCTGACGAGCTTGTTGTAGACGGCGATGAAGTAGCCGCCGACGAGAGCGACCGCTCCCAGGAGGATCAACCATTCCATGCGCGGTCCGCCTGCCCCCTTCTTCCGATATCAGCCTATAGAGTGAACACGCCGCCGCCAAGCACGGCCACCGCGGCCTGTGCCTTGCATCGCCGCGGCATAGGGTGATGATGCCGAAGCGTCGTAACGGCGCGCGTCGCATCCCGGTTCCGGAAAACGGCGGAGTAGGACATGGCACGGGTTATCACGGTCGCGGGCGCGCAGATGGGGCCGATCGCACGCGGCGAGACGCGCGCTGAGGTGGTCGAACGCATGGTGGCGCTGCTCCGCCGGGCCCACGAACGTGGCGCCAAGCTGGTCGTGTTCCCCGAACTGGCGCTGACGACCTTCTTCCCGCGCTGGTACATGGAGGACTGGAACGAGGTCGATGCCTTCTTCGAGAAGGAGATGCCCGGTCCGGATACGCAGCGTCTGTTCGACACGGCGCGCGACCTCGGCATCGGCTTCTACCTCGGCTATGCCGAGCACGAGCACCGCGACGGGGTGCTGCACCGGTTCAACACCTCGATCATCGTCGACTTCGAGGGCCGGATCGCCGGCAAGTACCGCAAGGTCCACCTGCCGGGTCACACCGATTTCGAGGGCCACCGCCCATGGCAGCATTTGGAAAAGCGCTATTTCGAGGTGGGTGACCTGGGCTTCCCGGTCTTCCGCACGATGGGCGGGATCATGGGCATGTGCCTGTGCAACGACCGCCGCTGGCCCGAAACGTGGCGCGTCATGGGCATGAAGGGCGTCGAACTCGTCATGCTCGGCTACAACACGCCGGCGGCCAACTCGCTGTCCGCCACCGAGCCCCCGCACGTCCGGATGATGCACAACCATATCACCGTGCAGGCCGGCTGCTACCAGAACGGGACCTGGGCCGTCTCGGTGGCGAAGGCGGGCCACGAGGACGGCTGCGACCTGATGGGCGGCAGCATCATCGTCGCGCCGTCGGGAGAGATCGTGGCGCAGGCGCACACGCTCGCGGACGAACTGATCGTCTACGACGCCGACCTCGACGAGGGCCGCTTCAACAAGACGACGATCTTCAACTTCGCCGCCCACCGGCGCCCGGAAGTCTACGGGATCATCACCGAACGGGCGGGCATGATCGAGCCGGACTGACGGCTCGACCGAAGCCCCGCGGATGGTTCAGATCGTCATGTGCCGAGCGCGTGCGCCGCGCTCGATCGCGGCGGCGGCGAGCCGGCCGACCTGCAGGCGGTAGCGGATGATGTCGAGCATCCGCGCCTCCTCCTGGGTCACGCGGCCGTCGGCTGCGGCGACGTCGCAGGCGAGCGCGTAGGCCGTCTCCCGCAGGCGCTCGGGCAAAGCCGCCTCGACCTGATCGAGAACGTTCTCCAGGCCGTCGTCGTCGTTCAGCAACCGGCCGCAGGCAGCCGCGTCCTTCGTCAGGCGGTCACGGTCGTAGTCGCGGAAGATCGGCAGGTACTGGACGACCTCGCCGATGCTGCGCAGTTCGGAGTTCGGCATACCGCCGTCCGAACCGGCGACGAGCACCATGACGTAGATCAGAGCCGTGTGATGGGTCGTGGAAGTCGTCAGTGTCATAGCGCGTCCTTCGCTGATCTGCTGGTGCTGTTAAGCAGGCGCGCAGCCTAGGTCAAGTTAAACGCCGGTAACGCGGTCCGCGCGCGGCTCGCCTCCGGCGCCGATGAAGGCGCGCGTCGTGGCGACGGCTTCGGCCAGTCCCACCCTTTGGACAGCCACGCCCTCCGGGAAAGCGCTGCAGAGGCGCGACGGCATCATCGGATCGAGGAGGACGAACACGCCGCAGTCGTCGGCGCGCCGGACGAGGCGGCCGAACGCCTGCCGCAGGCGCAGGCGCGTGATCCGGTCGTCGTAGGCGCGACCGCCGAACCGCGCGCGCCGCGCCCGATGCAGGATGTCCGGCCGCGGCCAGGGCACGCGGTCGAAGACGATCAGGCGCAGGGCACGTCCCGGCACGTCGACCCCGTCGCGCACCGCATCCGTTCCGAGCAGACAGGAATCCGGCTCGGCACGAAAGATCTCGATCAGGGTATTCACGTCCATCCGGTCGACATGCTGGGCGAGCAGCATCCGACCTTCCGCCTCGAGCGGTTCCACAATGCGCTCGTGCACCGCGCGCAGCCGGCCGATCGCCGTAAACAGACCGAGTCCGCCGCCGCCGGAGGCCATGAACAGGGCACGATAGGCCGCGGCGACCTGGCTCAGATCATCCTTGCGCACGTCCGTGACGATCAGGACCCGTGTCTGGCGCACATAATCGAAGGGCGACGGCACCGCCGCCCGCAGTGCCGGCGCCGAGAAATGCACCGCCCCGGTGCGTGCCTCGGCGGCCAGCCAGTCCGCCTCGGGATTTCCGGTCGCGTCGCGCAGGGTCGCTGACGTGACCAGCAGCCCATGGGCGTGGCCGCCGATGCTCGCAGCGAACGGGACAGTCGGGTCCACCCAGTGGCGGTGCATGCCGACATCGAAGTCGCGACCCTCGATCCGGTCGATGGCCAGCCAGTCGACGAACTCGGCCGTAGGCTCGGCGCCCATGCCGTCGAGCATGCTGCGCCACGCCGTGACCTGGACCTCGGCCCGGCGCTGCAGCGACCGGCACAGCCCCTCGATGCGCAGCCGCATCGCGGTCTCGAGCGTGTCGGCTTCATCCTCCAGGCGCTGCAGCAGGCGCCGGCGCAGGGCCGACAGCGGGCGGGCGAGCTTGGCCAAGGCCGCCGCGAGGCTCGCCGACGCCTCTGGCAAGCCGTCGACAGCCGGCAGCAGGTCCGCTTCTATGCCATAGGGTGCGTCGGGACCGACGGCCCGCGCCGCCACCTGCTGGCGGACCAGCGCCAGGAAGGTTTCGACCGGTCCCTGCGGCCGGCCTTCGGCGAGCCGCAGCATCCAGCCTTCCGCCGGCAGGATGGCAGCCGCACGCACCGCCTGCTCCACCGCGTCCGCCGTCTCCTCGTCGGCGGACAGGTCCTCCATCCGGCGGCGCAGGCCGCGGGCGCGGCTGCGGCCGCCCTCCGCGCCCAGCATCCAGCGCCGGAGTTCCGCCGTCTCCAGGCCGGACAGCACGGCCGAGAAGGCCGAATCCGCGGCGTCGAACAGATGATGGCCCTCGTCGAACACGTAGCGCGTCGGCAGATACGCATCGTCGAGCCCGCCGAGCGCGGCCTGCGCCATGACGAGCGCGTGGTTGGCGACGACGAGTTCCGCCCGTCGGGCGCGGCGGACATTCCGCTCGATGAAGCACTTCTGATAGTGCGGACATGCGGCATAGATGCACTCGCCGCGCTGGTCGGCGAGACCGCGGGTGCGCGCTGCCCCGAGGAGGTCCGGCAGCCAGGCGGGGAAGTCGCCGCCGACCATGTCGCCGTCGCGCGTGCGCTCGGCCCAACGGACCATCAGCCCCAGGACCACGGTGTCGCCGGGCCGCGCGCCGACCACCCGTGTCGCATCCTCCAGGTTCAGAAGGCAGAGATAGTTCTCGCGTCCCTTGCGGATGACGACCTTGCCCTGCCGCTCCTCGGCATCGGGGAAGAGCCGCTCCAGTTCCCGGTCGACCTGATGCTGCAGATTGCGCGTATAGGTACTGATCCAGACGGGGGCGCCGTTCTTTTCCGACCAGACGCTCGCCGGCGCGATATAGCCGAGCGTCTTGCCGACGCCGGTGCCCGCCTCGGCGATTACGAACAGCGGCTCATCGCGGCGCTCGCGCGGCTGGAAGGCGCCGGCCGCGGCAGACGCATAGTCCGCCTGGCTCGGCCGCGGCTCGGCGTCGGTGCCGAGGAGGTCCGACAGCCGGTGGCGCGTCTCCGCCGACGAGACGGGGTGGCTGGAGGGCGGAGGCAGCGGCGCCTCCTCCTGCCAGGCCTGAAGCCGCTCCCACACCGCCATGGCGCGCTGCACCCGAGGCGCCTCTGTCGCGTTACCGTTTTCGGGGCTGAAGCCCAGGGCGTTCAGCAGCGCCGGTCCCCACGGCCATCCGGCCCTGGCCATTCCCCAGGCGACGGGCAGGGCATGCGGATCGTCGGAGCGCGCCGCCTGTTCCTGCAGGAGCACACGCGCCGCGCCGATCAGCGCCTCGACTTCCGCCGCCTTACTGCGGGGCGGCGGCAGGCCGACGGCGGCAGCGAGGCCGCGCGGGGTCGGCAGACAGAAGCGCGCGGCTCTGACGAACGCGAACAGTTCCAGCAGGTCGAGACCGCGGAAAGGCGCGATCCCCAGCCGCCGCGCCAGGGCCGGGGCGTGCGCGACCAGCGGCATCTCGGACTGGATGCGCGCGGCCGCCTCGGCCGGCGCGAGTTCCAGCATCTCGCCGTCAGGGGTTACCCAGAGAGCCGATCTGAACGTGGCGATCAGGACGGGGGAGCGCGGGACGTGCAGCAGGGCGTACGGCCTCCTCGGGTCATCGGTCTACGCCCGGACGTCCAACTTGCTGAGGTGCGCCGCGGCGTGCAAGGCCGCAGAGGCGACCGAGGACCTCGTGACGTCTTGACGACCGCCGCAGCCGCGCATATCCGATTGGCAAGGTCCCGACGGGGGCGCGGAAATGAACAGAGAGGCGACATGCAGCCGGCGAAAGCGGATATCGACCGTCATCGCGACATTTGGGGAGGTTTCGTGCTCTTCACGAAGCTCTCCATCGCCGCGATCGCAGTGGTGATGGTGCTGATGTGGTTCTTGGTCGCTTGATGCACTGAAACGCGAAACGGCGGCCTAGGGCCGCCGTTCCACTGTCGACCGGTCGGCGTTTCAGCCGACGATGTCGCACTCGGCGAAGAAGAAGCCGATCTCGCGCTTTGCGTTCTCCAGCGAGTCCGAACCGTGCACCGAGTTCGCCTCGACGCTCTCGCCGAAATCCTTGCGGATGGTGCCGGGTGCGGCGTTCGCCGGGTTGGTGGCGCCCATCACGTCGCGATGACGCTGCACCGCATTCTCGCCTTCCAGGGCCTGCACGACGACCGGACCGGAGGTCATGAACGCGCAGAGGTCCTTGAAGAACGGACGCTCCCGGTGGACTTCGTAGAAGCGCTCCGCCTGCTCGCGGGTCAGCTTGACCCGGCGCTGGGCGATGATCCGCAGCCCTGCTTCCTCGAAGCGGGCGTTGATCTTTCCGGTCAGGTTGCGCCGCGTGGCGTCGGGCTTGATGATGGAAAGTGTCTGCTCGGTAGCCATGTGGCTCCTGTCTCCCTAGGGGATCAACGGCGCGGCGTTATAGCCGCGCCCGTGATGCCGGGCAACTCCATTGGACGGCGTAGGCCCTTCAGCCGTTCTTCCGCCACCCTTGCGCCGAAAACTCCCAGTAGACGGGAGTATGCCCGGCCGCGAGGCAGTTGCGCCAGCGTGCGCGGGCCGCATCGCGCACAGCCGGATCGTTCCTGTCGAAGAGTATGCTGCATTTCTCGAAGGCTTCGGGCGCCGCCGCCTCGGCATCGTCGATCATGACCAGCAGCGACGCCGCGTTCGGGTTCTCCTCCGCCAGCGTCAGATAAACCGGCTGCCGCTCGGCGTGGCCGTCGGCCTCGCTGCCGTGCGGCAGAAAGGATGCGGGATCGTAAGTCCAGAGGCCGAGGTTCAGCGCCTCCAGGCGTTCACGCGTACCGCAAAGCACGACGGCGCGCCGCCCGGCGGCGAGTTCCGGCTCGAGGAACGCCGCCAAGCCCGTTTCGAAGCGCTGCCCGGCCACGTTGCGGAACTCGATCTCCACGGCCCCTCCCCGGCCCCGTGCTGCGGGCGCTCACTGCTCGTAGTGATCGGCGACGAAGCGGTCCAGCAGGCGCACGCCGAAGCCGGTACCCCCCTTCGGCGACGTGGGCTTCGCCTTGCTGCCCCACGCGACGCCAGCGATGTCCAGATGCGCCCAGGGCACGTCGTTGCAGAACCGCTTCAGGAACTGCGCCGCAGTGACGCTGCCACCGTCGCGACCGCCGATATTCTTCATGTCGGCGATGTCCGATTCGATCTGCTTGTCGTAGGCGTCATCCAGCGGCATGCGCCACAATGTCTCGCCGGAGGCCTTGCCGGCCGCCAGCAGGCGCTCCGCCAGCGCGTCGTCAGTGGCGAACAGGCCGGCATTGTTGTGGCCGAGCGCGACGATGATGGCGCCCGTCAGGGTGGCGAGGTCGATCATCGCCTCCGGCTTGAACCGGTCCTGGGTGTACCAGAGGACGTCGGCGAGAATCAGGCGGCCCTCGGCGTCGGTATTGATGACTTCGATCGTCTGGCCCGACATCGACTTCACTACGTCGCCCGGACGCTGTGCCGTGCCGGAGGGCATGTTCTCGGCGAGGCCGATGATGCCGACCGCGTTGACCTTGGCCTTGCGGCCGGCCAGTGCCTTCATCAGGCCGACGACGGCCGCCGCGCCGCCCATGTCCCACTTCATGTCTTCCATGCCGGCGGCGGGCTTGATCGAGATGCCGCCGGTGTCGAACGTGACGCCCTTGCCGATGAAGGCGACCGGAGCCTTGCCCTTCTTGCCGCCGTTCCACTGCATGACGACAATGTAGGAATCATGCTGGCTGCCGGCGCCGACGCCGAGCAGCGCCCCCATGCCGAGCTTGCGCATGTCCTTCTCGCTCAGGACATCGATCTCGACGCCGAGCTTAGACAGTTCCTTGGCCCGGTCGACCAGCGTCGCCGGGTAGAGCACGTTCGCGGGCTCGGAAACGAGATCCCGCGCCGTGAAGACGCCGTCTGCGACCTTGTCGAGGCCGGCGAACACCTTTTTCGCGGCGGAGTGGCCGTCGAGCATCACCGACAGACGGTCCAGCGCGGGCTTGTCTTCCGGCTTCTGCTTCGTCTTGTAGAGGTCGAACCGGTAGCTCGCCAGGCGGAACCCGAAGGCTAGTCGCGCACCGATCTCGGCCGCGGTCTGCGGCGCGCCGTCGATCGGATCGAGCGACACCGTCACGCGCTTCGTCCCCGTGCCGGCGAGGTGACCGAAGATGGCACCGCCAAGATCCTCAGCCGCACGCTGGTCGAGTGCAGCGGCCTTGCCGAGGCCGGCGAGGACGACCCGATCCACCGGCAGTCCGGCGGGTGCCAGCACGTCCAGCATCTGCCGCGCCTTGCCGGTGAAACGGCTGGCACCGATGGCACGGCGCAGCGCGCCGTTCAACCGCCCGTCGAGTTCTTCCGCCGATGGCGTCAACACACCGTCCTCGAACACGCCCAGGACGTGCGCGCCCGTGTCCGGCTGCGTCGGCGCTCCAAACTCGATCTTCATGCGGCACTCCTCGGTGGGTCTCGGCGCGGCGCCCGCGGCTCCCGGACGCCGGCATCCTCGTTGGATAGGAGCAAGCCCAAGGCCCGTCAACCTTACGGACCGAGAATTCCCGGCCACAGTGGGAAACGCCGGGCACATCAGCCGCTCCGACAGCCTTGACACGGCCCCGGCCCCATGATGCCTAGAAGCCGATGCAGCGCGGGATCTCAGCTCGCGAGGCCAGGACTCAGGCTGACGACGATGTGGTCGCAGGCCCACCGGTACATCTTCCGGCAGACGGCGCTGGCCCTACTCTGCGCCGCCGCCGCCTTCACGGCTGTGGTCTGGCTCGTTTATTCGCTACGGTTCCTCGATCTCCTGGGCGCCGGCAGCGTTTCCCCCGCCGTCTTCGCGCAACTGGTCCTTCTCAACCTGCCCCGCTTCCTCGCGGCGGCGTTGCCGCTCGCCCTCTTCGTCGCGATCCTGCTCGTCTTCCATCGCCTCGCCGGAGACCGGGAACTCGTGGCGCTGCGTGCGGCGGGCATGAGCAATCCGCGGCTCGCCCTCGCCCCGGCCGCCGTCGCGCTGCTGACCGCCGTGGCGGTGGCGTCGATCAACCTGATCGTGGCGCCCCTGGCCGCACAGGCCTTCAGGTCGTTGAACCAGACGGTGCGGGCGGACCTGCCGCTGGCGGGAATCCGGCCGGGCGCGTTCCAGTCGCCTCGCCCCGGACTGACCATCTTCGCCGCCGCCGTGAACGGCGACGGCACACTGTCGGGCCTGCTCGTCCACGACACACGCCGATCGGATCGCACCGTCACGATCTCGGCGCGCAGCGCCCTGCGCATCGATCGTCCCGACGGCGCTGCCCTCCTGCTCGACGACGGGTTGCTGCAGGAGCGCAATCCGGAGGACGGTCGACTGACCACGGTGCGCTTCGAGCACTATACCCTCACGGCCGCCAGCCTGACGGATGCCGCGGCCACGCGCAGGCCCGATCCCTCGGAGATGTCCCTCGCCATGCTCCTCGCGGGAGGCGCCGGCTGGGCACCGCCCGGCACCGCGGCCCGGATGCTGGCCGAGGGGCACTACCGGCTCGCGGGAATCCTTCACGCTCCAGCCATGGCGGCGCTCGCGCTCTGGCTTCTCCTCCACCCGGTGGCCGCACGGCAGACGCCCGGCCTGCGCCTGGCCGGTACGGTCGCGGCCGCCCTCCTGCTCCAGGCGGCCATCCTCGCTGCCCGCTGGGCCGCCGCGCGGAATCCCTGGATGCTCGGCGCGGTATACCTCGTGCCGCTGCTTCCAATCGCGACGGCAGCGGCCCTGTGCCTGCGCGATGCGGACGGTCCCAGCCGTACGGCAGCAGCCCAGTGACCCATTCCACCACATTGTCGGCCTATCTTGGCCGCCAGTTCCTGCAGTGGCTGCTGGCGGCTGCGACGCTCGCTGCCGTCCTCATCCTGCTGTTCGATTCCCTCGAACTCATGCGGCGCGCCGCCGATCGCCCGGACATGACGATGGGCATGGTGGCCGAGATGGCGCTTCTGCGCCTGCCCGGTCAGTTCCGGACCGTCCTGCCGCTCTGCGTGCTGCTGGGCGCCCTGTTCGCGTTCAGGCATCTGACGCGGAGCCGCGAACTGGTGGTGGCCCGCGCTTCGGGTATCTCGGTCTGGCAGTTTCTCGCACCCGCCCTCGGGCTGGCGCTCGCGATCGGCCTCTTCGCCGTGACCGTGCTCGGACCGGCCGCGGCGATCCTGCGCGACTGGGCCGACCGCGTGGAGCATGACCATCTGCCGGTGGGCGCCGCGGCGGTCTCCGTCGGCGCATCCGGCATCTGGATGGCCGACGGCGCGGGCGGCGGACAGCTCCTGGTCAATGCGGCCGAGGCCGACGGCAATGCCGGGCAGCTGAGATCGGTGACGATGTACCGACTCGACGGCGATGGCCGTCTGGTCGAGCGCATCGACGCCGAAGCGGCACGCCTCACGGATGGCGGCTGGATGCTGGAAGCCGCAGTGGTAACCGACCGTGACGGCAGAACGGTGCGCCACGACCAAGATCTGCCGGTAACGACCGGGCTGACGTGGCAGCGGATCGAGCATGCCGGTGCACCGGTCGAGACGATGTCCGTCTGGGATCTGCCGGGTGCCATGGCATCGCAGGAACAGGCCGGCCTGTCGAGCCTGCGCCACAGACTTCAACTGCATACGCTCCTCGCCTCGCCCGCACTCCTGTGCGGCCTCGTCCTGGTCGCGGCCGCATTCGTGCTGCATCCGGGGCGCAGGCTGCATCCGGTCGCGGTAGCCGCCGCCGGGGCCGCAACCGGGCTCGTCCTCCTTCTGTGTTCCGACCTCGTCACTGCGCTCGGGGCGGCGGGGCGGCTCCCGCCGATCCTGGCCGCGTGGGCGCCTGCCGCCTTCTGCATCGTGGCGGGAACGGCCGCACTCTTGCGCAGCGAGGACGGTTGAGGCGTTTGCGTCGCCGGGGCGCGGGGGCTATTGTCGCCGGTCCCCGGGGGGCGGCCGTACGCGAGCGACGAGTTCAAACAGTCATGTCTATCAGACCGACCGCCATCCTCCGTCATGCGGCCCTAGCGGCACTCGTCGCCACCTCGACGGTGGCGGCGTCGGGTGAGGTTCTGGCGCAGCGCGGCCCTAGCCAGCAGGCTCCCGTACAGCAGCCTTCCATTCAGCAGGGCCCCATCCAGCAGGGGCCGACGATCGCTGCGATAGTCAACGAGCAGTTGATCTCGACATACGATCTGCAGGCACGCCTCCGGCTGGCGCTGTTCAGCGCCAACCTGCCCGACACGCAGGAGAGCCGACAGCGGCTGCTGCCGCAGGTCTTGCGCCAGTTGGTCGACGAGCAGCTGCAGATGCAGGAGGCGCAGCGCCTCGGACTGACGGTGTCCGAGAAGGAGTTGGCGGACGCCCAGGCGACCATCGAGCGGCAGAACAACCTGCCCCCCAGCGGGCTGCCCCAGCATCTGGCGCAGGGCGGCGTACCCTTCGAGACGCTACGCGCGCAGCTCCGCGCCAGCATCGCCTGGGGTAAGATCGTCCGGCGCCAGATCCGCCCGCAGGTCGAGGTCGGCGAGGAGGAGGTGGACGACTATCTCCGCGACCTCCGCGCCCGCGGCGGCCGGACGGAGTATGACGCCGCCGAAATATTCCTGTCGGCCGAAGTGTTCGACAGTGTCGAGGCGGCGCGCCAGGCGGCCGAACGCCTCGCCATTCAGGCTCGCGGCGGCGCAGCCTTCGGCGCGCTGGCCCAGCAGTTCTCGCAGGCGCCGAGCGCGGCCAACGGCGGTGCCCTCGGCAAGGTGCAGGAGGGCCAGCTTGATCCGCGCCTCGAGGCGGCACTGGCGACGATGCAGCCCGGGCAGATATCCGATCCCGTGCCCGTGGAGAACGGCTTCTACATCCTGCAGCTGAACGAGAAGCGGCGCATCGAACACGGTGCCGGCGGCCCGGAGACGGTGTCCCTGCGGCGCGTCTTCCTTCCGGTGGCGCCGGGCGCCGCCGCCGAAGTCGTGGCCGAACAGGAGGCCGCCGCCAGCCGGATCAGCAACACGGCGCGAAGCTGCGCCGACATGGAGCGCCTGGGTCGTGAGGCCGGCAGCCGCGGCAACATGAACCCGGGCCCCATCCCGCTCTCCGAACTGCCGCAACAACTCCGCGACATCGTGGCGCCCCTGCCGCTCAACCGCCCCACCCCGCCCCTCCGCCTCGACGACGGCTTCCTCGTCATGATGGTCTGCGCGCGCAGCGTCGGCGACACCGCTGGCCTGCCGTCGCGTGACGAGGTCATGCAGTCGCTCGGCATGCAGCGCATCGACATGATGGCGCGGCGCTACCTGCGCGATCTGCGCCGGTCGGCGTTCATCGACGTCCGCCTATGAGCGGTCGCGGCGAAGCGCCGCCGCTCGCCGTCACGATGGGAGATCCCGCCGGAGTCGGCGGGGAGATCGCTCTCAAGGCGTGGCTGGCAACGCGTGGCGATGCGGCTGCACCGCCCTTCTTTCTGATCGATTCGCCCGACCGCATTGCGGCGCTGGCACGAAGCGTCGGCATCGATGTCCCCGTGCGGAGCGTCGCCGCCGCGCGCGAGGCGTCGGCCGTCTTCCGTTCGGCGCTGCCGGTGCTGGCGATCGATGTCCCCCGGCCGGTCGTCCCCGGCAGGCCAGACCGGGGCAACGCCGCGTCGGTCGTGGCGGCCATCGACCGTGCGGTGGCGCTGTCGGTGGCGGGCGATGCCGCCGGCGTCGTGACCAATCCGATCCACAAGGAATCGCTCTACGCCGCCGGCTTCCGCCATCCCGGTCATACCGAGTATCTGGCCGAACTGGCGGGCGGGGTGCCGGTGGAGATGATGCTGGCGTCGCCGCAGTTGCGCGTCGTGCCGATGACCATCCACGAGCCGCTGCGCGAGGCGATCGGCCACGTCACCGTCGAAGCGGTGCTGGGATGCGTCCGCCGCACCGCCAAGGCGCTGCGCGAAGACTTCGGCGTCGTACGCCCGCGGATCGCCGTGGCGGGCCTCAACCCGCACGCGGGAGAAGGCGGGACCATCGGCCGCGAGGAGGTGGAGATCATCGCGCCCGCGATCGCGACGCTGCGTGCCGAAGGCCTCGACGTCGCTGGCCCACTGCCCGGCGACTCGATGTTCCACGCAGAGGCGCGCGCGGGATACGACGCCGCCGTCTGCATGTATCACGACCAGGCTCTGATCCCGATCAAGACGCTGGATTTCCACGGCGCGGTCAACGTCACCATCGGCCTGCCATTCGTGCGGACATCGCCGGATCACGGCACGGCCTTCGGCATCGCCGGGACCGGCCGGGCCGATCCGGCTAGCCTGATCGCGGCGATCGCGCTCGCCGCGGAGATCGCCCGCCGGCGCGCCGATGCCGCCGGGAACTGACGGGCCGGAGACTGACGGGCCGCCGTCCCACGCCGCGATGCGCCTGCCGCCGCTGCGCGAGGTCATCGCCCGGCACGGACTGGCCGCGCGCAAGGGGCTGGGCCAGCACTTCCTCTTCGACGAGAACCTGACGCGCCGCATCGTCCGCGGCGCCGGCACACTGGCGGGCCACACGGCCATCGAGGTCGGGCCCGGCCCAGGCGGCCTCACGCGCGCTCTGCTGGAGTCCGATGCGCGCGAGGTGGTCGCGATCGAGATCGACACGCGCTGCCTCGGCGCGCTGGCCGAACTCGCCGCGACCGCGCCCGGCCGGCTGCGCGTGATCGAGGGCGACGCCCTCTCGGTCGACCTGTTTGCGATCACCGAGGGACCGCGCAAGATCGTCGCCAACCTGCCCTACAATGTCGGCACGCGGCTCCTGGTCGGCTGGCTGCCGCGCACCGATGCCCTCGCCGGCATCACCGTGATGCTGCAGAAGGAGGTGGCCGAACGCCTCTACGCCGTTCCGCGGACCAAGGCGTATGGCCGGTTGAGCATCATGGCGCAATGGCGCTGGCGCGTCCGGCGCCTCTTCGACGTGCCGCGCCAAGCCTTCGTGCCGCCGCCGAACGTGACCTCCGCCGTGGTAGGCCTGGAGCCGCTGCCGGCACCCGCCGCAGAAGCGGATTGGGAAGCACTTCAAACGGTTACTGCTGCTGCCTTCAACCAACGCAGGAAGATGTTGAGATCAAGCCTCAAGGCGCTCGGCCCCCATGCCGATCGTTTCCTCGAACAGACCGGCATCCGCGGCGAAGCGCGCGCCGAGGAACTCGACGTGGTCGCCTTCTGCGCCCTCGCCCGCGCATGGCGGGAGGTGAATCCGTGACGCACGCAACCGTCACCGTGAACGGCGTGCCGCTGATGGTCGATGCGAGCGGCGCCCTGTGGTGGCCGGAACATCGCCTGCTGGTGGTCGCCGACCTGCATCTGGAGAAGGGCTCCGGCTTCGCCGAGCGCGGCGCCTTTCTGCCGCCCTACGACACCCGTACCACGATCGAGGGCCTGGAGCGGCTCGTGCGCCGCTACCGGCCTGGGTCCGTCGTCGCCCTCGGCGATAGTTTCCACGACACGCGGGCGCGCACGCGGCTCGGCGAGGCCGAAATCGAGCGCCTGCGCCGGCTGACGGCCGCGACGGACTGGCTGTGGATCGCCGGCAACCATGATCCGGCCCCGCCTGCCGACCTGGGCGGACGGGTCTCCGACGAGACGACCCTGGGCGCCCTCACCTTCCGCCACGCACCGGTGGCCGAGGGCGGCGCCGGCGAAATCTGCGGCCATCTGCACCCGAAGGCGTCGGTCGCGGTGCAGTCCCGCCTGGTCACGGCGCGCTGCTTCGTCACCGACGGCCGGCGCATGGTGCTGCCGGCCTTCGGCGCCTTCACCGGTGGCCTGGATGTAAACGACGACGCCTTCCGTCCGGTCTTCCGACGCGGCTTCCGCGTCTTCATGACCGGCAGTGATCGCCTGCACATGTTCCCCGCCTCGCGCCTCACCCGTCGGGCCGTCCCGGTCGAGGCGTAGGACTGCTGGAGACGCGGGCCCGGCGCCGCGGACTGCGCGAGCGTCGGGGGTGTCTGGAACAATCGACGATGTCCGGCCTATGCTCGGCACCAACGAGAATGCTTGCCCCGGGGAAACACCGATGACCGTCCGCATGATCGGCGACGTGAGCCTGAGCCGTGTCGAGGAGAACGCCGGCCCGTCCTTCACGCCGAGCGCGCTCTACGCCGACTGGACGCCGGCGGCGCTAGAGAAGCACCGCGACTGGCTGGTGCCGCGCTGCTTCCACGAGCGGACGGGCCGCTTCCTGATGAGCCTGCACAGCTGGATCATCAGGACCGACCGGCACACGATCCTGGTCGATACCTGCGTCGGCAATCACAAGACGCGCTCGCGCGCCATGTGGAACGGGCTGGACACGCCCTGGCTCGACCGGCTGAAGGCGGCCGGGGTCGAGCCGGAGGCCGTCGACTTCGTGCTCTGCACGCACCTCCACACCGATCATGTGGGCTGGAACACGCGCCTTAAGGACGGCCGCTGGGTGCCGACCTTCCCGAACGCGAAGTACCTGTTCTCGAAGACCGACTACGACTATTGGGGCGAGAAGAACCGGACGGAGCCGGCGCTGGACGGGGCTTATACCGACAGCGTGCTGCCGATCGTCGAGCACGGCCGGGCGGTGATGGTGGACGGCGAGCACGCCATCGACGACCAGATGATCATCCGGCCGGCACCCGGCCACACGCCCGGACACGTGACGATGCGGCTCGATTCGAAGGGCCAGTCCGGGCTCTTCACCGGCGACATCATGCACCACCCGATGCAGGTCTACGAACCGCACTGGAACAGCCGCTTCTGCGAGTTTCCGGACGATGCGGCGAAGACGCGACGGCAGGTGCTGGAGAGCCTGTGCGACACGCCGACGCTGATGCTGCCGGCGCATTTCCCCGCACCCCACTGCGGCCACGTGAAGAGCAGCGGCCACGGCTTCCGCTTCGCCTTCGCCGACTGAGGCCTCCGTCTTGCACGATTCGGCGGAGGCGCCGACGCGTCTCGACCGCTGGTATCCCTGGCTGATCGTCGTCGCGTCGCTGACGATGATCGTGGTCGGCCAGGGCATCCAGTTCGTCCTGTCGGTGTCGCTGAAGGCGATGACGGCCGACCTGGGCTGGCCGCGGCAGGTTCCGTCGCTGGCCTATGCCGCATCCATGGTCTGCGCCGGCATCGGCGCGCTCTATCTGGGCCGCCTGTCCGACCGGCTCGGCATGGGGCCGGTGGCGCTGATCGGCGCGGTGATGATCCCGGGCGGCGCCGTGCTGACCAGCTTCGTCACCGAGCCGTGGCAGCTCTATCTGGTCTTCGGCGTAATGATCGGGCTGTTCGGCAACGCGACGATCTTCGCGCCGCTGATGGCCAACACGACCCGCTGGTTCGACCGCAACCGCGGCCTGGCGCTGGGCATCGTCGCCAGCGGCCAGAGCATGGGCGGCACGATCTGGCCACCGATCGCGACGGCGCTGAACATCGAGATCGGCTGGCGCGGCACCTTTCTCTGGTACGGGGTGGCTGCCCTGATCCTGATGATGTGCATGACGCTGATCCTGCGCCGCAGGGCGCCGGGCCACCTGCCCCCCGCCCCCGTTTCCGCGGGCAGCCGGCGGGCCGCGGCGGCGCCGGTGCTCGGCTGGCCGGCATGGCTGGTGCAGGCGATGCTCTGCGCCGCCATCGTCGGCTGCTGCGTGCCCATGGCGCTGCCCCTCGTCCACCTCGTGCCGCACGCCAGCGACCTCGGCTTCGGGCCCGCGGCGGCGGCCGGCCTGCTCTCCGTGGCGCTCGCGACGAGCTTCGTCAGCCGGGTCGGCGGCGGCATGCTGGCGGACCGGATCGGCGGCCTGCGGACGCTGTTCATCGGTTCCGCCATTCAGGCGGCGATGCTGGCGGGCATCGCCTCGACCACCGATCTGGCCCTGCTCTTCGGGTTCGCGGCGATCTTCGGCCTGGGCTACGGCGGCATCATCGCGATGTACGCCTTCATCGTACGGGAATATTTCCCATCGGAAGGCCTCGGCGGGCGGATCGCCGTCGTCTATCTGTTCGGCACGCTCGGCATGGCGCTGGGCGGATGGACGGGCGGCTACGTCTACGATGCGGTCGAATCCTATGCCGTGGCTTTCGCCATCGGCGTCGCTTTCAACGTCGGCAATCTTGCCTTGATCGGCACCCTGATCCTGCGAAGCCGCGGCCGCTCGGCCGCGGCGGTCGCCTGAAGAAGGTCAGCGCGGCACCTCGGCTCGGCTTTCGCCGACATTTTGAGCCATGGTCAGCCCGGCCCAGGGCCGCAACGCGCGGCGATAGGCCGCCTGATCCAGCAGCAGCGACTCCGCCAGCGTCTCGTCTGCGGCGCTCTCGTCGGTCTCGGCAGGGCAGACGAGGCGAAGGGTCCGCGCCAGGGCATCGTCGCTGTGGTCGTAGGCATGCCATGCGATGAAGTCCGACTGGACTGCGTAGCGCGGCGTGTTGCTGTGCTCGCCGATCACCTTGCCATCCGGTCCCCGGTTTTCCGCTGCCTCGCTGGTGCAGACGCCGGGCAGCACGCCCAGCCGGTCGAGCACATATCCCGAGGGTGCATGCATGCGGGACCAGGTGATGATCAGTTCCCCGCCGTTCGGCATGCGGGCGACGTTCTGCACCGACCCCTTGCCGTGGGTCGTCGAGCCGATGACGACCGCCCTGCCCCAGTCCTGGAGCGAGGCGGCGACCATCTCCGCGGCCGAGGCGGAGCGGCCGTTGATCAGGATCGCCATCGGGATGCCGCGTGCGATGTCGTCGCGGCTGGCGGTGAAGGCGCTGTTGCTGGCCGGGTGGCGGCCGCGCGTCGACACGATCACGCCGTCGGTGAGGAACAGGTCGGCCACGCCGATCGCCTGGTCGAGCAGGCCGCCCGGGTTTCCACGCAGGTCGAGCACGATGCCGCGGAGATTGCGCCCCATCTCCTGGCGCGCCTCCCTGACCATGCTCATCAGGTCGCTGGTCGTATGGCGGTTGAACGAGGACAGGCGGAACGTCGCAATGTTGCCTTCTCTCTTCCACGTCACCGTCTGCGGCACGATGTGCGCGCGCTGGAGCACGAGGTCGAAGACGACCTGCGGGTCCTTGCGGGCGATGCGGATCCGCACCTCGGACTCGAGCGGCCCGCGCAGGAACTCGACAGCATCGTGGTGCGACATGCCCTCGAGCGCATAGCCGTCCACATGCGTGATCTCGTCGCCCGCGAGGATTCCGGCGCGCGACGCTGGCGTGTCAGGCAACACCCGGACGACGCGCGGCCTGCCTTGCTCCTCCTCGACCACGATGCCGATGCCGCCGAACCCCTCGCGCGAGGCGCGTGCCTGATCGGCGGAGTCGGCGTCGGTGTAACGCGAGTAGCCGTCCAACTGCGTGAGCAGGGAGCCGAACATGCTGTCGTAGATGCGCTCCGGCGCCACACCCCGAAGCTTCGGCGAATGCGCCCAGCTCGCATCGAGCACGCCAGCGGTGACCCGCGCCCATCCCTCGGCGTCGCTGGCCGAGGGAACCGGGAAGGTTCGCGCTTCCCGTCCCTCAATCAACAGCTGGACCTGATCGGATGTGCGCCGGATCTGCAACCCGGAGTCGAGGCTGGTCAGGCCGTCGAAACTGGCCTGCGCGATCCGCTCGACCGGCAGCGGATCGATATAGCGCTCGTGCACATGGCGGTAGCCATCGGCGAACAGCAGTTGCGCCGACGCCTCGGGGAACGCCGCGACGGCATCCGGCTGCGCCGGCTTCGCACAGGCCGAAAGAAATGCACAAAGGCCGCCCACGGCGAGGAACGCCATTGTCGTCCGCCGCTTCGCCGAGCCGGCAACTACTGGGGTCACGCCACTGTCCATCGCCAAGATGGTAATACCTTACGATAACGCCGAGAGGCGCACCACGATCCGTGCAAGCTAAAGGCGAATGATCAACAGGCCGTCAATGGGCTGTTGCTTCGCCGACACAACGTCCCACACTGGGCTACCGTTGCTCGCGACCTGTACAGGACGCAACCATGCGGTGCCAAAACATCATGCGGATTCGGCGCTGGCCGCAGCTTCAGTCCACGGATCGAGCTGCACGGGCGGCGGCGTCGTCGTCGACATCGGCACGAACACCGTCTTCTCGTCGTGAGGCGCCGGCGACCGCTGGCGAATCCGCCACAGGGTGAAGGCGGCGAGCAACACTCCGCCGCCGAGCGAGTAGTAGAACAGGGCGTTGCGGCCGAACACGTCCATCAGGATGGATGCGGCGATCGGCCCCAGCATCGCGCCGAGCCCGAAAGCCAGCAGCAGCCCACTAGTCGCGGCAATGGCATCCTCCGGCGGCAGGAAGTCATTCGTATGTGCCACGGCGATCGGATAGATCGCGAAGGCGGTCCCGCCATAGACGGCACCGACCGCGAGCAGAAGACGCAGGTCCTCGCCCCCGGTCGCCGCCAGCACGCCGGCGGCCGCGACGAGACAGACGCAGACCGCCAAAAGGATGCGACGGCGGTCCATCCTGTCCGAGAGCCGCCCGATCGGCCAAGCCAGCACGAAGCCGCCGAAGATGATCGCCGCCATCCAGATCGAGACCTGCGACACGTCCAGCCCGGCGCCGCGCCCGTAGATCGGTACCAGGGCGTAGAGCGGTCCGAGCAGTGCCCCGGAGATGAGGCAGGCCACGATACCCAGCGGCGACGCCTCGACCAGCTGACGCAAGGTGAGGCGCGACACCTCCTCCTGCGACGGCACTGCCTGCCGCGTCAGGCAGACCGGCACGATCGCCAGCATCACCAGGATCGTCGCGACGCTGAAGGCCTCGAAGCCGCGCGCGCCGAAGACCAAGAGCAGAAGCTGCCCCAGGCCGATAGCGACATAGTTCGCCACCATGTAGAGGGAGAAGACGCGGCCGCGGTTCTCGTTGCGCGACGACATGTTGAGCCAGCTCTCCATGACGATGAAGAGCGCCGCCAGGCTGTAGCCGGCGATGGCGCGCAGCACGCACCAGACGACCGCGTCGACGAAGATCGCATGCAGCAGCATCGTCGTGCCGGCGATCGCGGCGAAGGCCGCGAACGAGCGGATATGCCCGACGCGAAAGATGAGGTCCTGGCTGATCCGGGTGCCGAAGAGCAGGCCGAGATAGTAGGCGGCGGAGACGAAGCCGGCCGTTTGGGTCGAAAACCCGGCGATATCGAGCCGAAGGCTGAGCAGCGTCGTCATCAGCCCATTGCCGAGTTGGAAGATCAGCGACGCGAGAATGACGGGCAGGACGGCACGATAGACGGACATGGCTCACCGATGGGCCGGCAGGAAGCGACCTTAGATGGGGCCCCGATCGCTCACGCCAACCGTCGATGGCGGCTCAGCCGACGTGCGGCTGGGCGATATAGTCTTCCGCCTGCATTTCCATCAGGCGGGATGCCGTCCGCTGGAACTCGAAGGCACCACGGCCTTCGGGATAGAGTTCCTGCGGCGGGGCCGCAGCAGAGCAGACCAGATTGACCCTGTGTTCGTAAAGCGAGTCGATCAGGGTGACGAACCTGCGGGCCCGGTCACGGTGATCGGGCTGCATGCGCGGAATGCCCGACACAATAACCGTGTGAAAGGCTTTCGCCAGGGCCAGGAAGTCAGCCGGACCGAGCGGCTTGTCGCAAAGTTCGAGGAACGTGAACCAGGCCACGCCCCGCGCCGCCCGCGGCACATCCAGCTTGCGCCCCTTCAGCCGCAGTTCCGTCGGCCGCGCCGGCGCCTCGTCGGTCAACGCCGCGAAGGCTTCGGCCAGCGCCGCCTCGGCGCGCGCATCCGCCGGCACGTGATAGGTCGGCTGGCCCTTCAGCCGCGCGAGCCGGTAGTCGGTGCCGCCGTCCACGGAGAAGACCTCGCAGCGTCGCTCGATCATGCCGATAAACGGCATGAAGCTCTCCCGCTGCAGTCCGTCCTTGTAGAGGTTGCAAGGCTCGACGTTGGAGGTCGCGACGACCACCACGCCGCGCTCGAACAGGGCCTCGAACAGCCGGCCCAGGATCATCGCATCGGTAATGTTGTCGACCTGGAACTCGTCGAAGCAGAGCAGCCAGGCATCCTCGGTCACCGCGTCGGCGATCGCGGGGAGCGGATCGCCCCCCTTTCCGCCGCGGCGCAGCCTGTGTGCGCGCTCGTGCACCTCCTGGAGAAACTCGTGGAAGTGGACGCGCCGCTTGCGCGCCACGGGTGCGGTGACGAAGAAGAGGTCCATCAGCATCGACTTGCCGACGCCGACCGGCCCGAACATGTAGATGCCGCGCGGTGGCTCCTGCTTCGGCCGGTCGAGGCCCAGCTTGGCGCGCCAACCCGTCGAGCCCCCCGGCCGATAGGTCGCGAGCTCGTCGTAGAGCCGCTGCATCCGGCACGCCGCCTCGTCCTGCGCCGCGTCCGGTCGCATGTCGCCGCTCTTGCGGCGCTCGGCGAGCGCCGCGACTGGTCCCTGTGTCATTCCCGAAGCCGTATCCGCCGGTATGGGTGGTTTCGACACTTAGCGGATGTACCCCGCAGCGTGAAGCCTCTGCAGGCGCACCCGCGGCCGCCAAGAGTTCTCTCCTGGCCGACGCGCTCTACCGCGGGGCCGGCGCGAAGGCGGCTTCCATTTGGCGGCGGAAGGCAATGGCGGGATCGGCAGCATCGAAGCTCACATCGCTCCAGCGCAGTGTCTCGCCCGCCTTGACCGCCCGGTTCAGCCGCACACCGTGCGCGAGACCTATCGGGAGGCCGCCGAGTGCCAAGCTGCGTTCTGCCGGCATGATCTTGCCCCACACCTTGTAGCCGCCCTCGCCGTCCAGCATGTCGCCTTCCGGCAGGTCGAACTTCGCCGTGGCCACGACGTCGGCCCGCCAGCTCTGCGCCGATCCGGTCGCCTCGCGGCGCAGGGCGGCGCTGGCCACCGAGATGCCCAGTTCCAGGCCGATCAGGTGGAACGGCCGCCACAGCGCCGCGTAGTTGCCCTCCTCGTCGCGAGCGAGGCCGTATTCGCGGAAACAGCGGCGGACATACTCGGTGTCGCCGGCGAAGACGACGTAGACGCCCCAGCGCAGATTGTCGGGAACGGGCCCTCCCTCGTGCTTCTCGCTGGACACCACCTCCACCATGCCGCGCCGCTCCAGCAGCCCGTCGTCCGCCTCCGGCTTCAGGAACCGCGCAAGGTCCGGGATGGAGATCGCAGGGAAGGATAGGCCGCGGCTCGGCGCCGACAGGCCGGTGGCGTTCGCGACCGCCGCCATCTCGATGCCCGACTTCGTGCCGTCGATGAAGCTGTTGAACATCTGCGGGTTCAGGCTGTTCGCGCGCGCGTGCTCGGCGGAGAGCCCGTAATAGTCCCAGACCGTCTCGGGCGTCGACTGGTGGAACATCGGCCGGTAGCGCGTGCCCTTGCCCGCCGCGATCACCTCGAACCCGCAGGTCCGCGCCCAGTCGACGAGTTCGCAGATCAGCGCCGGCTGGTCGCCGTAGGCGAGGCTGTAGACGACGCCCGCCTCGGCCGCCCGGCGGGCCAGCAGCGGGCCGGCCAGGGCGTCGGCCTCGACGTTGACCATCACGACGTGCCGCCCGTGGTCGAAGGCCAGCAGGGCGTGCCGGATGCCGGCACCGGGATTGCCGGTCGCGTCGATGACCACGTCGAGGCCGTCGGCGGCGATCAGTGCCGCCGCATCGTCGGTTAGGAAGGTACCGCCATGCTTGCGCGCGGCGGCGAAGGAATGGGCGGAGTATTGGTCCTCCGGCCATCCCACCCGCGCCAGCGCCGCGCGCGCCTTGTCGAGATCGAGGTCGGCGATGCCGAGCACGTGGATGCCGGGCGTGCGGATCGCCTGGGCGAGGTACATCGAGCCGAACTTGCCGGCGCCGATGACGCCGATGCGCACCGGCTTCTTCTCCGCCTCGCGCGCTGCGAGCAGCTTGTGAAGATTCATGTGGTGTCTCCTAGAAGCTGGCGAATTCGGCGTTGAGCCGGTCGGTCACGAGCATGTGTCCGGCCTTGTGAGTGATGCAGAACGGCGGCTTCGCCGCTTCTATCGCCAGTTGCGGGGTCACGCCGCAAGCCCAGAACAGCGGCACCTCGCCGGGCCTGATCTCGGGGTCGACCCCGGACCAGGGCGTGCGGATGTCCGGGATGCCGATCATCGCCGGATCGCCGAAATGCACCGGCGCGCCGTGGACCCGCGGGAAGCGCGACGTCACCTGGATCGCACGGATCGCGTCGCGCGGCGCGAACGGCCGCATCGAAACGATCATCGGCCCGGAGAAGGCACCGGCCGGCGCGGTTGCGATGCCGGTCCGGTAGATCGGCACCTTCGTGCCGTTGGCGATGTGCTGCAGCCGCAGCCCCGCCTGAAGCAGCGCCTCCTCGAACGAGTAGGAACAGCCCAGGGCGAAGGTAACCAGATCGTCCCGCCAAAGTTCACTTATGTCCGACGGTTCCTCGGTGCAGACGCCGTCGCGGAAGACGCGGTAGCGCGGCACGTCGCTGCGGATGTCGATATCGTCTCCCAAGTCCGGCAGCGTCCAGTCGCCCGGCGCACCGACGCCGATGACCGGGCAGGCCTGGCCGTTGCGCTGGCAGTAGAGCAGGAAGTCCGCCGCCCAGGCCTTTGGCAGGATGACGACGTTCGCCTGCACGAACCCAGGGGCGAGACCTGTCGTAACCGTGTCGTGCGCACCCGAGCGCGCTGCCGTGCGCACGGCGCGGCCGGCGTCGCGACGGCCACCCCCGCCGTCGACGAGGGACCCATCCATCATCGGTAAGCCTCCACGGCCGCAGCGCCGACGCCCGTGCGTCAGGCGGCGACGATGATACCGCGGTCGCGCAGGTCCGCGATACGCTCGGCAGAGATACCGACTTCGCGCAGGATCGCGACCGTATCGGCGCCGACGGCCGGCGGCTGCCGGCGCAGGCCCATGTCGTGGTCGCCGATCTCCAGCGGCAGGCGCGGCAACTTCGTGGTGCCGCCCTGAGGCAGTTCGACCTCCAGCACGCGGCCGGCGGCGTTCACCTGCGGGTCGTCGAAGAGATCGCGCGTGCGCGCCACTGGTGCGAACGGCACGCCGATGCGCTCGCACACCTCGACGAGCACCGCCTTGGACTGCCGCCTGGCGATGTCGGCGACGATCGGCAGCAGGATCGGGCGTGCCGCGACGCGCGCCTCGTTCGTGGCGTAGTCCGGGTTGTCGAGCAGGTCCTGCCGGCCGAACTCCGTGCAGAAGCGGCGCCAGTGATTGTCGCTGGTGATGCCGACAAAGACCTGTTCGCCATCCTGGGTCTCGAACGGCTCGTAGATGCCCCAGGCGCCGTGACGGGCGGGCATCGGCGGCACTTCGCGTCCGGTCAGCGCCTCCCCGGCCATGTGCTGCGCCATCAGGAATACGGTCGACTCGAACAGGGCGCTCTTCACGAGTTGCCCCTTTCCGGTGCGGTCGCGCTCGCGCAGCGCGGCCAGGACGGCAATGACGGCGAAGGTACCGCCCATGATATCGATCACCGATGTGCCGGCCCGCAGCGGCCGCCCCGGCGGGCCGGTCATGTAGGCGAGTCCGCCCATGAACTGAACCACCTCGTCCAGCGCCGGCCGGTGCTCGTACGGACCCGAGAGGAAGCCCTTCAGTGCGCAGAAGATCAGCCGCGGGTTCGCCTTGCGCAGGTCCTCCCAGCCGCAGCCGAGCCGCTCCATCGTACCGGGGCCGTAATTCTCCAGTACCACGTCGGCCTTCGCGGCGAGCGCGTGGGCGAGTTGCCTGCCTTCCTCGGACTTCAGGTCGAGCGCGATGCTGCGCTTGTTGCGGTTGAAGGTCAGGAAGAAGCCGGCGGCGAAACCCGGCAGGCGCCGCGTCTTATCGCCGCCCGGCGCCGGCTCCACCTTGATCACGTCGGCGCCCATGTCAGCGAGGACGAGCCCCGCCGACGGCCCCATGATCGTGTGACAGAATTCGAGCACCCGCACGCCCGCCAGCGGCAGGGCATGTCCAGTCTCAGGCGAACTCGCGGCTTCGGCGGTCATCGTTCCGGCATCCTGCTGTGCGACGGTGGCATGGTAGTCCGGCCCGACGTGGACACGCAAACGGCCGGACCGAGGCGCTAAAACCTCGGTCCGGCCGCTCGTGTCGGCCAGGCCGCAGCCGTTCAGGCGCTCTTTTCGAACGCCATCGCCGTGGCTTCGCCACCACCGATGCACAGGCTGGCGACGCCCTTCTTCACATCGTACTTGTACATCGCATTGATCAGCGTCGCGATGATGCGCGCGCCGGACGCACCGACCGGATGGCCGAGCGCGCAGGCGCCGCCATGTACGTTCACTTTGTCTGGCGACAGGTTGAACTCCTTCATCGCCGCCATCGGGACGACCGCAAAGGCCTCGTTGATCTCATAGAGGCCGACCTCGTCCGGCGACCAGCCGGTCTTGGCGTAGAGCGTCTTCAGCGCGCCCACCGGGGCCGTGGTAAACCACTCCGGCTCCTGGCTGTGCGTCGAGTGCGCGACGATCGTCACCAGCGGCGTCAGTCCGCGGCGCTCGGCCTCGGAGCGGCGCATCATGACGAGTGCGGCGGCACCGTCGGAGATCGAGCTGGAGTTGGCCGGGGTCACGGTGCCGTCCTTCGAGAAGGCCGGACGCAGCGTCGGGATCTTCTCGATGTTCGCGGTGAACGGCTGTTCGTCGCGGCTGACGACCCTCTCGCCCTTACGGCCCTTGACGGTCATCGGCACCATCTCGCGGTCGAAGGTGCCGTCCTCGTTGGCCTTCTTCGCGCGGTTGAGCGAGCGGATCGCGAACTCGTCCTGCTGCTCGCGCGTGAACTGATAGCGCTCTGCCGTCGCCTCGGCGAAATGGCCCATCAGCTTGCCGGGCTGATACGCGTCTTCCAGGCCGTCCCAGAACATTGCGTCGAGGACCTGGCCGTGGCCCATACGTAGGCCGCCGCGGCCCTTCGGCAGCATGTAGGGGATGTTGGTCATGCTCTCGAAGCCGCCCGCAACCATGATGTCGTTCGAGCCGGCGACCAGCAGATCGTGCGACAGCATGGTCGCCTTCATCGCCGAGCCGCAGAGCTTGTTGATCGTGGTGGCGCCGGCGGACATGGGGATGCCGGCATTGATCGCCGCCTGACGGGCCGGGCCCTGACGCTGACCGTGCTGGAGCACGCAGCCCATGATGATCTCTTCGACGTCTTCCGGCTTCACGCCGGCGTCGGCGAGAGCGCCCTTGATCGCCGTCGTGCCGAGCTCGGGCCCGGTCGCGTCGGCGAGGTCGCCCTGGAAACCGCCCATGGGCGTGCGCGCCATGCCGACGATGACGATCGGGTCTTCCCGCATATTCCTTCTCCTCATTCTGTCTGCGCGGCGCTCCGCGCGCTCGCGCGCACTATACCACCTGCGGCGGGGCCCGCTATCGGGCCCCGCCGTAAGCTCGATCAACGGCCCAGGCGCTTGAGATCGGCCTTTGCGGCGGCCGTTTCGACCAGCGTCCGGTCGCCGCTGGCGGCGGAGCGTTGGAGCATCTCCCGTGCGCTCTGCTTCTGGTTCTGCAGCAGGTACCACTCGCCGATGTAGAAGTTCGCCTCCGCCAGCCGGCTCGCCGCCCTGGCCGGATCGGCATTCGCCGCCGCAACTACGGCATTCGGATCAGTCTGGCCCAGAAAGAGTTGCACCGCAGGCCAGGGCCAAGCCGCCTTGTTTATGCTGTCAGACTGCTTCGCCAGCAGTTCGGCGCCGGTGTCGCCGCTGCGGCTGCGGGCGATGTGCGCGAACATGGCCGCATAGGCATTGGACGGTGCCGCGGCGGTCACCTTGCCGAAGTCACCCGCCGCCTCCTTGAAGCGCCCGTCCAGGAAGCGGAAGACGCCCCGCTCCCACAATGCCAGCGGGTGGTTCTTGCGCAACTCGACGACGCGCGTGCCACGCTCGACGGCGGTGGCATAGTCGCCCTTCTCGACACTGGCCCAGGCGAGGCGGCTGAGTGTGACGGTATCGTTGGGTTCCAACTTGGCCGCGGCTTCGAGATCGGTGATCGCACGGTCCACCGCCCCCTGCCGCAATTCGAGATTCCCGCGAGCGCTCAGGACGGAGGCCTCGTTCGGGTTCAGTTCGAGCGACCTGTTGAAGTCGGCCAGCGCGCCAGTGACATCGGCCGCATCGGCCTTAACGCGGCCGCGGGTAGCGTACCACGAAGCCAGCAGGTCGGGCCGACCCTCCGGTACCAGCCCGATCGCACCGTCGAGGTCGGCGATGGCCTCGGCATTGCGGTCGAGAGTCGCATAGACGCTGCCGCGCATCGCATAGAGGACGGCGCGCCGGATCGGCTGCGCCTGGACCATGAGGGTCAGCGCCTTGTTGAGGTCGGCAAGCGCCGGCTCGAAGCGCCGCTCGTCGATGTGCAGGCGCGCCCGCAGGAAATAGCGGTCAGCGAGAGCGGCCGAGCCCTTCGGCGACGCAGCGATGGCGACGTCGAGATCCTTGAGTGCCTTTGCCTCGTCCCGCATCGCGGCGTGCATGCGGGCACGGTCGGTGTACCACTTGGCCCGCTTCGCCGGCGCTGCCTTTGGATTGGCGGCGATAACCTTGTCCATCGCCGCGATGCCTTCGGCGGGCTTTCCGCCGACGGCCAGCAGCGCGGCACGATCAACCGCAACGTCCGGATCCTTCGGATCGAGCTTCGCGGCCTGGTCGTAGGCGGCGAGCGCGCTCGCCATGTCCTGCTGGGCCGCCGCAATGGCGCCGCGGCAGGCATAGGCCTCGCTCGACTTGGGGTTCAGTTCCAGGGCCTTCGCCGCATCCACCTTGGCCGGCTCCGCGTTGCCGGTCATCGCGAGGACGCTGCACCGCAGCGCGTGTGCCGATGCCAGATCCCGGCCCTTCAGCGTGTTCGACTTGATGGCCTGGTCGACCTGGGCCATTGCCGCGCGCGGGTCGCCGCGATCGAGAGCATCGCGTGCCGCGGCCACATCGCCCTTCGCATCAGCGAAGGCGGGACCGGCGACGGCCATCGCCGCGAAGCAGGTTAGGACGAGCCGTTTCATGCATTCTCCTGGGCCGTGGCTAGACGCCTAATTTGGCCGGCAGGCGGCGTTCCGCAATGGGAACCGCCCCTTCAGCGCGTGATCAGGCGCTTGGCGTAATGGTACTCGACGGTGTTCGAGATATCCGCCAGCGAGCGCGTCTGCGTCTGCCGGACATAGCCGCAGCGTTCGTAGAGGCGGTGCGCATCAAGGAAGCGAGTGTCCGACCAGAGTTCGACCTCGCCCGCGCCGGTCTCCACCGCTGCAGCCTCGACCATCCCAACGAGCGTCCGGCCCAACCCGCGGCGGCGCTGAGACCGGTCGACATAGAGCTTGCAAACTTCGACCCCCAGCGGCGACGGCAGGTAGCCCGCCGATGCAACGATGCGGCCGTCCTGCTCCGCCACCCAGAAACGGCCGCCACGCTCGGAGACGTAGCGCGCGATCGCCCGCAGTTCCGGCACCTCGCCGTCGACGTCGAGGAAGCAGCCGTCATACTCGGCCCAGCAGGCCCCGATGAGCGCGATCAGGCCATCGGCGTCCGAATCGCGCGCCTCCCGGATCGCCGGACTCACAGCAGCACCAGGGTGCCGAGGCCGAGGAAGGCGAGGAAGCCCACCACGTCGGTCACCATGGTAACGAAGATCGACGCGGCGATCGCCGGGTCGATCTTCAGGCGGTCGAGGACGACCGGAATGACCACGCCGACGAACCCCGCCACGACCAGGTTCACGACCATCGCCGCCGCGATAACCAAGCCGATCAGGACGTCTTGGAACCAGGCGAAGGCCACCAAGCCGACGAGTATCGCGAACGCGACGCCGTTGAACATGCCCACCACCGTCTCCTTCCAGACGATGCGCATGGCGTTGGATGCCGACAACTCGCGAGTCGCGAGGGCCCGCACGGCCACAGTCAGCGTCTGCGTCGCCGCATTGCCGCCCATCGAGGCGACGATCGGCATCAGTACGGCCAGCGCCACCACGGCCTCGATGGTCGCCTCGAACAGCGAGATGACCGTCGCCGCCAGGAACGCGGTGCAGATGTTCACGGCCAGCCAGGTCGAGCGCGAGCGCGCCGTGGCGAAGGCGGCGCGATAGAGATCGTCCTCCAGCACGCCACCCATCTTCATCAGGTCGTCTTCGGCCTCCTCGTCGATCACGTCGACCACGTCGTCGACGGTCACGACGCCGACCAGCCGGCCGTCGTCGTCGACCACCGGCGCGGACACGAGGTCCTGCTGCCGGAAGACCCGAGCCAGTTCCTCCTGGTCCATCGACACCGGCAGCGGCGAGAGGTCCACCGACATGATGTCGTCGATGCGGACCGCACGCCGGTTGCGCAGGACGCGCGACAGCGACACGGTCCCGACCGGACGGTGACGCGGATCGACCACGAACAGGTCGTAGAAGTCGTCGGGTAGGTCGGGCGACGCGCGCATGAAGTCGATCGTCTCGCCGACCGTCCAGAAGGCCGGCACGGCGACGAGGTCGCGCTGCATCAGGCGCCCGGCGGAGTATTCCGGGTAGGTCAGACCCTGCAGTAGTGCCACCCTGTCGGCGACCGGCAGCCGCGCCAGAAGCTCCTGCTGCTGCGCATCGTCGAGGTCGGCGATGACGTCGAGTGCGTCGTCGGTATCGAGTTCCTGAACCGCGGCCGCGAGTTGCTCGGGCTGGAGAAGCCCGAAGACCTCGTCGCGGATCTGCTCGTCGAGTTCCGGCAGGATCTCCGGATCGAGCGTGGCGCCGATCGATTCGATCAGCGCGCGCCGCTCGTCCGGCGATAGGCTGGCGATAAGGGCGGCCGCATCCGCCGCATAGAGATCGTCGACGATCTCGACGACCCGGCCGGCGTCGCCCGCGCGGAGTGCCTCGCCGACCGCACGCACCGTCTCCGGCGTAAGGCCGTACTCATCGGCCGATGGCTCGGCCCGCGCTTCGTCTTCGACCGGCATTGTCATCGGCTGCCTCCCGCCGGACGGTTGCCGGCGGCTCGCGGGTCACGGCTGGCTGGACGGCTGGGCCGCCGCACCGCCACATCGGAGGCGAACCTCACCATGTCCAGCACCTTCAACAGGATGCCGGCCGGTCGATGGCGTCGCCACATTCCTTAGGGGCCGCCGCTCCGGGTCTCCCGCCCCCGATCGTCCGGCCGAGGCGCGAGATAGCGCGGGCGCCTTCGAAAGTCCAGCGCAGGCACCGGAACATGCGCGCCGCGCACGGCCTTCCTTGACATGCCCGGCCGCGCCCCGTAAATCACCCGCCACGGCCCGGGCGCGTAGCTCAGCGGGAGAGCATCGCCTTCACACGGCGGGGGTCGTAGGTTCAATCCCTACCGCGCCCACCACCCGGCCCTCCGCCGCTCCGGACCATCCCCGCCCAGGAGCAGGCAGGCATGAAAACCAGAATCAAGTGGGTCGAGGAAGCCTCCTTCCTCGGCGAAACGGGCAGCGGCCATGCCGTGCTCATGGATGGCGCCGCCGATGCGGGCGGCCGCAACCTCGGGCCGCGCCCGATGGAGATGCTGCTGCTCGGCCTCGGCGGCTGCACGGCGTTCGACGTGATGCTGATCCTGAAGCGCTCGCGCGAGCCGGTCACCGACTGCGTCATCGAGATCGACGCCGAGCGGTCGGAAGACGTCCCAAAGGTTTTCACCAAGATCCACCTGCGCTACATCGTGACGGGGCGCAAGCTGAACCCCGCCAAAGTCGAGCGGGCCGTCGCGCTGTCGGCGGAAAAATACTGCTCGGCATCGGCGATGCTCGGTCGTGTCGCCGACCTAAGTCACGAGATCCAGATCCGCGAGGACGGCGCCGCCTGAGGCGGACGCCGGCTTTCGACCCCCGGACAGCGAAAAGGCGGATCTTTCGACCCGCCTTCGACGCGAAGATATACCCAATGGTGCCCGGAGGCGGCCCGGAGCCGATCAGACGGCTGCCGGATCCCGCGCCGGCGTCGACACCTCGGCCTCCTCGCCGCTTGCCGCGGCCCGGCGCCTTCGCGTCCGCGGCTTCGGTTCCGCTTCATCGCCGGACGTTTCCGCATCGGGCGCTGCGCGGCGCCGGCGCGTCCGAGGTGCCGGCGCGGCAGCCTCTTCGGGCGCTGCCGCAGCGGGAGCGATATCGAGCGACGGCTGAGCGGCAGCCGCCTGCTCGACGGCGGGCGCAGCCGCCGGCGGCTGCTCGGTAGATGCCGAGCGTCGCGACCGGCGCGCAGGAACGCGTTGCGCCGCCTCGCCCGGACTTTCGGCCGAGCGATCGTCGTTCCGCGTCCCGGACGGTTGGCCAGTCGGCAGGTAGCGAGCCGGAAGGCTCTCCTCGACCGGCTGCGGCTGCGGCTGCGGCTGCGGCTGCGGACGATCGAACTGCTGGCGCACCGACGGTTCGCCGGCTGACGCATCGGAACGCCGCGGCTCATGCTGCGGACGTCCCTGCTGCGGACGCCCTTCCTGGGCCCGAGGCTCGTGCTGGCGACTGTCGTTCTGACGGTTGTCGTTCTGACGATTGTCGTTCTGACGATTGTCGTTCTGACGATTGTCGTTCTGGCGGGCTTCCTGCTGACGATAATCCTGCTGGCGCCCGTCCTGGTTTCGCCCGTCCTGGCCGCGCAGGTCATTGCGCCGCCCGTCCGGGTTACGGGCTTCCTGGTAGCGAGCGTCGTTGGAGCGTCCGTCCTGCTGCCGTCCGTCCTGACGGAAGTCCTGTCGGCGGCCATCGTTGCGCTGGCCCTGCTGACGATCCTGCGGACGGCCATCATCGGACTGGTCGTCGCGGTAGGACTCGTTGCCGTCGTCCTCCTCATCGTCGTCCCGCATGTCGATATCGCCGAACTGGCGCGGGCGCCCCTGGTTAGCCTGCTGCTGCGTGCCCTGACCGTTCAGGTTCATGACGCGGAAGTAGTGTTCCGCGTGCTGCAGGAAGTTTTCGGCAAGCACCGTATCGCCGCTGGTCTGCGCATCCCGCGCCTGCACCAGATACCGCTCGTAGATGTGAGACGCCGTACCGCGGACACGGCCCTCGGGGCCGTTGCTGTCGAGCTGCTGATTGGGGCGGTGCATGTGGCGGCCGCCACGAGGGGGACCCCCGCGACCGCGCGAACGACGCGTGTTCAAGCCAAGCCTCATCAATGCTGTCGATGCCGAACCAATGGGTTCATCACTCCCATCCCTTCCCGGGGCCGAAACCCGCGGATATTCCCGGCCGGATCTACAAATGACCAGCGTCGGAACCTGAAGAAGGGAGTGGCCTAAGGGCGCCGCGACGCCCGCGGTGCGTATAGCCGAGTTGAACGTAGTCGCTGATACCGGCCGTGCAAACCCCTTTTCGCCCGTCAGCCCGCTTTTTCAGTCGATTGCACCAGGATGCACCGTTCGATACCCGCCAGGTCGCACTTCGCCCCCAGATCGGCCAGTCCGGCGGTACGACACAACTCCCGCACGTCCTTCGCCTGTCCGGCGCCAACCTCGAACCCCGCGACTCCGCCCGGCGAAAGCAGCCGCGGAAGATCGGCCACGATCGACCGGTAGGCCGAGAGACCGTCCGCCCCTCCCGCCAGCGCCCGGTGCGGATCGTGTCGACGGACTGCAACGTCGAGTTCGGCGATGTCGCAGTCCGGAATATATGGCGGATTGGACACGACGACGTCGAACTGCCCGTCCACGGCCGTGGCCCAGTCGGACACGGCAAAAGCCGCCCGCGGCGCGATGTCCAACGCCGCCGCATTCTGCGCGGCGATGACGCAGGCACCGGGTGCCACGTCGAGGCCGACACCGTACGCGGCGGGGTACTCCTTCAGCAGCGCCAGCACGATGCAGCCGGTGCCCGTACCGAGGTCCAGGATCCGCAACGGGAGCCGCCGGTCAGGGACCGCTTCGAGCACGGCCTCGACCAGCGTCTCGGTGTCCGGCCGTGGATCGAGCGTGTCGGGCCCGAGACGGAAGGGCATGCTCCAAAACTCGCGCATGCCGGTCATCCGGGAGAAAGGTTCGCCGACGCACCGGCGCGCGACGAAGCTGCTCAGTCGCATGGCCGCTTCGTCCGGAAAGGGTCGCTCCGGCCAACCGATCACGACCTCCGGCCCGACGCCGGCAGCGAGCGCCACCAACAGGCGGGCCTCGCGTCGCGCCTGTCCGACGCCGGCCGCCTTCAGACGTCCGGCGGTCTCCTGCAGTGCCCCGCCAAGGGTGCCTGCCGCCGCTGCGGTCATTCCAAGCTGGCCAGCGCCATCGCCTGGTCTTCCTCGGTCAGCGCGTCGATGATCTCGTCCAGCGCTTCGCCGGTCATCACCTTGTCGATCTTGTGAAGCGTGAGGCCGATCCGGTGATCCGTCACCCGTCCCTGCGGGAAGTTGTAGGTGCGCACGCGTTCCGACCGGTCGCCGCTGCCGACTTGGCTGCGCCGGTCTGCCGACCGCTCCGCCTCCAGCGCCAACCGCTGCGCCTCATACAGGCGGGCGCGCAGCACCTTCAGCGCCTTCGCCTTGTTCTTGTGCTGCGACTTCTCGTCCTGCTGCGACACCACGATACCCGTCGGCAGATGGGTGATCCGCACCGCGCTGTCCGTGGTGTTAACGCTCTGCCCGCCGGGTCCGCTCGACCGGAAGACGTCGATCCGCAGGTCCTTGTCCTCGATCCTGACGTCAACCTCTTCGGCCTCCGGCAGCACCGCCACGGTCGCTGCTGAGGTGTGAATGCGCCCGCCACCCTCCGTCACCGGCACCCGCTGCACGCGATGGCCGCCCGATTCGAACTTCAGCCGGGCGAATACGTCCCGCCCAGTCACGTTCGCGATCGCCTCCTTGTAGCCGCCGAGGTCGGTCTCGGCGATGCTCATCGTCTCGAAGCGCCAGCCGTGCAGTTCGGCGTAGCGCTGATACATCCGGAAGAGTTCGTAAGCGAACAGTGCGGCTTCCTCACCGCCCGTCCCCGCCCGGACTTCGAGGATCGCGTTGCGCGCATCCGCTTCGTCCTTCGGGATCAGCATGAGGCGCAATTCGCGCTCGATCGCTGGCAGGCGCTCACGGAGCGCCTCGGCCTCGTCGCGCGCCAATTCGCGCAGATCCGCGTCGGTCACCGGGTCGGCAGCCAGGGCCGCCAGTTCCTCCGCTTCTGCCCGCACCTTGCCGAGTTCGCCGAATTTTTCGGCGATCGGGGTGACGTCGGAGAGTTCCTTGGACATCCGCGCCATTTCGACAGGCGTCAGCGCCTCACGACCGGCGAGCCGGTCGCGCAGTTCGTTATAGCGGTCGACGACCGCGCCGAGCTTCGCTTCGAGGCTCATATTCGGTGACACTTTTCGGAGCAGGAAAGCTGCGCTTTTTGCCAGTGGGCGGAACGCGAGACAAGACCGTAGCCGAATCGCATCGCAAGTAGGCAAGAAGCCGTGGGGGTGTCGATCTTTGTGATTACAACAATAGGTTCATGGCGCAAGGTGACTCCAATCCGGTAGCTGGGAGGCCGAGGAACACATATGGGGCTTTTCCGAGGAGGCTACAGCGGCTGGTCGAGCGACCGGCGCACCGCCGAACAGCAACTGAGGGAAAGCGAGAGCCGGCTCCGGGCCGTGGTCGAAACTGCGGTCGACGGCGTTATCCTGATCGACGCGTTCGGTCTCGTGGAGATGTTCAACCCGGCCTGCGAGACGTTGTTCGGCTACCGAGCAGACGAGGTGCTGGGGCAGAACGTCAAGATGCTCATGCCGCAGCCCTACGAGGCGGAGCACGATGTCTATCTCCGCCGGTACCGGCATACTGGCGAACGCCGGATCATCGGCATCGGGCGCGAGGTCGCCGGTCAGCGCAAGGACGGCACGGTCTTCCCGATGGAGCTGTCCGTCGGAGAAGCCCAACGCGA
The DNA here is from genome assembly GCF_040549485.1 of Constrictibacter sp. MBR-5. NCBI lineage: Bacteria > Pseudomonadati > Pseudomonadota > Alphaproteobacteria > Rhodospirillales > Allostellaceae > Constrictibacter > Constrictibacter sp. MBR-5. Next base: position 227,819 of record NZ_JBEPTK010000001.1, read on the forward strand.
CGGTCGTCCGGTGTTCGCCGGGATCATCCGCGACATCAGCCAGCGCAAGCAGGCGGAGCAGAGCCTGCGCGAGAGCGAGGGGCGCCTGCGCGCGCTCGTCGAAACGGCCGTTGACGGGGTCATCCTGATCGACGCCGTCGGCACGGTGCAGATGTTCAATCCGGCCTGCGAGACGCTGTTCGGTTATCGCGCGGAGGAGGTCGTCGATCGGAACGTCCGAATGCTCATGCCGGAACCGTATCAGAGCGAACACGACCGCTACCTCGAGCAGTATCGCGAGGACGGAGTGCGCAGGATCATCGGCATCGGCCGTGAGGTATCGGCCCGGCGCAAGGACGGATCCATCTTCCCGATGGAACTTTCTGTCGGCGAGGCCACCCGGGGCGACCAGCCGGTCTTCGTCGGCATCATCCGTGACATCAGCGCCCGCAAGGAGGCGGAAACGGCCCGCGAGCAGCTGCAGCAGGCGCAGAAGATGGAAGCAATCGGTCAGCTGACCGGCGGCATCGCCCACGATTTCAACAACCTGATGGCGGTGATGTTGGGCAATCTCGAGCTGGTCCTGGACCGGCTCGACCCGGCCGACGCGTCGACTGACCTCATCCGAACGGCGATCCACTCCGTCGAGCGTGGCGCGCAGTTGACCCAGCGATTACTGGCCTTCTCGCGAACCCAGACGCTGAAACCGCGCCAGATCGACGTCAATCAGCTGATCACCGGGATGATGCCGCTCGTCCGCCTCTCGGTGGGTGAGGCCATCGACATCAGGATGGACCTGGAGGCTGAGATCTGGACGACGATGATCGACGCAGCACAGTTGGAGAACGCGCTGCTCAATCTGGCGAACAACAGTCGCGATGCCATGGCGGGCAAGGGTCGCCTCACGATCTCGACCGCGAATGTCGCGATATCCGCCGACGATCTCGTCGACGAGGGTGCCGCTCCCGGCGCCTATGTCCGCGTGACGGTCCGCGACGACGGCGCCGGAATGGACGCTGCCGTTCTCGCCCACGTCTTCGAACCCTTCTTCACCACAAAGGAGGTCGGCCACGGAAGTGGCCTCGGGCTCAGCATGGTCTACGGCTTCGTAAAACAGTCGAACGGCTTCGTCGCTATCGACAGCAGGGTCGGCGGCGGCACGCGCGTCGATCTCTTCCTGCCGCGCGTGACCGACCCTGCGCTGTCCGACCGCCGCGCAGAGGAGGGGCCGGCGCCGCGGTCCACTGCACGATCCTGGAACATTCTGTTGGTCGAAGACGACGCGGCTCTGCGGCAGTTGGCTCGCCGTATACTGGAATCGCTCGGCCATTCGGTCCGGGGGGCGTGCGACGGGCCGGAGGCACTGCGGTTGCTGCGGGAAGACCCGCGCGTCGATTTGCTTTTTACGGACATCATACTGCCCGGTGGCCAAAACGGCGTAGACATCGCCCAGGCAGCGCGGGAGATGCTCCCGGACCTGAAGGTACTTTTCACGTCCGGCTACCTGGAGACCCGGGATCGCGGTGCCGAACTGTCTCCCGACGAGGAGTTGATCACGAAGCCGGCGCGCCGCCGCGACATCGAGGCCGCCATCCAGCGCGTGATGAACGGCTCCCGCTAGGATGTCGGCTTCAGCCTTTCCACCAACCCGGCCAGGGGCACCTCGGCCTGCTCGCCGCCATCCATGTCCCGCAGCGTCGCCACCCCCCGCGACAGCTCGTCGTCGCCTATGATGACGGCCGCCCGGGCGGCCGCGCGGCTCGCACGCGCCAGCCGACGCTTCAGATTACCGCTATAGCCAAGTTCGACGTGCAGGCCCTCGCGCCGCAGGCTCCACGCCAGCTTCTGCGCCTCGCGCTCGGCAGCCGGTCCCATGGGCACGATCGCCACCGGCCGCGGCGGCGGCGGCGGCTCGCCGGCCAGCATTGCCAGCCGCTCGATCCCCGCCGCCCAGCCGATGCCCGGCGTCTCCGGTCCGCCCATCGCGCCGATCAGCCCGTCGTACCTGCCGCCGGCCAGCACAGTGCCTTGTGCGCCGAGATCGGTCGTCGTGAACTCGAACGCGGTATGCGTGTAGTAGTCGAGGCCGCGCACGAGGCGCTGATTGACCTCATAGGCGATGCCGATGTCGTCGAGGCCCTGGCGCACGGCGGCGAAGAAGTCCGCCGCAGCCGGCGACAGGTGCTCGGCAAAGGAGGGTGCCTCGGCCACGACGTGCCGGTCGCCCTCGTCCTTGGAGTCGAGAATTCGCAGGGGATTGCGTTGCAGGCGCGTACGACTGTCCTCGGACAGCGCGTCGCGATGACCGGTGAAATACTCCACCAGCACGTTGCGATAGGCGCGGCGGCTCTCCAGATCGCCCAGCGTGTTCAGTTCCAGCACGGTGCGGCCGAGCAGGCCCAGTTCGTCGAGGATCTGAGCGCCGACGGCGATCACCTCCACGTCCGCCTGCGGCCCCGACACGCCCAGGATCTCGATGCCTATCTGGTGAAACTGGCGCTGCCGCCCCTTCTGCGGCCGCTCGTAGCGGAACATCGGCCCCGCATAAAACAGCTTGAGCGGCAGGCTCTGCGAGAGGCCGCCGGAGATGAAGGCGCGCGCAACGCCCGCCGTTCCCTCGGGGCGCAGGGTGATCGAATCACCGCCGCGATCCTCGAAGGTGTACATCTCCTTCGTGACGATGTCCGACGTGTCGCCCAGAGTGCGGGCGAAGACCTCCGTGAACTCGAAGATCGGCGTGGATATCTCACCGAACCCGTAGCGCTCGGTCACCGAACGCGCGCGCTCGACGATCGCCCGGAAGCGGCGCGACTCGTCGGGAAGCAGGTCGCGCGTGCCGCGGACCGGTTGCAGATTCGCCAATGTCCCGCCCTTCAGATGATGCCGTCAGCCCGCCGCGAGTGCGGGAACCGGTCGGGTCGCCGCCGCCTCAGCCTCGGCGCGTTCGGCGTCGATCTCAGCGGCCTTCTCTTCGATCAGGCCGACGAGATGATCGACCAGCTGCTCGTCCTTGATCTTGTGATCGGGCAGGCCGGCCACATAGACCATGTGCGTACCCCTGCCGCCGCCGGTGATGCCGATGTCGGTCTCGCGTGCCTCGCCCGGTCCGTTCACGACGCAGCCGATCACCGAAACGGTCATCGGCGTCGTGATGTGCTCCAGCCGCTTCTCCAGAAGCTCCACCGTGTTGATCACCTGGAACTGCTGCCGCGCGCAGGATGGGCAGGAGATGATGTTGACGCCGCGGTGACGCAGGTTCAGCGACTTCAGGATGTCGAAGCCGACCTTCACCTCCTCGACCGGATCCGCCGAGAGCGACACCCGGATCGTGTCGCCGATGCCGGACCAGAGCAGCATGCCCATGCCGATCGACGACTTGACCGTACCGGTGCGGAGGCCCCCCGCCTCGGTGATGCCGAGATGCAGCGGGTAATCACACGCCTCGGCGAGTTGCTGGTAGGCGGCCACCGCCAGGAACACGTCCGAAGCCTTCACGCTGATCTTGAACTCGCGGAAGTCGTTGTCTTCGAGAATGCGCGCGTGGCGGAGCGCACTCTCGACCATCGCCTCGGGACAAGGCTCGCCATAGCGCTCCAGGAGGTCGCGCTCCAGGCTGCCGGCGTTCACGCCGATACGCATCGAACAGCCGTAATCCTTCGCCGCCTTCACGACCTCCCGCACGCGCGCATCCGACCCGATGTTGCCGGGATTGATGCGCAGGCATGCGGCTCCCGCTTCGGCGGCTTCGATGGCGCGCTTGTAGTGGAAATGGATGTCGGCGACGACCGGTACCGTCACCTCCGCAACGATCTCCTTCAGGGCCGCCGTGGACTCCTCGTCGGGACAGGAGACGCGGACGATATCGACGCCCGCCATCTCCGCCTGCCGGATCTGCCGTATCGTCCCCGCGGCGTCCGCCGTCAGAGTGTTCGTCATCGTCTGGACGCTGATCGGCGCATCACCGCCGACGGCAACCTTGCCGACCATGATCTTGCGGCTGATGCGGCGGTCGATATCCCGGTACGGCCGGTGGCTCATGCCATCCTCGTGCGCGCGGCTTCGGTGTCGACGCCTATATAGCGGCACGGCCACCGATTCTGAAGGTGCGAAGGGGCGGTTGCCGCCTCAATTCCGCGTTGCTGTCCCGGACAGCAGCCGCGGCCCCTCGAGCGGGATCTCGCGGATGACCGCGCCCCGTGCCCCAAGCTTGGGCGTGACCTCGCCGCCGACGGTCACGTCCAGGCCGCCCGCGTTGCCCGTGGTGAGGCGCAGGCCGGCGCGCTGGGGCACCTCATAGCTGTCGCCCGCCTTCATCAGCTTGGCGTGGACGACTTCGCCCGTCTCGGCACGCACCTCGATCCAGCTCGCCTCCGCGGCCCGGAGCACGACCGGACCCGTCGCGACGCTAGGCATCTGCGCCCATGCGACGCCGGGACTCGCACTGGACGGGCTGGGAGTGCCCGGGCTTGCAACCTCGACAGGATTCGGCTGCCGCATGACCGGCATCCAGGACGAGCCTTCGGCGATCCGATCGGGGCGCACGACCGCGCCGGATCCAGCCATGACGGACCTAGTCGCCTGCGCGACCTCGGTGCCCCGCGGCTCGATCGTCACGGCCGGTACCGTCGCATACTGGCCGGGAGACACCGATCCTGCCGAGGCATGGCGGGTGTCGCCGGGTGCGCCGGACGGATCCTGAACCGATGGACTTGGGGCGGGTCTGCTCGGGTCCGGGCGCGCGCGCGGGAGCGGCGGTCCCGAGGGCACGGGGGCGTTCGCGACCGTCGTCGCCGGGGCGGACACCTCGTTCAGCGGGACGGGCCGCCAGACGCCGAGCACCTGATCCGCAGGTGCCGTTGCGACCGCCAGGGTCCGAGCCGCCGACTGATCGGAAGGCGGCACGAACTCGCTTCGCCCGCCGAGGCCCGGCGCCAGATCGGCGACCCGCCGCTCCGTCGCCGGTGGCGAATCGTCCTGTGCGATCTCGATCGGCGCGACCGGGACGCGGTCACCGTGCGCCCAGTGCTGAGCGGTCTGCATATACCAGACGACATAGACGGCGAGCGCCGCGCAGACGCTTACCGCGACGAGTGCACCGCCGGGTACGCGACGCTCCGTTGCAGGCTCCGGAAACAGGAGAACCGGACGGGCGGCGAGTTCGAGCGCTTCCTTCTTGAAACGCTCGACGGCCGCACGCGCGTCCATGCCGAGATAGTCCGCATAGGAGCGCACGAAGCCGATCGCATAGATTCGCGCCGGCAGCGCCTTATGCCGCGCAGTCTCGATGGACTCGATGTGGCGCGGCGGAATCCGAATCGCGGCGGCCACGTCGTCAAGATCCAGCCCGAGGGCCTCGCGACGGCGCCGCAGTTCGGCTCCTATGCACGCGGAAGCGGCACCGGCCGCCACCGCGGTGGGCGGGTGTTCCACCCACAGCCTAAGTCTGTGTGCCCTCGGCTTCGACATCCCGACTCATTGCTGGAGGACGCGGCGCGGCGACTGCCGACAGCGCCCGCGGTATTAGAGTATCCTAACCGACGATCGGCCCGTGTTTTTACCCGTGACTCCGTCAACGTTCAACGAGGGAAACCGGTCGGGGCATCATCAGACCGTTACGGCATGATCATTGGCGTAGGCGCGGATCTTGTCCCGTACCGAGTGGTCGGGCAAGGACAGCAGAGTTTGCATGTAGGTGGCGAGCGGCCGCAAGCGAAGGCTGCGGATCATCAGCTTGATCGCACCGACCGCCGGTGGCGGCATCGACAGCGAACGGAAGCCGAGGCCGACCAGCGCCATCGCCTCCAACGGCGTGCCCGCCATCTCGCCGCAGAAAGTAACGGGCGTCCCGCCCGTGTCGCAGCCGGCGACGATGAAGCGCAGGAAGGACAGGACGGCGGGCGAGAGCACGTCGTAGCGGTTTGAGAGGCGCGGATTCTGCCGGTCGGCGGCGAGCAGGAACTGAACGAGGTCGTTGCTGCCGACCGAGAGAAAATCGACCCGCCGGCACAGCGCCGGAAGCTGCCAGGCAAGCGACGGGACCTCGATCATCGCGCCCATCATCACCCGGGTCGGCATCGGCCCGCCGATGCGCTGCTCCCGCCGGCTCTCGACATCGAAGATCGCGCGGGCCCGCTCCAGCTCCGCCACCTCGGTCACCATCGGGAACAGCACACGCAACTCGCGGCCGGCCGAGGCGCGGATCAGTGCGCGCAGCTGCTGATGCAGCAGGAACGGGCGGTCGAGCGACAGGCGCAACGCACGCCAGCCGAGTGCAGGATTGGCGTCCCGCCCAGCGCGCCAGTAGGGCAGCAGCTTGTCGCCGCCGATGTCGAGCGTGCGGAACACCACGGGCTTATCGCCTGCCAGCTCAATGATGCGCCGATAGAGTTCAGTCTGGTCGGTCACGTCCGGGAAGCGGTCGCGCACCATGAACGGCACTTCGGTGCGATAGAGGCCGATCCCGGCCGCACCGCTGGTGGACACATGCTCGGCGTCGATCTGCAGGCCGGCGTTGATGTGCAGCGCCACCTCGATCCCGTCGAGGCTGATCGCTGGCTCGTCGCGGATGGCGGCGTAGCGCGCCTTCTGCATCTCGCGCAGCCGGACGCTCTCGACGAAGACGGCCTGCACGTCCTCTCCGGGGCGGATCAGGACCTGACCGTTGTTGCCGTCGACGATGATCGGGTCGCCAGGCTGCACCGCGCCAAGCGCGTCCTCGACCGCCCCGATCATCGGGATGTCGAGAGCTCGGGCGACCACCGCCACATGCGCGGTCGGCGTGCCCTCCTCCAGCACGACCGCCGCGATCCGCTCCCGCGGATAATCCAGGAATTCCGCCGGGCCCATCGAGCGGGCGAACAATACCGCGCCCTGCGGCAACTCCGTCGGCGGCGCGCCGTTGGGATCGCCGGCGGCTAGATGCTGAAGCAGGCGGTTGCTCAGGTCGTCGAGGTCGTGCAGCCGTTCGCGTATATAGGGGTCGCGGATCTGCCGCATGCGCGCACGCATGTCGTCCTGGACGCGCCGAACCGACGCCTCCGCCGTCAGGCCGTTGTGCATCGCCTCGCGGATCCGCTCCAGCCAGCCGCGGTCCTGGGCGATCATCAGGTACGAGTCGAGGACGTCGCGATGCTCGCCGGTCGCCGCTAGGTCCGGTGCTGCAAACATGCTGTCGAGGCTGCTATACATCTCCCGTAGTGCCGCATCGAGACGGATCTCCTCTTCGGCAGGATTCTCCGCGACCATCCGGCGGATCGAGATCCGCGGCTCGTGCAGGAACGCCGTCCCCAGTGCCACACCCCCTCCGAGGATCGTGCCGGTCAGGCGCACAGGGCGCGCGGTCGCCTCAGCGATCGCCGCCGTCTCCTGCCACCGCGGCAAGTCGCCCGAAGCGGCAACCTCGGCGAGAACCATCGCCACTGTCTGCAGCGCCTCGACCTCGTCCTCGGTATAGTTGCGCCGGCTGCGGTTCTGGACCGCGAGCACGCCGAGCAGGCGCCCGCCACGCAGGATCGGCACGCCCATCAGGGAGTGGTAGATCTCTTCGCCCGTCTCCGGCCGGTAGGCAAACTGCGGATGCGACTGGGCATCCGCCAGCGCCAGCGGCTGTGCCTGCTCGCCGATCAGGCCAATCAGGCCCTCGCCCAGCGCCAGCCGCGTAACATGCACGGCGTCGGGCTTCAGGCCCTGGGTGGCATAGAGGACGAGCATCCTGCCGCTGCGGCGCAGATAGACCGAACAGACCTCGGCCACCATTTCCGCGGCGATCACCCTGACGACCTTGTCGAGCCGGTCCTGGGACGGGCCGCCGTCGGCCATCACGTCGCGCACGCGCCGGAGGAGCCGTCGCGAGGCCTCCCAGCTTTCGTGCACGGCGGACATCAGCCGTCGTCCATGTCGCGGGCCCGCGCCGCCAGCACCGCCGCGGCTTGATCCGCCAGTTCCTCCAGGATCTCCGCCACGGTCTGCTCGCACCGCACCATGCCGACGCTCTGGCCCGCCATCAGCGAGCCGCGCTCGACGTCGCCGTCGATCACCGCCCGCCGCAGGGCGCCCGCCCAATAGTGCTCGATTTCGAGCTGGGCCGCGCGCTGGTCCATCTCGCCGGCGCGAAAGCGGCCGATGACCTCGTGCTGGAACTCGGTGAAGAGACGCGTCCCGTCATTGTTCAGGGCCCGCACCGGAATGACCGGGAAGCGCGGGTCGACCTGGACCGTCGGCATGGCGTCGCGCGCCTCGGCACGGATGAATGCCTGCTTGAAGCGCGGATGCGCTATCGATTCGCGAGCGCAGACGAAGCGGGTGCCGAGTTGGCAGCCCGAGGCACCCATCTCCAGGAAGGCCACCATCGCCTCGCCACGGCCGATGCCGCCGGCGACGAAGACCGGGATCTCGCGGATGACGGGCAGGATCTCCTGGGCGAGCACCGCGGTCGAGACCGGGCCGATGTGGCCGCCCGCCTCCGCCCCCTCAATGACCAGAGCATCGGCGCCGTCGCGCATCAGCTTGCGCGCCAGGACCAGGGCCGGCGCAAAGCACACCAGCTTGGCGCCGTGGCTCTTCACCTGACGCATCGCGTTGCGCGGCGGCACCCCGCCCGCCAGCACCACATGCGTGACGCCCAGGTCGCCACAGACGTCGATCAGCTCCAGGAGCTGCGGGTGCATGGTGATCAGGTTGACGCCGAACGGCCGGTCGGTCAGCGCCTGCGTTCCCTGGATCTCCAGTCGCAGGCGCGCCGGGTCCATTGAGCCGCACGCGATCACGCCGAATCCGCCAGCGTTGGAGATTGCCGCGACGAGGTTGCGCTCCGACACCCAGGTCATGCCGCCGCCCATTACGGCATAGCGGGACCCCAGGAACGCGCAGCCTCGTCTTTCCAGCTTCTCGAGTTTCGCCCGTCCGCTCAGGGCCGCCATCAGGACAGAACCATCATGCGGCATCCAGACCATAGGCGGTGTGCAGCGTGCGCAATGCGAGTTCGATGTACTCCTCGGCAATCAGCACGCTGATCTTGATCTCCGAGGTCGAGATCACCTGGATGTTGATGCCGCGCTCGGCGAGCGCTTCAAACATCCGATTGGCGATGCCCGCGTGGCTGCGCATGCCGACGCCGATCACCGAGATCTTCACGACGTTCGGGTCGGGCAGGATGCGGTCGAACTTCAGTTCATCGCGCTTCTGCTCGAGCAGCGCCACCGTCTTGTCCAGGTCCGCCTTCGTCACCGTGAAGGTTATGTCGGTCGCGGCACCGTCGGGTGAGACGTTCTGCACGATCATGTCGACGTTGATCTCGGCCGCCGCCAGCGGGCCGAAGATCGCCGAGGCGACGCCCGGACGGTCCGCCACCCGCGTCAGCGTGACCTTCGCTTCGTCGCGGCTGTAGGCGATGCCGCTGACCAGTTCCTGTTCCACGATTTCGTCCTCGTCTACGACCAGAGTGCCGGGTCGGTCGTCGAAACTCGACAATACCTGAACGCGCACTCGATGTTTCATCGCCATCGCGACCGACCGGGTCTGAAGGACCTTGGCCCCCTGGGAGGCCATCTCCAGCATTTCCTCGTACGTCACCTTGTCGAGCTTGCGCGCCTTCGTGACGATGCGCGGGTCGCAGGTATAGACCCCGTCCACATCGGTATAGATGTCGCAGCGCTCCGCTCCCAGCGCCGCGGCCAGCGCCACGGCGCTGGTGTCCGAGCCGCCGCGGCCGAGCGTGGTGATCCGCCCGTCCGGCGCCACGCCCTGGAATCCGGCGACGACGCAGACCTGCCCGTCGTCGAGGCGCTTCCGCATGTCCTCGGTTTCGATCGCCTCGATCCGCGCGCGGCCGTGCATGCCGTCGGTTCGCAGCGGGATCTGCCAGCCGAGGAACGACCGCGCCGGAATGCCGATCTGCTGCAGCGCCAGGGCGAGAAGGCCGCTGGTCACCTGTTCGCCGGAGGCGACGATCACGTCGTATTCGCGCGCGTCGTGCAGCGGCGCGGTATCCCGCACCCACTCGACCAGCTGGTTCGTGACGCCGGCCATCGCGGAGACCACGACGGCAACCCGGCTGCCGGCATCGACCTCGCGTTTGACCCGCAACGCGACGTTGCGGATGCGCTCGACGTTGGCGACGGACGTGCCGCCGAATTTCTGCACGATCAGGGCCATGTATACAGTCGGCCCGGCGAAGGGCCTCCCCCGACGCGCGCCGCCACGGCGGTGGGCGGAAGCAGCGTCTCATCTGTGTTGCGGTTGTCGCCGGAAGGCGGCCGTAACATATTCGGTCGACCTATGGGCAGCAAGTCCGCGTGGCCCGACGGCCGCGCGTTCCTGCGCCGACGTGGAGCCAAGGATGCAGATGCCGGCAGCGGCCCCCCCGACCACCACGACCACCGTCGACCCCGCCGAGACGGCACGCTTCGGCGCCATCGCGGCCGAGGTCTGGGACCCTCACGGCAAGTTCCGCCCGCTGCATCAGCTCAATCCCGCACGCCTGCAATTTCTGCGCGACCGTCTGACCGAACATTTCGGCCACGGTAAGGCGGCGACGCGGCCACTCGACGGTCTCAGCGTCGTCGACGTCGGCTGCGGCGGTGGAATCCTGACCGAGCCGCTCGCACGCCTCGGCGCGACCGTCGTCGGCATCGACGCCGCGGCGGAGAACGTCGCCGTAGCGGCGGCGCACGCGGCAGAGGCCGGGCTCGACATCGACTATCGGTGCACCACGGCCGAGGCCCTCGCCGCGACGGGCGCCCGGTTCGACGCGGTCATCGCCATGGAGATCGTCGAGCACGTTTCCGATGTCGGCCTGTTCCTGGGCGCGACGGCGGCGCTCGTGCGGCCGGGCGGCACCTTCGCCATCGCGACGCTGAACCGGACCGTCAAGTCGCTGCTGCTGGCGAAGATCGGTGCCGAATACATCCTGCGCTGGCTGCCTGCCGGCACGCACGACTGGCGCCGCTTCCTCAAGCCTTCGGAAATCGCCGTCCATCTGCGCCGCAGCGGGCTGACGGTCCGCGACGCGACCGGCGTGGTCTACAGCCCGCTGACCGACGAGTGGCTTCTGTCGAAGGACCTGGACGTCAACTACATGATGTTCGCAGCCAAGCCGCCGGTCTGACGGTCGGCCGCCGCCTCAGCCGCGCAGCGTCTCCCGCGTGGCGCGCGGGTCGAGGGCGTCCTGCAGGCCGTCGCCCAGAAAATTAAAGGCGATGACCGTGGCGAAGATCGCCAGCCCCGGATAGACCGCCAGCATCGGCGCCTCCCAGACCAGTTCCTGAGCATTGGTCAGCATGTTGCCCCAGCTCGGCAGCGGCGGCTGGATGCCGAGGCCGAGGAAGCTCAGGACCGATTCGAACAGGATGATGTTGCCGACCGAAAGTGTCGTCGCCACGACGATCGGCGACACCACCGCGGGCAGGATGTGGACCGCCATCAGCCGCAGCGGCCCCGCTCCCAGCGCCCGCGCCGCGCGTACGAATTCCTGCTCGCGCACCGCGAGCGCGGAACCGCGCACCAGCCGCGCCACGGTCGTCCAGCCGAACAGCGAGACGATCACCACGATCCGATAGAGGCTGATCTCGGGCGATTGGGCCAGCGCCGGCGACATGCCGAGCTTGGTGAGGTCGACAGCGGCGAGGACGATCAGCAGCGGCAGCAGCGGCAGCGAGATGACGCCGTCGGTGAAGCGCATCAGCAGCGTGTCCAGCCTGCCGCCGTAGAAACCGGCCGCCAAGCCGATGACGGTCCCGAAGACCGCGCTGGTCAGCGCCGCCGCCAGCCCGACGAACAGAGAGACCCGCCCGCCCTGGAGCAGACGCGCCAGCACGTCGCGGCCGAGATCGTCGGTGCCCAACGGATGCGCCGCGGACGGCTGGCCGAACCGCAGCAGAAGGTCGACCGCCTCGCCGTCGACGCCACGCCACGCGGCGATCCAGGGCGCACCCAGCGCCAGTAAGGCCAATAGGATCAGCAGAGCGGCACTCGCCAGCGCCAGCCGGTGGGCTCGGAAGCGCCGCCATGCCAGGGCACCCGGACTGACGGAGACGGGCATGGCCGCCGGCACGCTCACCGGACCGCCTCGCCGGTGAAGCTGATGCGCGGATCGAGCGCGGCATAGGCGACGTCGGCGCCGAAATTGGCCAGCATCGTCACCAGCGTCGCAAACAGCAGCCCGACCAGCGCCAGATTGTAGTCGTTGCTCATGACGGCGTCGTAGAGCAGCTTTCCCATTCCCGGCCAGCCGAACATGATCTCGGTGATCAGGGCACCGGAGAACAGCGCTCCCGCGTCGAGCGCCAGGATCGTCACCACCGGGACCATCGCGTTGCGCAGCGCGTGCCGCAGCACGAGCCGCCCGCCGGACATGCCCTTGGCCCGGGCGGTGCGGATGAAGTCGTGGCGCAGCGTCTCGCGCATCGACGCGCGGACGTAACGCGTGATGCCGCCGGCGCGCAGCAGTGCCAGCGCGGCCACCGGCAGCACCAGGTGCCGGATCCGGTCGAGGATGCCGATGTCCGCGTCGAGCGGCACCGCGCTGGCCGGCAGCCAGCCGAGGCTGACCGCGAACAGCATGATCAGCAGCAGCGCCAGCCAGAAGGGCGGCACGGAGATCCCGGCGAAGCAGAGGAAGTTCACCGCATAGTCGGCGGCCGAGTATGGCCGCAGCGCCGCCCAGATGCCGACGGGCAGCGCGATGGCGACGGCGATCGCGAAGCTGGCCCCCATCAGCAGCAGCGTGTTGGCCAGCGGCTGACCGATCACCTCCAGCACCGGCCGTGCATAGAGGCGCGAGTAACCGAAGTCGCCCTGCACAGCGCTGACGAGCCAGGCGAGGTAGCGCTCGTGGATCGGCCGGTCGAGCCCGTGGAGCGCCTTGAGGCGCGCCGCATCCTCCGCCGTGAGGTTCGGGTCGCCGCTGATCATCAGGTCGACAGGGTCGCCCGGCATCAAGCCGAGCAGCAGATAGATCGCCGCAGACATGAGCAGCAGGACGATCACGACCTGGAAGAGGCGGCTCGCGAGGAAGCGGATCATCCGCCGCCTGCCGCCGCGAGCCCCCGCACCGTGCCGCCGCCTACTTGTTCATCAGCAGGTGGATGAGCGCCGACGTGTCCCAGCGCCCGCCGCCACGCTCCTGCACATGGGCGTAGAACTGGTCGACCAGTGCCGTCACCGGAAGACGTGCGCCGTTGCTCTTCGCCTCCTCCAGGCAGATACCCAGGTCCTTGCGCATCCAGTTCACGGCGAAGCCGAAGTCGAACTTGCCCTCGATCATCGTCCGGCCGCGGTTCTCCATCTGCCAGGACTGCGCCGCCCCCTTGGAGATGACGTCGAGCACCTTGTTGCAGTCGAGGCCGGCCTTCATGCCAAAGTTCATGCCCTCGGACAGCGCCTGGACCAATCCGGCGATGCAAATCTGGTTGACCATCTTGGTCAGCTGCCCGGCGCCCGGCTCGCCCATCAGCGTCACCGCGCGGCCGTAGCAGCGCATCGCCGCCTCCGCGCGGTCGAATGCCGCCTGATCGCCGCCGCACATCACGGTCAGCGCCCCGTTCTCGGCACCGGCCTGTCCGCCGGAGACCGGCGCATCGATGCAGTGCACGCCCTTTTCCTTGCCGGCGGCATGCAGTTCGCGCGCGAGATCGGCCGAGGCGGTCGTGTGGTCTACAAAGACCGCATCCTTGGCGATGCCCGCGAAGATCCCAGCGTCGCCATAGACGACGCTGCGCACGTCGTCGTCGTTGCCGACGCAGGAGAAGACGATATCCGCGCCCTTCGCCGCTTCAGCCGGGGTCTTCATCGCCTTGCCGCCGTGCTTGCCGGCCCATTCCTCGGCTTTGGCGAAGGTGCGGTTGTAGACGCTGACCTCATGTCCCGCCTTGGCGAGGTGCCCCGCCATGGGAAAGCCCATGACGCCCAGGCCGACGAACGCAACCCTGCTTGTAGCCATTTCTCTGTCCTTCTTCCTCGGAACGGCCGGGATGATAGACGGCGGCCATGCGGCGGTTCAACGCCGCGGGGTGGCTCAAGCCGACTTTCGCGTCTCGCCGAGGGCCGGCTGGACTAACTCGCGGTCCAACAGGTCCCACAGTGCGGGATCGGTCGCGACGACGATGCCCGGATCGCGGGCGGCCGGCCGGTAAGGGGTGCCGTCGAAACGCATGACGTGTCCGCCTGCCTCGGCGTGCAGCAGGCAGCCGGCGGCGTGGTCCCAGGGATTGAGGCGGGTATAGACACCGAAATGCATCCCGCCCTGCAGCCGCGCCAGATACTCCTGGCCGACGCAACGCGGATTGAACACCTGCCCCAGCCGACCGCGGCCGCCGGACCACAGGCCGCGATAGACCTCGCTGAAGCGGAAGGGACGACCGTAGACGGCCCCGTTGAGCTTGCGCAGATCGTCGGGGCGGCCGACGCGCACGCGGTGGCCGTCGATCCAGGCCCCCTCGCCCTCCAAGGCCGTCGCCATGCGCCCGTTCAACGGATCGTGGATCCAGCCGGCCTTCACGCGTCCCTTGACCACCAGCGCCACGATCACGGCGAAGATGGGGAGCCCGGCGGAGAAGTTGCCGGTACCGTCGAGCGGATCGACCACCCAGACGGGATCGTCCCGTTCGAGCATCGACAGCAGGCCGGCATCCTTCGCGACGGCCTCCTCGCCGAGGACGACCGAGCCGGGCAGCAGGTCGGGCAGCGCTGCGCCGAACCGCTTCTCCGAGGCCAGATCCGCCACGGTGACGAGATCGCCGGGCGACTTCTCGACGACGTCGCCGGTGCCGAGACGCGCGAAGCGCGGCACGATCTCCTCGGCGGCGACCTCCCGGACCAGCGCCTCGACCTTATGGGCATCGAAATTCATCAGGTGTCGGCCTCGGGTCAGTGCAGCGCGTCGGCGAAGCGACGCTCAAAGCGCGCCCGGTCGGCCGGCTCCAGGCCGACGGCGATATTGGCGGTTTCGCCCTCGTCCCTGCGATCGAGCACGTTGCCGTTCTCGTAAAGCCACGCGATGGCGGCGCCGTTGCTGGCGTCGACGGCGAAGCGCACGACCTCCTCGGAGCGCGAAATGCGCCGGTCGATGGCGGCGAGCAGGTCGCCCTCGCCCTCGCCCGTCAGCGCGGAAACGACGACCGACGCATCGGCGCGGACCGCTTGCTGGGCGATGCGGTCGCGTTCCTCCACATCGAGCAGATCGACCTTGTTCAGCACCTCGATCAGCCGCGAATCCTCGGCGGTGATGCCGAGCTCCGCCAGGACCTTGCGCACGTCGCTATTCTGCAGGTCGCTCTCGGGGTCGGCGATATCGCGCACGTGAAGGATAACGTCCGCCTCGAGAACCTCTTCGAGCGTCGCGCGGAAGGCCGCGACGAGTTGGGTCGGAAGTTCCGAGATGAAACCGACCGTATCCGACAGGATGACGTGGCGGCGCGACGGCAGCTTGACCACACGCATCGTGGGGTCGAGGGTCGCGAACAACTGGTCACGCGCCACGACGTGCGCCGCGGTGAGGCGGTTGAACAGCGTCGACTTGCCCGCATTGGTGTAGCCGACCAGCGCCACCACCGGATACGGCACACGCTTGCGGGCCTCCCGGTGCAGGCTGCGGGTGCGCTTCACGTCCTCCAGGTCGCGTTCAAGACGGACGATCCGCTCGTCGATCCGCCGCCGATCGAGTTCCAGCTGCGATTCGCCGGGGCCACCAAGGAAGCCGGCACCGCCGCGCTGGCGCTCCAGATGGGTCCAGGACCGCACCAGCCGCGTGCGCTGATAGTTCAGCGCGGCGAGGTCTACCTGAAGGCGGCCCTCCCGCGTTCGCGCGCGGGCGCCGAAGATCTCCAGGATAAGACCTGTCCGGTCGATGACCTTGCAGTTCCAGGCCTTTTCGAGATTGCGCTGCTGGACCGGCGACAGGGTCGTGTCGACGATCGCGATCCCGGCCTCGCTCTCCTCGATCTCGGCCTTCAACTCCGCGACGATGCCCTCGCCGAGGAAGGTGGCTGGATTGATACGCGACACCCGCACGATGCGGGTGTGCACGATGTCGAGGTCGATCGCTCCAGCGAGGCCGATGGCCTCCTCAAGCCCGGCCTGCGCGGAGCGTCCTCGACCACGCTTGAGCGTCGTCTCGGGGTGAACGATCAGTGCGCGGCCGGTCTCGCCGGCCGCAGAACCCGGTGTGCTTTCGGTCAATCGGCCGCCACTTCGTCGTCCGCCGGCTCGAACAGGCTGATCGGTCCGCCCGGCATCACCGTGGAAATGGCGTGCTTGTAGACCAGTTGGGAATGCCCGTCGCGCCGCAGGAGGACAGAGAAATTATCGAACCAGGTGATCATGCCCTGCAGCTTGACGCCATTGATCAGGAAGATAGTGACCGGCGTCTTCTGCTTGCGGACATGGTTCAGGAACACATCCTGAAGATTCTGTGACTTTTGCGAACTCATGTCGCAGTCCTTTTCTTTGTTGTGTCTACCAGGACCGCGTCCGACCGACGCACATAAGTGGCCAGACCCCTTGCGGGAATGCGCCCCCGGATCGAACGCTATATGGATGCCCGCCGGCGACGGGCAAGGGCGGCAATCTGCCCCAGCCGTTCCACCGTCACGTCCGCAGCGAGGCCCTCGGGAAGCGGCGTCGGGTTGGCACCCCGATGCCGGATGAGGATCGCCGTGCAGCCGGCGTTGCGGGCCGTCTGCATGTCCGTGGCGGAGTCGCCGACGAACCATATCGAGCTCGCCGCTGCATGCCCCGTGCCATTCAGGACGAGGTGCACCGGGTCGGCGGCGGGCTTGTCCTGGGCGGCGTCGTTGGCGCCGACCACGCCGCCGAAATAGCCGCCCCAGCCCAGATGCGCCACTTCCTTGCGCAGATAGTCGCCGCGCTTGTTGCTGACCACGCCCATCCAGATGTCGGCGGCCCGCAGGGCATCCAGCGTCTCGACCACCTCCGGCAGGAGTTCGAGGCCAACGAGATGGTGCTTCTCGAACTGCGCGTAAAAATGGTCGCGCGCCGCCTCCCATTCGTCGCCGAACAGGATGGGGAAGCTGTCGCGCTGTGATTTGCTGACCCGCTCCATCACCTCCTGCATCGACCAGGGCTCGCGGCCCCAGGCGACGAGGGTGTCGTTGAGCGCCAGTCGGATCACCGGCCAGTTGTCGATCAGCGTGCCGTCCCAGTCGAAAAGGATCGCGCGCGGTGCCGCGATCGCATCGCTCAACGGCTGGCTCCCGCACCTTCCATGTGGGCGAGATAGGCCTGCAGCAGCGTCCGGGCGATGGTGCCCGGCTTGCCGTTGCCGATCACCGCATCGTCGATCTGCACGATCGGCAGCACGTAGGAGGTGGCGCTGGTGATGAACGCCTCTCGCGCCTGCTTCGCCTCCTCCGCGGTGAAGGGCCGCTCGACGAAGTCGATGCCTTCGCGCTTCACGAGGTCCATGACCGAGGCGCGGGTGATGCCGCTCAGGATCTCGTTGCCCGTCGGGCGCGTGACGAGCTGCCCCTCGCGCGTCACGATCCAGGCGTTGGTCGACGAGCCCTCGGTGACGTTGCCCTGCGCGTCGACCATCCAGGCTTCGTAGGCGCCGGAGGTGCGCGCATGCTGCTTGGCCAGCACGTTCGGCAGCAGTCCCACCGTCTTGATGTCGCAGCGGCCCCAGCGGATGTCGGGAACCGTCACCGCCTTCTTGCCGGTCTCCAGCACGGAGAGGTCTGGCGGCGGCTTGCGCGACGCGGTCATCACCAGCGCCGGAACGGAGACCTTCGGGAACGGATGATCACGGCGCGCCACGCCACGCGTCACCTGCATGTAGACGATGCCCTGGCGGATGCCGTTGCGGCGGAGCAGTTCGCGTATCACCGCCATCAGCGCCCGCCGGCTCATCGGCTGGTCGATGCGGAGTTCGCGCAGAGACCGGTCGAGCCGGTCGAGGTGCGGGTCGGCGTCGACCAGCATCCCCTTGTGGACGGCGATCACCTCGTAGACGCCGTCGGCGAATTGATAGCCGCGATCCTCGATATGGACCTGGGCACGGTCGTGCGGGACGTAGCGACCGTTGACGTAAGCAATGCGCCCCATGGGTCGGTCGGGCCTCCAAAAACGGTTAGAAATATTCCAGGCGGACGGCGAACATCTTCTCGACCTTCTTCACCACGGCCTCGGTCGAGAAGACGATCACGCGGTCGTTCGCGCGCACCACGCCGCTGCCGCGCGGGATCACCACCTCGCCGTCGCGCACGATGGCGCCGACGATGGCGCCCTGGGGCAACTTCAGGTCACGGATCGGCATGCCGACGATCCCGGAGGTCTCCATCGCCTCGACCTCCAGCACCTCGCCGAAGCCGTCGCCGATGGTATGCACGGCGCGTACCCGTCCGCGCCGGACATGCTGCAGGATCGTGGAGACGGTGATGGCCCGCGGATTCACCACCGCGTCGATGTCGAGCACCGAGAAGAGCGAATTGTAGGTCTGCTTGTTGATCAAGGCGACCGTCCGCTGACAGCCGTAGCGCTTTGCCAGCAGCGACACGAGAATGTTGGTCTCGTCGTCGTCGGTCAGCGCGATCAGCGTCTCGGTCTTGCGAACGTTCGCCTCTTCCAGGATCTCCGGGTCGAGCGCGTCGCCGTGCAGCACCATGGTACGGGTGAGCGACTGCGCGATCTGTTCGGCGCGCTCGCGGTCACGTTCGATGATCTTGGTCGATACCGACGGCGTGCGCGCCTCCAGGAGACCCGCCAAGCAGAGGCCGATATTGCCGCCGCCGACGATCACGATGCGCTGGGCTTCGCGCTCCTCGTGGCCGAACGCCGCCATGGCGCGCATCATGTGCTTGGTGTCGGCGACGAAGTAGACCTCGTCCTTGACCAGCATCTGGTCGTCGCCGTGCGGCACGAACTGCGTGTCGCCGCGCATGATCGCGACGACGTTGATGTTCAGGTCCGGAAACAGCGCCGTCAGCTGGCGCAGCGGCGTGTTGATGATCGGACAGTCCTCGCCCAGCCGCACCCCGATCAGCCGCACCTTGTCCCCGGCGAGCGGGATCATCTCCGATGCTCCCGGCAGCAGCAAGCGCCGCGCCACCGCCTTCGCCACCTCCAGCTCCGGCGAAATGATGACGTCGATGGGCATGTGGTCGGCGCTGAACAGCGCCATGTAGTCCTCGCGCAGATAGATCTGCTGCCGCACGCGCGCGACCTTGGTGGGCACGTTGAACAGCGAGTGGGCCACCTGACAGGCGACCATGTTCACCTCGTCGGAGTAGGTCGCCGCGATGATCATGTCGGCGTCGCTGGCGCCCGCCTGCTCCAGTACGTTCGGAAAGGAGGCGAAACCCACCATCGCCTTCACGTCGAGGGTGTCGCTGATCTTCTGGATCAGCTCCGGTGAAGAATCGATGACCGTGACGTCGTTCGCCTCGGCGGCAAGGTGGCGGGCGATGTTGCTGCCCACTTGGCCGGCCCCGCAGATGATGACCTTCATCGTCGGGCGGTCCGGCCGTCTGTCCGGTCATCCATCATCCGCGCTCCCCCGAGACCTGGACCCCCAGCGATTTCAGCTTTCGGTGGAGCGCAGACCGCTCCATGCCGATGAAGGTCGCCGTGCGTGAGATGTTGCCGCCGAAGCGGTTGACCTGCGCCAGCAGGTATTCGCGCTCGAAGACCTCGCGCGCGTCGCGCAGTGGCATGGTCATCATCTGCTCGCCCTTGTCCATGCGCAGCACGGTCGGGGCGATCGCGCTGATGTCCGGCGGCAGCATGTCCGATCGGATCGGATCCCGCACCTCGCCCGGCGCCATGATCAGCAGCCAATCCATCACATTGCGCAACTGGCGCACGTTGCCCGGCCACTCGTAGCTCTGCAGGGTCGCCAGCGCGTCCTCGCCGATCTCCCTGGCCGGCAGGCCGGCCATCTCCGCGGCGACCTTCAGGAAATGCTTAGAGAGCAGCGGGATGTCCTCGCGCCGCTGGCGCAGCGGCGGCACCGTGATCGGCACGACGTTCAGGCGGTAATAGAGGTCCTCGCGGAAATTCCCCTGCCCCATCGCCTGGACCAAGTCTCGGTTCGACGAGGCGATGACGCGGACGTCGACCTCGACCCGCTGGGTGCCGCCGACGCGCAGGAAGCTCTGCTCCTGCAGCACGCGGACGATCTTGCCCTGGGTCTGCAGCGGCATGTCGGCCACCTCGTCCAGGAACATTGTGCCACCGTGCGCCTGCTCGAGCACGCCAATCCGGCGCGGCGTGTCCGGTCCGTTCGACCCCGGCTCGGTGCCGAACAGCTCGGTCTCCATCCGATCCGGGCTCATCGTGGCGCAGTTCAGCACCACGAACGGTCCTTCAGCGCGGCGCGACCGCGCGTGCAGCAGCCGGGCCACCACTTCCTTGCCGGCGCCGGGAGGGCCGGCGATGAACACCCGGCTGCCGGTCGGCGCGACCCGCTCGATCGCCTGGCGCACCGCGTTGATGGCCGGAGAGATGCCGATCAGCTCGCCCTGCCCGCCGGCGCGCAGACGCAGCTCGGCGTTCTCGCGCCGCAGCTGCGCCGCCTCGATCGCCCTTTCCACCACGAGGATGAGCCGGTCGGCCTTGAACGGCTTCTCGATGAAGTCGTAGGCACCTTCCTGGATCGCCGCCACGGCGGTCTCGATGTTGCCATGGCCGCTGATCATGACGACGGGCACCAGCGGGTGCTCCTCGCGCAGGATCTTCAGCAGGTCGATGCCGTCATACTCGCTGCCCTCCAGCCAGACGTCGAGAATTACGAGGTTGGGCTGGCGCGCGCGCATTGCCGCCAGGGCGCTCGCCGCGTCTCCGGCTGCGCGCGTCTGATAGCCCTCGTCGCTCAGGATGCCGCCGATCAGCATCCGGATGTCGGCTTCGTCGTCGACGATCAGAATGTCACGCGCCATAGGCCTTCTTACCGCTCTGCCTGCCTTCTGTCGGAGGCTCGCCATCGGAAGCGGACGGGGCACCGACCGCGATCTCCTCTAGAAGAGGTAGGGCGATCACTGCGCGCGCGCCACGTTCCTCGCGATCTTCGAGTACGAGCTCGCCGCCGTGCTCCTCCATGATCTTCTTAGCGATGGCCAATCCCAGTCCTGTGCCCTTGCTGCGCGTCGTGACGTAGGGCTCCGTCAGACGGTCCTTAAGCGCGGTCGGCAGGCCGACGCCGTTGTCCTCGACGAGGATCATCGCACGCCCGTCCTCTTCCTGCATCCGGAGGCCGATCCACCCGCGCCCCTCGATGCTGCCGGCCGCCCTGGCGGCCTCGATCGCATCGGCAGCGTTCTGCAACAGGTTGGTGAGCACTTGATTGATCTGCCGGCGGTCGCAGCTGGCCAACACGCCGTGCTCGGGCAACACGACGCCGAAGTCGATGTCCGAATGGGCTTGCCGTTGCAGGAACACGGCCTTGCGGCAGATGTCCGCCAGGTCTTCGGGCGCCATGACCGGTGTCGGCAGCCGGGCGAAGGAGGAGAATTCGTCCACCATCTGCCGCAGGTCGTCCACCTGCCGCACGATCGTGTCGGTACACTGCTGAAATGTCTCGGGGTCGTTGGTGATCTGCGGGAGATAGCGTCGGCGCAGGCGTTCGGCGGCGAGTTGGATCGGCGTCAGTGGGTTCTTGATCTCGTGCGCGATGCGCCGGGCGATGTCCGCCCACGCCGCCTTCCGTTGTGCCGCCAGCAGGGCGGTGATGTCCGTGAAGGTGACCACGAAGCCGCCGAGATCGCCGCCGGCGACCTCCGCGGTGACCCGCACCAGCAGGGTGCGCGCCCGGCCCTGCACCGTAATCGTCACCTGCGACTCGACCAGCCGCGCCGGACGGCGACGCGACTCGTCTAGCGCATCGGCCATTTGCGGCACAATCTCGCGCAGCGGCTGGCCGACGAAGGCGTCAAGGTCGATCCCGAGCAGCTCCGAGCCGGTCCGGTTCGGCAGGTTAAGGCAGCCCTCGGCATCGAGCCCGATGACGCCTGAGGCTACGCCCGCAAGCACCGCCTCGGTGAAGCGGCGGCGCTCGTCGAGCTGCCGGTTGGCCTCGATCAGTTCGTCGCGCTGCGCCTCCAGCTGGCCCGTCATCCGATTGAACGCACGGCTGAGCACGTCGAGCTCGTCTCCGGTGCCGGGCGTCGGCACCCGGACCCCGACGTCCCCTGCGCGTATTCGCTCCGCCGCCCCCACCAGCCGTCCGATCGGCTTCGCCAGGCCGGAAGCGAAATTGAAGCCGAACCAGACCGCCGCGAGCAGGAAGAGCAGCGCCACCATCGCATAGAGCAGCGCGAAATTGATCTCGATCTGCGACCGCCGCCCCTCGAGCGTCTCGTAGGCCGAGACCGCCGCGCGCACCTGTTCGAGGTGGTTCAGGACGCGGCGTTCGACGAACCGACCGACATAAAGGAACAGGTCGTCGAACACCTCCAGCTTCACCAGCGCGCGCAAGCGGTCATCGTCGTCGCTGGTAAGAATCGGCACGCCGCCGCGTCGCGCCTCGTCGAGCGCCCAGTCCGGTACGGGCTCGAACTCCAGGCCGAACGTCAGTCCGGCACGCGCTAGGACGCGGCCGTCGCGGTCGAACAGCACCGCCTCGGTCAGGCCCCGCACCCGCGCCTGCCCCTCCAGGAATCGTTGCATGCGCGGCAGGTTCGCGAGCAGCAGCGGGCCCTCGCGGTTGAAGTCGTTGGCCATCGCGAGGACGTCGCCGATGATCGTCTGCCGATGTTCGGACAGATAGGCTTCGGCGACCGCGATCGACTCGCTCAGGGCGGTGCGTACCCGGTCGCTGAACCAGCCCTGCAGCCCGAAATGGAAGAAGAGGACAGAGAAGCTGGCGATCACGATCGTCGGCACGATGGCCACGACGCTGAACAGCATCACAAGCCGAACGTGCAGCCTCGAGCCGGCGAGCTGACGGCGCTGGTTGGCGATCAGCAGCACGACCCGATACGCGATCACCGCGCCGAGGAGCAGCAGGACGATCAGGTCGAATAGCAGCAGGCCGAGCACGTTCGGCGTGGTCGGCCGCATCACCGGGACACGCCCGGTCATCACCGCATAGGTCAGGAAGCCGCTGAGAATGGCGAGGATCGCCAGACCCACCGCGAGCGTTCGTCCCACCGCAGGCCGCCGCATGACGCGGACGAGCCGGGTAGCATGACGGCGGAGCCAGTCCACCCGAGCCGAATCCATCAACCAGCCGATCGGCGTGCGCCGCAGGCTGCCCGCACGGCGTTCCTGCGACGCGCCCTGAGTGCGCCGCGGGCTATTTTAGACCGCGAATCACCGGGATATCCAGTTCGCGTATCTTCTTGCGCAGGGTGTTGCGGTTCAGCCCGAGCAGCTGCGCCGCCCGGATCTGATTTCCGCGGGTCGCGCCCAGGGTCAGCGTAATCAGCGGACGCTCCAGCTCTTGAAGAATGCGGTCGTAGAGGCCGGCCGGGGGGAGTGCTCCGTCGTGCGCGTGGAAATAGTCCCGCAGGTGCCTCTCGATCGCCTCGGACAGGGATTCGCCCGAGCGCGGCGCCGACTCCATCGGCGTGGATTCGGCCGGAACGGTGTCGGCGAGTTCCTTCTCGATGATGTCGACGCCGATCACCTCCTCCGAATAGAGGGCGGCCAGACGCCGGACCAGATTCTCCAGTTCCCGCACGTTGCCAGACCAGCGATGGGACCGCACCCGCTCCATGGCCGCGGCATCCAGGCTCTTCGCCGGCAGGCCGGCAAGCGACGTCTGCGCGAAGAAGTGCCGCGCCAGATCCGGGATGTCGTCGGTGCGCTCGCGCAACGGCGGCAGGCGAATCGGCACGACATTCAGTCGGTAGAACAGATCCTCGCGGAAGGTGCCCTGGCGGATGAGCTGGCGCAGGTCGCGATGGGTGGCCGCGATGATGCGCACGTTCGCTTTGATCGCGGTGCGGCCACCGACAGTCGTATATTCGCCCTGCTGGAGCACGCGGAGGAGGCGCGTCTGCGCCTCGAGCGGCATGTCGCCGATCTCGTCGAGGAACAGCGTGCCGCCCTCCGCCTGCTCAAACCGGCCTGGCGCCCGCGCCGAAGCGCCTGTGAAGGCGCCCTTCTCGTGCCCGAACAGGTCGCTCTCGATCAGATCGCGCGGGATCGCCGCCATGTTGACGGCGACGAACGGACCGTTACGGCGGCGGCCGTACTGGTGCAGCGCGCGTGCCACCAGTTCCTTGCCGGTGCCCGATTCGCCGACGATCATGACGGTGAGGTCGGTGTTCATCAGCCGCGCGAGAACCCGGTAGATCTCCTGCATCGCCGGCGACCGGCCGATGAGCGGCAGCTGCTCGTCGATCTCGCTCGCCGCTTCCTGAACCGGGCTGGACCGCGGCTCGGTCAGCGCCCGCGTGACGATGCTGGAGAGTTCCTTCAGGTCGAAGGGCTTCGGCAGATACTCGAAGGCACCACGCTCGGTCGCCTTTACCGCCGTCATCAGCGTGCTGTGCGCGCTCATCACGATGACGCGCAGCTCCGGCCGCAGCTTGCGGATGCGCGGCACGAGGTCCAGGCCGTTCTCGTCAGGCATCACCACGTCGGTGATGACCAGGTCGCCCTGCCCGTCGGAGACCCAGCGCCAGAGAGTACTCGCATTCCCGGTCGCGCGGACGTCGTGGCCGAGGCGCCCCAGCGCCTGGCTCAGGACCGTCCGGATGCCCCGGTCGTCGTCCGCCACCAGAATGGTCGCGTTAGACATCGCTGCTGTTCTCCTCAGTGGCACACATGGGCAACATCACCCGGAAGACGGTGCGGCGGGGCTCGCTCTCGAACTCGATGACCCCTCCATGCTCGTCGACGATCTTCGCGACGAGCGCCAAGCCGAGGCCGTGACCGCCAGCCTTGGTCGTGACGAACGGATCGAACAGATGCTGGCCGAGATCCTCGGGGATGCCCGATCCGTTGTCCTGGATGCTCACCATCAGCGGCAGGGCGACCTTCTCGCCCGTGCTGCGAACCGCGAGCCGTACGCCGTGCCTATATGCCGTGGAAATGACGATTTCGCCGTTCTCTTCGGGCACCGCCTCGGCGGCGTTCTTGATGAGGTTGAGGAAGACCTGGACCAGCTGGTCGCGGTCGCCGAGCACCGGCGGCAACGAGGGGTCGTAGTGCTCCGCGAAGCGGACGTGCCGCGCGACGCCGCTCTTCGCCAGCCGGCGCACATGATCGAGGACCTCGTGGATGTTCACCGGCCCGCGCACAATTGGGCGCTGCTCGGCGAAGATGTCCATCCGGTCGACCAGCGCACAGATCCGGTCGGCCTCGTCGCAGATCAGGCGCGTCAGTTCCCGGTCGTTGTCGTCGCAATTCTCCTCGACCAGTTGCGCCGCGCCGCGTATGCCGGCGAGCGGGTTCTTCACCTCGTGCGCCAGGACCGCGGCCATGCCGGCGACCGATCGCGCGGCATTGCGGTGGATCAGCTGCTGGTCGATCTTCTGGGCAATGGAGGGTTGGTGGATGGTCAGCAGCACACCGCCGCCGCCATCGGCCAAAGGACCGGCGTGAACGGTCGCCCCGGCGACGGCGAAGCGCGGCGATTCCAGCGCGACGCCGTACTCCGTCAGACTGTAGCCGCCTTCCCGGACCTGGTGGACGAGCCCGACAAGCGGATGCGAGCGGCTGAGCAGCTGGCCGAGTTCCTGCCCCCAGAGATTCTCGATACTGGCCTGAAAGAGCTGTTCGGCAGATGCATTGGCGTAGCGGATCCGGCTGCCGTCGTCGAGCAGTAGCACGGCGTCGGGAAGTGCGTTCAGGATCGCGCCGACATCGACATCCGCACGGGCGACGGTCGCCGAGTTCGAAGTGCCGTCCGGCAAACCTTTCTCCTCCGGCGAGCCCATCACGCGTACTGGCACCGCATGTTTGTGCATAATTTGTCGGCACCACCATTGAATGACTATTCGATAGGCATTCTAGCCGGTCGGGCCTGCCCGTCAAGCTGAGCAAACATCATGCAACTCTGGTGCCGCCGCCTTCGCCAGAGTAGGTTCGCGCCGTTCCGTTACGAGAATCCCATGAAGCGCCGCATCGCTCTCGTCGTCGCCGCCGGACGCGGCACCCGTTTCGGCCGCGCATTGCCCAAGCAATATGCCGACCTCGCCGGTGCGCCGGTCATTCGGCGGGCAGTCCTCGCCTTCCTTCGACATCCGGGCGTCGCCGGGGTCCGCTGCGTGATTCATCCGGACGATGCCAGCGCCTATGAAGCGGCCGTCGGTGACCTCGGCCTGCCCCCTGCCGTTCACGGAGGGCCGACCCGCCAGGAGTCCGTGCGGCTCGGCTTGGAAGCACTCGCCGCCGAACCGCCGGACATGGTCCTGATCCACGACGGTGCGCGTCCGATGATCGACAGTAACGTGATCGACCGGACCGTCGCAGCGGCCGAAGCGCACGGTGCCGCCGTCGCCGCCCTGCGAGTCAACGACACGCTGAAGAGGGGCGACGCGATCGTCACCGCGACGGTGGACCGGAACGGCCTTTGGCGGGCGCAGACGCCGCAGGCCTTCGCGTTCGGGCCGATCCTCGCCGCCCATCACACCCATGCCGGCGCCGACCTGTCCGACGATGCCGCCGTGGCGGAACGGGCCGGAATCGCCGTGGCCCTCGCCGAGGGTGCGGAGGACAATCTTAAGATCACCAATCCCGAAGACCTCGACCGCGCGCGGCGCCTGCTCGATTGCCGCGCCCTCACGGTGCGGGTCGGACAGGGATTCGACGTCCATCGCTTCGGCCCAGGCGACATCGTCGTGATCGGCGGGATCGGCATCCCGCACGACGCGGGCCTCGTCGGTCATTCCGATGCCGATGTCGCGCTGCACGCCCTGACCGACGCCATCCTGGGCGGGCTCGCCGACGGCGACATCGGCAGCCATTTCCCGCCATCCGACCCGCGCTGGCGCGGCGCCGATTCGGCCATCTTTCTGCGCCACGCCGCGGCGCTCGTCCGCGGGCGCGGCGGTGCCATCGACCATGTCGACCTCACCATACTGTGCGAGCGTCCGAAGATCGGCCCGCACCGGCCGGCGATGACCGCGCGCATCGCCGAACTGCTGCAGATCCCGCCGTCGCGGGTCGGCGTGAAGGCGACCACCACCGAGGGCCTGGGCTTCACCGGGCGCGGCGAGGGGATCGCCGCCCAGGCGGTGGCGACACTGCGGCTGCCGCCGGAGGACTGAGGGCTCACTGACCGGCCTCTGGCCAGTCCCTGTCGACCCGCCCGGCGAAAAGCCGATAGTCTCGACCAGTCGCCCCCAACGGAGCCCCCCTATGACGCTCTTCCCCGATCACCTGACGGCGCTGTCGCGCGAGACGCTGGAGTCCTTCCGGCGAGCAGGCCTGCGTGCCACAGCGGCCGAATCCTGCACCGGGGGCCTGATCGCGGGCCTGCTCACAGAGATCGCCGGATCGTCGGACGTGGTCGGCCGTACCTTCGTCACCTATTCGAACGAGGCGAAGCAGCAGGTGCTGGGCGTGCCGGCGTCGGTGCTGGAGGCGAAGGGCGCCGTCAGTGCCGAGACGGTGACTGCGATGGCCGAGGGCGCCCTACGCGCCTGCGGACGGGACGCCGACGTCGCGGTCGCCGTCAGCGGGGTCGCGGGGCCGGGCGGCGGCTCGCCGGAAAAGCCCGTCGGGACCGTTTATATCGCGGTCGCCAGCCGCGGCGGCATGACGAGCGCCGACCGGCACCAGTTCCCCGGCGACCGCACGGAGATCCGGCTCAGGACCGTCGAGGCCGCGCTCCGCATGATGGCCGAGCGCGTGTCCTCGAAACCAGCTTAAGTCGCCTGCGGCGGCACCGGCCGCGCCCGCTTCGCCGCCTGGACGGCGACCTCGAGCGCGGAGAGGAAGCGCGATCGATCCTGCCTCGAGAAGGAAGGCGGGCCGCCGGTCATCGTGCCCGCGTCGCGAAGATCGGCCTTCAGGTTGCGCATGGCGAGCGCCATGCCGATCGAAGCCTCGGTGAACGGCCGGCCCGACGGGCCGAGCACGCGCGCGCCCCTGTCGAGGCAGCGTTTCGCCAAGGGAATGTCCGTCGTCACGGCGATATCCTCGGGGCCGATCCGCTCCGCGATCCAATCGTCGGCGGCATCGGCGCCCTGGGCGACCACCACCTTACGCACCAGCGGATGATCAAGCCCGCGCTGCCAGCGGTCGGAGACATAGTGCGCGACGAGCGCATGGCGGGCGGCGACCTTTAGCACCTCCTCCTTCACGGGGCAGCCGTCGGCGTCGACGTAGATCTCGGTCATGGGCGGATTCGCAGCGTAATGAGCCCCGGAAAGACGAAGGGCCGCCCCATGGGACGGCCCTTCCATTGTCGTGTAGCGGTCCGCTAGGGCCGCGGGGGCCGCGTTCAGGCGACCCGGATCTCCGCGACAGAGGCGAGGATCCAGCTCCGAGCGACCGACGGCCGCGACACACAACGATGAGACACTGGATCACCTCCTTTCGGTTGTTGACGCCTAGTGGCAATTATGGAGGCGGTTCCATCGGTCGGCAAGTCTTTCACATTCTGAAATTGCCCAGGGTAACAGTGAAACCGGCCGTTGCCGCATGACGGCAGTTCGCTATCATATGCGCTTAATGTCTGTCGGCGCCGCCCCCGTGTGCCGGAACTTCGCGACGAGGGCGATCCCGTGAACCACGACGACCGCCGAGACGGATCGGCGCCGACAGAAACGCCTGAGTTTCTGACGGGCGGTGGCGAAGTCGGCCTGCTGATGCGAGCAAAGGACTGGTCCGCGACGCCGCTGGGCCCGCCCGAGGACTGGCCGCAGAGCCTGAAGACCGTCGTCCGCATCATGCAGACGTCGCGCTACGCGATGTGGATGGGCTGGGGCCGGGAGCTCACTTTCTTCTATAATGACGCGTACCGTCCGACCCTCGGCGTGAAGCATCCGCATGCGCTCGGAATGCCCGCGCAGAAAGTCTGGGCGGAGATCTGGCCGGAAATCGGCCCCCGGATCGCGAAGGTGCTGTCAAGCGGCGACGCGACGTGGGACGAGCGGCTTCTTCTGCTCCTCGAGCGGAGCGGTTACCCCGAGGAAACCTACCACACCTTCTCCTACAGCCCGCTCCCCGGCGACGCGGGCGGCATCGAAGGTATGCTCTGCGTCGTCACCGAGGAGACCGAGCGGGTAATCGGGGAGCGGCGCCTCCATACCTTGCGTGACCTCGGTGCACGCTTGGCGGGAACCAACGTCGAAGACGAGGTCCTGAACGCATTCGGCGGCGCCCTCGCCGGAAATCGCCGCGATCTGATCTTCGCCCTTGTCTACCTGTTCGACGCAGACGGCACCGCAGCCCGCCTCGCCACGGCGTGCGGAATCGCCCCCGGTCATCCGGTGGCACCCCAGACCATCCCCGTCGATGCGGACCGACATGCTTGGCCGGCGGCGACATTCGCCGCGCGCAACCCGAGCACCTTGCGCATGTCTGATATTGACCGCGTTTTCGCCGACCTGCCGACCGGCGATTGGGCGAAACCGCCTCGCGAAGCGGTGGTGGTGCCGATTGCGCGTCAGGGTCAGGAGCGGCCCGCCGGGTTCATTGTCGCCGGCCTGAGTCCGCTCCGTACCTACGACGCCGACTATGCGGGCTTCGTGGAGCTGATCGCCGGACAGATCGAAGCGGCCCTCGGCAACGCCAATGCCTATGCCGAAGAGCGGCGCCGGACCGAAGCGCTCGCTGAACTGGATCGCGCCAAGACATCGTTCTTTTCCAACATCAGCCACGAATTCCGCACGCCGCTGACCCTGATGCTCGGACCGATCGAGGAGATCTTGTCGAAGGCGCCGGAGGCGGTCCCGATGGACGACCGGCGCAACGTCGAGTTGGCTCACCGCAACGGCATCAGACTTCTGCAGCTGGTCAACAGCCTCCTGGATTATTCCCGGATCTCCGCCGGACGCATCCATGCGCGCTACCGGCCCGTCGACCTCGCCGCCGCCACATCCGACATCGCTGCGAACTTCCGTGCCGCCGTGGAACGGGCGGGGCTCCGCTTCACCGTCGACTGTCCGGGGCTGCCGCATCCGGTCCACGTCGACGTCGGCATGTGGGAGACTGTTGTCATCAACCTGCTGTCGAACGCATTCAAGTTCACGATGGCGGGCGAGATCGCGGTCGAACTCCGGCCGTCAGTAGATCAGGCGTCGGTGGAACTTCGGGTACGCGACACTGGCGCCGGCATCGCCGCCGACGAGCTGCCGCGCCTCTTTGAGCGGTTCCACCGCATCGAAGGCGCCCGCGGCCGCAGCTTCGAGGGCAGCGGCATCGGCCTCGCCCTTGTGCTCGAACTGGTTCAGTTGCACGGCGGGACCATCTCGGTAGAGAGCGAGCCCGACCGCGGCAGCACGTTCCGCGTACGGATCCCCTTCGGTCGGGCCCACCTGCCCGCGGACCGCATCGGCGACGGGGTGGAGACTGATGTCGGACCGAGCGGCCGTCGCAATGCGCGCGTCGAACAGGCGCTCTACTGGCTGTCCGACGGCGACGTCGAGACCGACGAGGCGGCCGAGACAGATACCACCATCGAACGCGGCGCCGGCGAACGCATCCTCCTGGCGGACGACAATGCGGACATGCGCGGCTACATCGGCCGCCTGCTGATCGCTCAGGGCTACGACGTCGAGGCCGTCCACGACGGGCAGGCAGCGTTGGATTCCGTCCGAAAGCAACCACCGGATCTCGTCCTGACGGACGTCATGATGCCGCGGCTCGACGGCTTCGGTCTCCTGCAGAAGCTGCGCGAGGATGTGCTGCTGCGGGAGATACCGGTCGTCCTCGTCTCCGCCCGGGCGGGCGAGGAAGCCAGGTCCGAAGGCGTCGCCGCCGGAGCGGATGACTATCTGATCAAGCCGTTCTCGGCGCGCGAACTCTTGACGCGGGTCGCCAGTTCACTGGCGAACGCGCGCATGCGACGGCAAACGGAGCATGCGCTGCGCGAAGAAGCCCGCATGCTGGAGACGCTGAACCGCGTGGGTGCTGCGGTCTCGGCCGAACTCGACATGAAGCAGCTGGTCCAGACCGTCACCGACGCGGCGACCGAGCTGACCGGCGCGGCGTTCGGCGCCTTCTTCTATAACGCGGTCGACGACGGAGGCGAATCTTACACGCTCTACGCCCTGTCCGGCGCGCCACGGGAGTCCTTCGAGGGCTTCCCCATGCCGCGCAATACGCCGATCTTCGGACCGACATTTGCCGGAGAGCGACCGGTCCGGTCCGACGACATCACGGCGGACCCGAACTACGGACTGAGTTCCCCCCACCGGGGCATGCCGGCAGGCCATCTTCCCCTGCGCAGCTACTTGGCCGTACCTGTCGTCTCCCGTTCGCGCGAGGTGCTGGGCGGCCTGTTCTTCGGGCATCCCGCGCCGGGGGTCTTCACCGAGCGTTCCGAGCGCCTCGCCACTGGCATCGCGGCACAGGCCGCCGTCGCCATCGACAATGCCACCCTCTATCGCGCGGCCCAAAACGAGATCGCCGAGCGCAAGCAGACCGAGTCGGCGCTGCGCGAGAGCGAGATGCGCTACCGCGAGCTCACCGCTACCCTGGAGACGCGGGTCGAAGAACGCACGGGGGAACTGGCCGAGGCCAACGCCAACCTCCGCGCCCAGATCGAGGAGCGGGAGCGGATCGAGGAAGCGCTGCGCCAGGCACAGAAGATGGAAGGCATCGGCCAGCTGACAGGTGGCGTCGCGCACGATTTCAACAACCTGCTGACCATTATCATCGGCAACCTCGAATCGCTGCAGCGCCAGATCGACCGCGACGAGATGGAGCCGACGCGGATGCGGCGGTGGATCGACAATGCCCATCGCGGCGCACAGCGGGCCGCCGCGCTGACGCAGCGCCTTCTCGCCTTCTCACGGCGTCAGCCGCTGGAGCCGCGGCCGGTCGACCCGAACCGCCTCGTCGCGGGCATGTCGGACCTGCTGCGGCGCACGCTGGGCGAGACCATCGAGGTCGAGACGGTCCTGTCCGGCGGGCTGTGGTGGACGCATGCCGACCCGAACCAGCTGGAGAGCGCCATCCTCAACCTCGCGGTCAATGCCCGCGACGCAATGCCTAGCGGCGGTAGGCTGACCATCGAGACAGCCAACGCCTTCCTCGACGAGGGCTACGCGGCCCGGCAGGCCGAAGTGGCGCCTGGCCAGTATGTCGTGCTTTGCATCAGCGACTCCGGCACCGGGATGAGCCGCGAGGTACTGGCCCAGGCATTCGAGCCCTTCTTCACGACCAAGGATGTCGGCCACGGCACCGGCCTCGGCCTCTCGCAGGTCTACGGATTCGTCAAGCAATCCGGCGGGCATGTGAAGATCTACAGCGAGCCCGGCGAGGGCACGACCGTGAAGATCTACCTGCCGCGCCTGCTCGCTGCGGTGGACGATTCCCATCCGGTCGAGCGCCCGCAGCAGGAAGCAAAGGGCTCCAGGTCGGAGACGATCCTGGTGGTGGAGGACGACGACGACGTCCGCCACCATTCGGTGGAGATCCTGTCCGAACTCGGCTACCGGGTGATCGAGTCGGCCACCGGTGCGGCGGGGCTCGAGCAGCTGGCCACCCACCCGGACGTGAGGCTCCTCTTCACGGACGTCGGGCTGCCGGGCGGCATGAACGGGCGCCAACTCGCCGACGCGGCCCGTCAGCTCCGTCCGCGGCTGGCCGTCCTGTTCACCACCGGCTATGCGAAGAACGCCATCGTCCACGACGGTCGCCTCGACCCCGGAGTTCACCTCATCACCAAACCCTTCACCTATGCCGCCCTCGCCGCGAAGGTGCGCGACGTCCTCGACGTGCGCAGCGGTCCGCCCTGCCTGCTCCTGGTCGAGGACGAGCCGCTGGTCCGCATGGTCGTCGCGGAAGCGCTCGACGATCTCGGGTTCAAGGTCGAGGAGGCGGCATCCGCGACCGAGGCGATCAACAAGATGCGCCTGCTCCAAGGCAAGGTCGACGCGGCGGTTGTCGACGTCGGGCTCCCGGACCGCAAAGGGGACGCGCTCGCCGCGGAGCTCCGCGCGATGGACGGCTCCCTGCCCATCGTCATCGCCAGCGGCTACGATGGCGATTCCCTGCGCGGCCGGTTCGCCGCCGACCCGCTGGTCGCCTTCCTCGACAAACCCTACGAGGCCCACCAACTCGCAGCAGTTCTCGGCGAGTTCGACGTGAAGCCGCTCGCCGGCGGCTGAGCAAGAGCGGCGTCGCGGCAGCCGTGCTGGACACGCTGGCCGAAATGGGCGACATCGGGCCATTCCCAGGCCGGGACCGCCCGACCGGCACCGGTATGTGAGTCGTAACCTCCGCATGCAGCGCGACGAACACACGAACGCAGCCGCGGCGCCCCTCATCCGGCGGTTCGAGGAACCGGCATTCGACTTCGCTGGCCGTTCCGTCCTCGTCACCGGCGGGACGGGCTCGTTCGGCCGCGCCTTCGTCAAAGCGGTGCTGGCCGGGCCCGCACCGCGCAAGCTGATCGTGTTCTCGCGCGACGAGCAGAAGCAGTACGAGATGGCGCAGCGCTGGGACCAGTCGGCGCATCCCTGCCTGCGCTGGTTCATCGGCGACGTGCGCGACGTCGACCGTCTGGAGATGGCGATGCGCGACGTCGACATCGTCGTCCACGCCGCCGCGCTGAAGCACGTCTCCGTCGCCGAGTACAATCCGTTCGAGTGCGTGAAGACCAATGTCCACGGTGCCGAGAACGTGGTCACGGCAGCGCTGCGCACGCGGGTCCAGCGCGTCATCGCCCTCTCCACCGACAAGGCTGCCAACCCAGTCAGCCTCTACGGCGCCAGCAAGCTCGCAGCGGACAAGATCTTCATCGCCGCCAACAACCTCCGCGGCACCGACGGTGCCACATTCTCGGTCGTGCGCTACGGCAACGTGCTCGGCTCACGCGGGAGCGTCGTCCCCTACTTCCAGCGCCTAATCGCCGAGGGTGCCGCCGATCTGCCGATCACCGACCCGCGCATGACGCGCTTTTGGATCACCATCGGCCAGGGCGTTGCCTTCGTGATCTCGTCGCTGGCGATGATGCAGGGCGGCGAGGTCTTCGTGCCGAAGATCCCGAGCATGAAGGTCGGCGAGCTGGCGCGCGCGCTCGCACCGGGGCTGCCGCAGCGGATCGTCGGCATCCGCCCCGGCGAGAAGCTGCACGAGGCGATGATCCCCGAGGACGAGGCGCGCTCGACCCTCGAGCTGGCCGACCGCTATGTGGTGATCCCCGGCCATCCGGGCTTCGACGTGGCCCCTTACCGGGCACTGGGGGCCACACCGGTACCCGAAGCCTTCCGCTATTCCAGCGACGAGAACGCCGAGTGGCTCGACGCCGATGCCCTGCGCCGGCTGCTCGGAAGCACCGCATGACGGCGTTTCTCCCCTATGGCCGGCAGACCATCGAGGACGACGACATCGCTGCCGTCGCCGCCGCCCTGCGAGACGATTTCCTCACCACTGGTCCCGGTGTCGCGCGGTTCGAGGCGGCCTTCGCCGAGGCGGTGGGAGCCCCGCATGCCATCGCGTGCAACAGCGGCACCGCGGCGCTGCACCTCGCCGCGATGTCGATTGGGCTCGGGCGGGGCGATACCGTCGTGGTGCCGAGCCTTACCTTCCTCGCCACCGCTAACGCCGTTCGTTATGTGGGCGCCGAGGTGGCCTTCGCCGATGTCGACCCGGACACCGGCCTCACCGGACCGGAGCAGGTGCTCGACGCAGCCGCCCGGGCGACTGGTCCGGTGAAGGCGGTCTTCCCGGTGCACCTCAACGGCCAGGCCGCCGACAGCCGCGCCATCGCCGCCGCTCTATCCCCCGAGGTCGCCCTGGTCGAGGATGCCTGCCACGCGCTCGGGGCCGGCCTGCGAGGCGGCGACATGCTGATGCGCCCTATCGGCAACTGTGCCGACGCAGCCATGACCTGCTTCTCGCTCCATCCCGTGAAGGCGGTCGCCATGGGCGAAGGTGGCGTCGTCACCACCCGCGACCCCGCCCTTGCCGAACGGGCAATGCGCCTGCGCAATCACGGAATAGACCGGGATCCTGCCGGTTTCCGCAATCGGGACCTTGGCTTCGCCGCGGACGGCACACCGAACCCCTGGTACTATGAGATGGCGGAGCCGGGCTTCAACCTGCGCGCCCCCGACCTGCTTTGCGCTCTCGGCCTCAGCCAATTGGGCAAGCTGCCCCGTTTCATCTCCCGACGGCAGGCGCTCGCCGCCCTCTACGACGACAGGTTGGCCGCACTCATGCCCGTCGTGAAGCCGGTGCCGCGCGTTGCTTGGTCAGGCCACGCCCGGCATCTCTATGCTGTCCTCATCGACTTCGCCGCGGTTGGGCTCGACCGGGCCGCCCTGATGCGCACCCTGCGCGACCGCGGCATCGGCAGCCAAGTTCACTACACGCCAGTCCATCTGCAGCCCTACTATACCGACCGCTACGGCTCGCTCGCCCTGCCGGGCGCCGAGGCCTACTACGCCCGCTGCCTCTCTCTGCCGCTGTTCCCGACCATGGCGGACGGCGATGTCGACCGCGTGGTCGAGGCGCTGGCGGACGTCGTCGGCCTGCAGGCATAGTCTCGCCCCATGAAGGTCGCCGACATCCGTCCGGACGCGCTGATGGAAGGCCAGCAGGCCGCCATGCAGCGCGACATCGCCATGCTCCAGGCCCGCAGGGCAGAGTTCGTCGAGACCCCCTGCCCCGCCTGCGGCGACGACGCCGGCGCCCCGCTCTACGAGAAGTACGGCATGACGCACCGGCGCTGCGCCGCCTGTGCCACCCAGTATGTCTCGCCCCGGCCCAGCCCCGCCGTGCTGCGCGACTTCTATCGCGGCTCCGAGAACTACGCCTACTTCGCCCGGCACATCTTCCCGGCGAGCGCCGAACAGCGCCGCGAGCGCCTGTTCCGGCCGCGCGCCGCCATGGTGGCCGATCTCGCCCGCGCGAGCGGCATGGATCGCCCCGCGCTGGTCGAGGTGGGTGCAGGCTACGGCCTGTTCTGCGAGGAGGTGCGGGCGACCGGCGTCTTCGGCCGAATCGTCGGCGTCGAGCCGACCCCCGACCTCGCCGGCATCTGCCGCGACAAAGGCATAGAGGTGATCGAATCGGCCGTCGAGGAGATCGACGCGGTCGAGCCGTTCGACATCCTCGCCGCCTTCGAGGTGATCGAGCATCTTTTCGACCCCGCCGCCTTCCTGACCGCCTGCCGCCAGCTGGTCCGGCCGGGCGGCCGTATCCTGCTGACCTGCCCGAACATCCAGGGCTTCGACACCATCCTGCTCGGCAGCGCCTCCAGCGCCGTCGACCACGAGCATCTGAACTATTTCAACCCGGACTCGATGGCGCTGCTGCTGCGCCGTGCCGGCTTCGAGGACATCGAGGTGACGACGCCCGGCCGGCTCGACGTCGACCTTGTGCGTCGCGCGCTGGCCGAGGGAACGGTCGCGCCGGCTCAGCTTGGCCCCTTCCTGGCGCACCTGCTGGACCGGAACGACGCCGGGACCGATACCCTGCTCCAGGATTTCCTGCGCCGCGCGCGCCTCTCCTCGAACCTGCAAGCCGTCGCGCGGCTTCCCGCCTGAGATGAGCGCGGCGCGGCATCCGCACGAACCGCGCTGGCGACACGCCGTACGTCTCGCCGCCGAGACGGGGCCGCTAGTGAATGCCTATCTCGGCGTCTGCGACGCCGCCGGCCGCACGCCGCGCAACGACCTCGGCTGGCGCCATCTCGACGCCTGGCTCGCCGGCACCGCCCCGTTCGTGCCGGACGCCCCCCCGCGCCGGCGCCTGCTGATCTTCGCGATGCAGCCGCACTGGGTCGACATGTCGCTCGCCCTGGCGGCCCTGCTGGTCGGGCACGGCGACACCATCGACTTCGTCTGGAGTCAGGCGGCGACGCATCTGCCGGATGTGCCGCCGCCGCTGCTCTACGGCCATTGGCTGGCATCCGGCCGACGCACCCAGCAGGCCTTCAGCCATCCGCGGCTGCGGCTGATCGCACTGGAGGCGCTCACCCCCGGCGCGGCGAACGACACGATGCATGCCGCGGCGATGGCCCAGGCCCACGCCGACGCGAGCTATGCCCTGCGCAAGGAGCGCCTCGACCTCCGCCCCGGCACACCGGACCTTTTCGAACTGGAGCGCCGCCGCGCCGCCGACCTCGACGTGCTCCGCCGCCTCGCCCCTCTCCTCGACGGCGGCGACTACGACCGTTTGCTGATGCCCTCCGGCGGCATTCTGGAGTTCGGCGCCATCCATCGCTACGCAGCGGCGCGCGGCCTAGCCACGACGACCTACGAGTTCCCGGACGCTCACGGCCGCATCATGGTGTCGGCGGCCGGCGCCGTGACCTCGCTGCCGACCACTCCGCTCTGGGATGCCGCGGCACCGCACATCCTGCCCGACGCGGACCGGGCGCGGATCGTGGCCCAGTTGGTCGAGGCGCGGCAGTCGCGGCCGAACGATCCCGCCGCGCCCAGCTTCCAGCGCGCCGCCATGGTCGCACCCCAGGCGGTGCGCGAGGCGCTGGACCTGCCGTCGGACCGGCGCACCGTGCTGGTCTGCTGCAACGTTCCCTACGACGCGATCTTCTACGCCGCGCGTCGGAAGTTCTTCGCCGGCATGTGGGATTGGCTGGCGGAGACGGTGCGCTTCCTCGGCGGTCGCGACGACTGCACCGTCGTCGTGCGCGCCCATCCGGCCGAGCCGCGCTTCGACACGCCCGAGACCGCCGAGGCCCTGCTGCGCGAGGCCCTGCCGGTACTGCCGGAGAATGTGCGCTTCGTCGGTCCACTCTCGCCGGTGAACACCTTCGCGATCATGCAGGTCGCCGACATCGGTGCCGTCTACGCCTCCACGACAGGGCTGGAGATGGCGATGCGCGGCATCCCGGTCGTCTGCGGCAATCCCGACCAGCACTACAACGGCAAGGGCTTCACCACCGACCCGGACGATCGCCCCGGCTATTTCGCCGCCCTCGACGCGCTTCTCGTCGCAACGGCCCGGCCGCGCCTCGCCGCGGAGCAGGTCGATCGCGCGCTGCTCTATGCCGACCTCTATTTCAATAAATGGCCGCGGCCCTTTCCGTGGCACCTGTCGACCTTCTGGCGCGACGTCCGCGCCTGGCCACCGGCTCGCATCCTCGGCCCGGACGGCACGGAACGCTACGGCACGACGGTCGACGCGTTCTGATCCTCGGCCAGATCGGCCTCGTCCCGGCCGCGATAGCGCCGCGGGCCGTAGCACATGCCGATCGTCAGCCCGACCAGCGGCAGCGCCAGCGGCACCGCCGTCAGCATCAGTGGGTGCAGCAGCGCGCTCGCCACCACCGCATGGCGGACGCTGCCGCGGAAGTAGCGGAACAGACCGAACCCAGCCACCAGCGGCACTGCTAGACCGAACATCCCCAGTTCGTAGAGCGCCGCGCCGTAGCCCGAGAGGATGCGCTCGGTCGGGTCGGCGAAGAACAGTGGCCACGCCCCGCCATCCAGTTGCGCGCCCATATAGGCGCCGAAATCGGCGAGGCTGCCGGGCAGGAGGCCGTGGTCGAGGAAGCCCTTGAAGGCGAAGAAGATCGCCGCCAACCGCTGATTTCCGCTGGGATCGGCGACGACCAGCAGCGCCGGATTGTCGATCAGCAGGCCCAGCAGTTCCAGGATGCGCAGCCCATCCGTACGCAGCGTCACCTCCAGGCCCCATGCCGCCAGGACCGCCAGCGGCGCCAACAATCCGACGAGAAAGACCAACGGACGCGCCATCGCGAGGCCGTAGACCACCACGGCGAAGGCGAGCAGGAGGGCCACCTGCGCCGACTGCGCCAGCAGCACGATCTGCACCACGCAGAGCAGCCCGGCCAGCGACCGCTCCCGCCCGCGCAGGAACAGCAGCAGCAGCAGGAAGGCCGCCACGGTCGCATAGTGGCTGGGCTCCGTCGCGAGGGCCGTCACACCGCGGTCGGCGGTCGTGCGCGCCTCCGACACCAGCCCCGTCAGCAGCGTCCGCCCCGCGAACATCTGCAGCACGCCGACCGTGAACCAGACATAGACGGAAGCGGCCAGCAACCGGTCCGACAGGGGATGCCCGCCGCGGGCCAGGAGCAGGGTCGCCGACGCGATGGCGAACAGCGACACGTAGGCGAGCGCGCTGCGCCACGCCGTGAAGTTACCGATGTCGGCTGGCAGCAGAAGGAACGCCACAGCGACCGGGAGCAGCAGGGCCAGGAGCGCCACCGGCACGGGCGCGCGCAGGCCGAGCAACAGCAGCGCGATCCCCGCCACCAGCAGCGCGTATGGCTGCGTATCGGTCGGCAGCGGGAGCGGCGCCAGATACGGAAACAGGCAGAACAGGTGGAACGCCGCAGCCAGGACGGCGACCAGCCCGAAGGTGAAGTCCGGTCGGGCGGCGGGTGCCGCCCGTATCGCCCCGATCGTCACGGCCGCCGAACTCCTGCCCGCACGAAGACGATCACGATGCCGAGGCCGAGCCCCGTCGCCAGCGCTATAAGCAGCGTCCGCCCGAGGCTGGGCGAGGTCGGGCGCGGCGACACGGTCGGACCGTCGACGATGCGCGCGCCGTAGCCGACGTCGACGTTCGTCATCATGCGCTGCCGCGTCTGGTCCAGCAGCAGCGCCCGCATCGCCGCGCGTGTCTCGACATTCTGTTCCTGCTGCAGTTCGCGCGTCAGGAAGGCGATGTACCGCTCGGCCCGTTCCCGGTGCGCCTCGCGCAGCACCGCGTCCGCACCCTGGTTCACCCAGGACAGCAGATCACGCGCGAAGGCGCGATCGGGGTGCACGAACTCAACGGTGTGAATTCCGCGCGCCTCGCCCGAGTCGGTCACGCGGATCCGCGCCTGCAGATATTCGGCCAGCGCCGCGTCGTCGGGCGGCGACCAGCCCGGCAGCCCGACGATCCAGCGCAGTGCAGCCCGCGCCCAGGTCACCGGCCCGCCCGGCTCGTAATAGCCGCCGCCGTCGGCGTCGTACGGGAACACGCGCTGACCGAGCTTCTGACTCGCGTTGAGGTGGCGGGCCAGCCGCTCGGAGTGCAGCAGCACCCGGTACTCGGCGAAAGGATCGGCCGCCTGTTCGGCCTGCCGCCCGGGCAGCAGGGCGGCAAGCTGGCTCAGGCCTTGGGAATCGTTCGACGGGCTGGCACTCGCGACCTGCAGCCGCGCGGTGTATTGCGGCGTCGCGAACAGCAGCCACAGGAAGCCGAGCAAGAGGCAGATCGCGGTCGTGCCGAGGATCGTGCGTCGCCCGTCCCACAACGCTGTCCACACGTCCCGCAGGGTCGCCTCGCCCGTGGAATCGGCCGGGCGGAAAAGCGGCTCGTAGTCGCCCGGCATCGCCGCTCGTATCCCCCCTGTACCCGGACGCCGCCTTGCCAGAACCGCGCCGGCCAGCTTCAGCCGGCCGACGGGGGCCGGCTCAGCCGCCGGCCTTCATCGCCTGCTGCCGCTTCGCCGCATCGTCGGATGCCGGCATCACGATCTGCGTCTGCGTCACCACCGCCAGCTTGCGGCCCTTCTCGTCCTTCACCACGGTCTGCCAGACTTGGGTGGTGCGCCCGACATGTACCGGCGTCGCCTCGCCGTACAGTTTGCCCGGCGGCGTGCCGCGCAGGAAGTTGGTCTTCGACTCCAAGGTGCTGGTCCGCGTCCCGTCGGGCAGGTTCATGATGGTGCCGCGCGCGCCCAGCGTGTCGGCGAAGGCCATGTAGACGCCCCCGTGGACGACGTTCGCACCGTTCGTGTGCTGCGGCCCGGTGTCCATCTCGGCGAGGATGCGCTCCTTGCCGACCTCGGTGAAGCGGATACCGAGGGCCTCGATGAAGTTGGTGCTGTCGGTCATGACGTGCTCGTCTGGGAGGGAATGAAGCAGAATCGGATGCGGCGGCCAGCGGGGTCAACTACCCCCGAGGTCGTCATGCCGGCCGGTTGTCCACCGGCTTGGCGT
The DNA here is from genome assembly GCF_040549485.1 of Constrictibacter sp. MBR-5. Lineage (NCBI taxonomy): Bacteria > Pseudomonadati > Pseudomonadota > Alphaproteobacteria > Rhodospirillales > Allostellaceae > Constrictibacter > Constrictibacter sp. MBR-5. Next base: position 268,738 of record NZ_JBEPTK010000001.1, read on the forward strand.
CGATGGCACCGGCGGGCTCGGTCGCGGCGACCGTGTCGTGCAACACCAGGGGCTGCGTCTGGGAGATCCGCCGCAGCCGGTCGGGCACACGCCATTCAAGCGTGTCGAACCCATCCTCGCCGGGGACCGCGGACCACTCGTCCAGCGCCACGCCGCTCTCGCGCGACACCCAGGCCGGGTCCGGCTCCGCCTCGACCGCGCGCTCCAGCCAGGCGCGCGCCGCCTCGGGATCGTTGTTCTCGCGCATCTCGACGTCGGCCATCAGGCGGCAGACCCGTGCCGAGGGCTCGGGCTGGCTTGCGTCGCGCAGGTGGCGGCGCGCCTGGGTCCACTGCTCGGCCTCGATCGCCGCCTCGGCCAGCATGATCCGCGTCTCGCGGTGATCAGCATTGGCGCCCGCCAGCTTTTGGGTGCGCGCATAGCGCTCCAGCGGCGGCAGGTCGGCGATGATATCGCGGAAGACGGCGAGCAGAGCCGGGTGCGGTCCCCGCTTCCACGCGTCGAAGATCGTCCGCTCCGCCTTGCGCGGGCTGCCGGCGGCGAGCTGACGGCGTGCCAGTTCCACCGACGCCGGAACGAGCTCCGGATCGAGCTTGTGCGCCGACTGCGCGATCATCAGCGCGCGGTCGCCGTCGCCCTCGCGGGCGATCTGCCGCGTGCGCTCGACCTGCAGCACCGCCCGCTTGTGCCGTGTCTCCGGCTTCGGCAGCAGCTTGTGCTTCTCGATGGACTCCATCGTGCGCTCCGCCTCGGACCAGAGGCCGGCCCGCGTCTGCAGGTCGAAGAGCGTCTCCAGCACCCAGCGGGTGCCCGGCCGCTGCCGGTTGGCGCGCTCGGCCAGTTCGATCGCGCGCGGCAGGTCGCCCTCCCGCTGCGCCTGGACGAGCAGGCCCCGCATGCCCATGAACGCCGTCTCGGGCCGGTCGAGCATCTGGGTGAAGTAGCGCCGCGCCGCGGCCGAATCGCCGTCCAGCTGCGCCGACTGCGCCGCCAGCAGCATGGTCAGCGGCGGATCGTGCAGCAGGCCGTCGGCCCGACGCGCCTGCCGCCGCGCCTCGTCGGCGTCGCCGGCGGCGACCGCCACCATGCCCAGCGTCAGCGCGCGATAGCCGCGCTCGCGCCGGCGCAGGCGCCGGTGACGCATGTAGCGTCCGGGCGCATGCCGGATGGCGCTGATCGCCCCCCAGAACAGCGTCAGGATCAGGGCCACCGTCACGACGGCGGCGAGCAGGATGCCCACCGTCGTCTCGATGACCCACCCCTGCCACTCGATGACCACCGCACCCGGCCGGTCTGCGAGCCAGACCGCGATCGCGACAATGATCGCGACCTTGATGAAGAAAAGGACCGCCCTCAGCATCAGCCGGCCCCCCTCACGGCCAGTGCGGCTTTCTCGAGCCGTTCGAGACCGTCGGCCACGGCGAGACGCGCCTTGGCGTCGGCCAGCCAGTCGGCAAAGGCCGCAGCGGGCTCACCCTGCAGCGCACCCACTTCGTCCACCGCCTTCGCGAGATTGCCGTTGTCCATCGCCGCCTCGGCGCGCGCCAGGACGGCATCCGGCGTATCGCCCGCGGCGTCCTCGCCGACGCGGCGCACGCGCACAACCGAAGTCGCCCGCTCGATCATCGAATCGAGCCACCCCTCGCCGGTCTGTGGCCTGATCCGGCCACCCACCTCGGAGGCGATCTCCTTGAAGCGCTTCGTCAGCTGCGGCCGCGTCGGAATGCCCGCCGCGGCGCGGTCTGCCCAACCGCTCAGCGCCTCGGCGACGGCCGGCTCGTTCTGGCCGAGTTTGCGCAGGTCGGACACCTGGGTATCGAACGGCGCGCCCTCGGCCAGGGCGTCCCTGACGCCGTTCAGCGCCATCAGCATCGCCGCCGTCCGGTCGCGTGCCGCCTCGCGCGTGGCCTCTTGGGCCGCCTCGGTCGCGGCGGTCACCTGCTTCTCGATGTCCGCGAGCCCCGTGGTCAGCCGATCGCCGAGCTTGCCGGTCGATTGCTCGACCGCGCTGAGCTGGTCCTGCAACGCGCCGCGCGCGTCCTGCACCGCGGTCAGCTTGGCCTGAAGGTCGTCGATCCGTGCCTCGAGGTCCGGCTGGCCCTGGTCGCGCGCCGCGACTTCAGTGATGCGCGATTCCAGCGCGTCGAGCCTGTCGCCCAGTCGCTGCTCGATCCGCGACAGATTCTCCGTCATCCGAGCTTCCGCAGAACCGATCCGCCCCTGCAGATCGGTGATCTCGGCGGTCGGTATGCGGCTGCGCTGGCCCTGCTCCATCGCGACGCGCAACTGCTCCTGCCGGTCCCACAGCATGTAGCCCAGGACGCCCGTGGCGAGCGCCAGGAGGACGAGCAGAGCGGCCACGACGCCGGAGCCGACGCCGCGGCGGCGCTGCGGCTGAGGCGGCGGCGACGCGCGTTGCGCCTGGTCCTTCTGCTCCCAGCGGATCTCCGGCTTGCGCACCGGTTCGGCCGCGGAGGCGGCGGCTTCAGCCGCCGGCTGCGACTGCTCGTCCTGTGGCGGCATCGTCCCTGTCTCCAACCAGCGATCGACCAGCGCGATCATCGCCGGCTGCTCCGGCCGGTCGGCGATCTCGACCCTGCGCCAGCCGACGCCGCGCGCCGCTTCCGCCACCTGCGCACTCAGGCACAGCGCCGTCACCTGGGCGCATCTGTCCGCGACGCCGGCTTCCTGCACCAGCCGCACGAAGGTGCCCGCGGTGCGCGGCGAGAAGAACAGCACGAGATCGAGGCCGCCCGACTTGAGCGCCTCGATCGTCTCGATCGACAGGGCCGGCGCCGGCAGTGCCGAGTAGAGCTCGACCCGGCGCACCTCGTAGCCCGCCTCGCCGAGCTGCCCGGCGAGGTCGCCCGCGATGGTCCGGCCGCCCGCATGGAGCAGTGCGCCGTCGGCAGGCTTCAGCTTCTCCATGACCAGCATGGCGAGCGCCTCGGCATCGCCGCGCGCGCTCTCGACCTTGTCGAAACCGGCGTTCCGCGCCGCGTCCGCCGTCGCGTCGCCCACCGCGAAGATCGGCAGGTCGCGCCGCTCGGTCGACGTCGCGAACTCGCGCGCGCCGAAGGCGCTGGTGAGCAGGACCGCCTGGACGCCGTCCAGGTCGATCGGTCCGTGGTCCGTCGCCCGGATCTCGAGCAGCGGCTCCTGGATCGGCTCGATGTCGCGCTCGCTCAAGGCCCGCGCGATCGCTCCCGCATTCTCACGCGGGCGGGTGATCAGCGCCCGCATCCTGCCCCCTTCCGTTCGCACTCGGCCCTCATCAAAGGAATAGCTCCCGGTCTCCGGCAGCGCGCAGTGCGCGCCCGGCATCTTCGCCCATCGCGGCCGCGTCGGCCACCGTACCGCGTCTCTCGCAGCGCCAGACCCTGCTGCCGTCCGGCCGCGCGAGCAGCGCGCGCAGGACGAGGTCGTCGCCGCTCTGCTCGGCGAGAGCCGCGACCGGTGTCCGGCACGAGCCGTCCAGCGTGCCGAGCAGCGCCCGCTCCGCCGTCACCGCCGTGCGCGTCGGCGCATCGTCGAGCGCATCGAGCCAGCCGATCAGTTCCGCGTCGTCCGAGCGGCATTCGACGGCGATGGCGCCCTGCGCCGCGGCCGGCAGCATGTCTTCCGGCGACAGCACCGCCCGCGCCTGGCTCTCGATGCCGAGCCGCTTCAGGCCGGCGAGCGCCAGGATCGTCGCCGCGACCTCGCCCTGTTCCACCTTGCGCATGCGCGTGCCGACATTGCCGCGCAGCGGCACCACGTTCAGGTCGGGCCGCACGGCCAGAAGCTGCGACTGGCGCCGCAGCGACACCGTGCCGACCGTCGCGCCCTGCGGCAGGTCCGCGATGCTCGCCGCCGTCGCGATCAACGCGTCGCGCGGGTCTTCGCGCGGCAGGATCGCGGCCAGGGTGAAGCGCGGGTCGACGACGGTCTCCATGTCTTTCAGGGAATGCACCGCAAGATCGATCCGACCGTCCGCCAGGGCCGCCTCGATTTCCTTGACGAACAGGCCCTTGTTGCCGATTTCCGAGAGGCGGCGGTCCTGAACGCGGTCGCCCGCGGTCGAGATCGGAACCAGTTGAACGGCGTCCGCGGCCGCGAGTTCCGGATGCGCGCGGATCAGCCGGTCCCGCACCTGCTCGGATTGGGCAAGGGCGAGCGGGCTTCCGCGCGTTCCAATTCTGATCGACCGTTCCCGCCGCATGCGGTTTGTGTAGCCCGTCGGCCGCGGATTGGCAAAGGTGGATTGGCAAAGCCGGAGTTCCCGCCGCCGAGCGGGCGAAAGGGTATGGCGTGATCGTCCTGGGGATCGAAACGAGCTGCGACGAGACGGCGACCGCCATCGTCCGGGACGACCGGACGATCCTGGCGGAGGCCGTCCTGTCGCAGATCGAGGCGCACGCGCCCTATGGCGGCGTCGTGCCGGAGATCGCCGCCCGGGCGCATCTCGACAATCTCGACGGACTGGTCACGCGCGTGCTCGATGAGGCCGGCGTCGGCTTCGCCGACCTCGACGGCGTCGCCGCGACCGCCGGCCCCGGGCTGATCGGCGGCCTGCTCGTCGGGTCGACCATGGGCAAGGCGATCGCCATGGTCCACGACAAGCCCTTCGTCGCGGCCAACCACCTGGAGGGCCATGCGCTCACGGCGCGGCTCACCGACGGCGTCGACTTCCCCTACCTCCTGCTGCTCGTCTCCGGCGGCCACTGCCAGTTCGTCTCGGTCGAGGACGTCGGCCGCTACCGCCGCCTCGGCGCCACCATCGACGACGCGGTCGGCGAGGCCTTCGACAAGACGGCCAAGATGGTCGGCCTGGGCTATCCCGGCGGGCCGCAGGTCGAGGCCGCCGCCCGCGCCGGCGACCCGCGCCGCTTCGATCTGCCGCGGCCGATGCGCGGCCGTCCCGGCTGCGACTTCTCCTTCTCCGGCCTGAAGACCGCCGTGCGCCGCCGGATCGAAGCGCTGCCCGGCGGCCGCCCAGCGCCCCAGGACGTCGCCGACCTCTGCGCCTCGTTCCAGGCGGCGGTGGCCGATTCGTTGACCGACCGCTGCCGCAACGCCCTCGCCATGTTCCGCGAAGCCCACCCGCAGGGCGGCCCGCTGGTCGTCGCCGGCGGGGTCGCCGCCAATGCCTTCCTGCGCGAGCGCCTCGCCGCGGTCGCCGCGCAGAGCGGCACGCCGCTGATCGCCCCGCCGCTGCGGCTCTGCACCGACAACGCCGTGATGATCGCCTGGGCGGGCGTGGAGCGGCTGCGCCTCGGGCTTCACGACGGCCTCGATTTCGCGCCGGTGCCGCGCTGGCCCCTCGATTCGCTGGGAGGCGCCTGATGCGCGTCGGCATCGCCGGGGCCGGCGCCTGGGGCACCGCCCTCGCCCACGCCGCCTGCCGCGCCGGCCACGAGGTCGGCCTCTGGGCGCACCGGCGGGAGACCGCCGAGGCGATCGCCCGCACCGGCGAGAGCCCCTACCTTCCCGGCATCAAATTCCCCGCGGCGGTCGCGGCGACGACCGACATCGCCGAGACCGCGGCCTGCGACCTGCTGCTCCTCGTCACCCCGGCGCAGCATCTGCGCGCCACCTGCGCCGCCTTCGCGCCGCACTGGCGGCCGGGCACGCCCGCCGTGATCTGCGCCAAGGGCATCGAGCAGGGCAGCGGCGAACTGCTCGGGGACATCGTCGCCGCCACCCTGCCCGGCGTCCCCTGGCTCGTCCTCTCCGGCCCGACCTTCGCCCGCGAGGTCGCCGAGGAGCGGCCGAGTGCGGCCACCGTCGCGGCGCACGACGCGACCCTCGCCGCGGACGTCGCCGCCGGCCTCGCCACCCGGCGCTTCCGCCTCTATTCCAGCACCGATCCGGTCGGCGTCCAGATCGGTGGTGCCGTCAAGAACGTCGTCGCCATCGCCGCCGGCGTCGTCGAGGGCCGCAAGCTCGGCGACAATGCACGCGCCGCGCTGATCACCCGCGGCCTCGCCGAGATCGGCCGCCTCGCCGCCGCCCTGGGTGCCGAGCCGCGCACCCTGATGGGCCTGGCCGGGCTCGGCGACCTCACCCTCACCTGCTCGGCGATGCAGTCGCGCAACTTCTCGCTCGGCGCCGCCCTCGGCGCGGGGCGCGGCCTGGACGAGATCCTGGGCGAGCGGACCTCGGTCGCCGAGGGCGTCTGGACCGCCCGCTCGGTCGCGACGCTGGCCCGCAGTCGCGGCGTCGACATGCCGATCTGCTTCGCCGTCGAGGCCGTGCTGCACGGCGGCGCCGACCTGGGCGCCACGATCGAGGCCCTGCTCGCGCGGCCCTACGTCGCCGAATAGACACCGCACCTTCGCCGACACGGCGCGATCGGCGATTGCAATGCGGCCGCTTCCCGTTCTCTGATGGCGCAAAGCGTCGTCAGAACGTCTTCGGGGAGATGCCCAAGTGACCCTATCCGTCACCACCCCCACCCGCGATGCGCATCCTGCGGCTGCAGCCTCCGCCGTGCCGCTCGACCGCATCGACGTCAGCGACCCGCAGATCTACCAGGACGACAGCTGGGACCCCCTCTTCGCCCGGCTGCGCGACGAGGACCCGGTGCACTGGTGCGCCGAGAGCGCCTACGGCCCCTACTGGTCGGTCACCCGCTACAAGGACATCATGCAGGTCGAGGTGAACCACGCGGTCTTCTCCTCGGCGGCGGAACTCGGCGGCATCCAGGTCGAGGACCAGCCGAAGGAGATGGACCGGCCGAGCTTCATCCGCATGGACCCGCCCGGCCACACCAAGCAGCGCAAGGTCGTCGCCCCCATGGTGGCGCCCCGCTATCTCGTCGAGATGGAGAAGACCATCCGCGAGCGGACGCGCCGCGTCCTGGACGACCTGCCGCGGGGCGAGACCTTCGACTGGGTCGACCGCGTCTCCATCGAACTGACAACCATGATGCTCGCCACCCTGTTCGACTTCCCGTGGGAGGACCGGCGCAAGCTGACCTTCTGGTCCGACGTCGCCACCGCCAACGTCCGCTCGCCGGCCGCCCCCGTCCATTCCGAGGCGGAGCGCTTCGCCGAGCTGACGAAGATGGCCGAGTATATGGGCCGCCTGTTCAAGGAGCGCGCCGCGGCCGAGCCGAAGTTCGACCTGCTGTCGATGCTGGCCCACGGCGAGGCGACGCGCGAGATGCCCTTCCGCGAATTCATGGGCACCCTCGGCCTGCTGATCGTCGGCGGCAACGACACGACCCGCAACTCGATGACCGGCGGGCTGATCGCGCTGAAGGAGAACCCGGCCGAGTACGCCAAGCTGAAGGCGAACCCGGATCTCGTCGGCAGCCTCGTCCAGGAGACGATCCGCTGGCAGACGCCGGTGATCCACATGCGCCGCACGGCGAAGTCGGACGCCGAACTCGGCGGCAAGACCATCCGCGCCGGCGACAAGGTCGTCATGTGGTACGTCTCGGGCAATCGCGACGAACGCGCCATCGAGAACCCCGAGGCCTTCGTCATCGACCGCGCCAAGCCGCGCCTGCACGTCTCGTTCGGCGCCGGGGTGCATCGCTGCGTCGGCGACCGGATCGCCGAACTGCAGCTGCGCATCCTGTGGGAGGAGATCCTGGCCCGCGACCTGGACATCGAGATCGTCGGGCCGCCGGAGCGGCTCTACTCCAACTTCCTGCGCGGCTACCGGGCACTGCCGGTGCGGCTCGCGGCATAGGGTACGGATCGCGGCGTAGGCGTCGGGTTCAGCCGGCGCGCCGCAGGTCCGGCGGGGCCAGTCCGGCCGTCGCGGCGAGCGGCATGGCCGGCCACGCCGCGGCGGTGCGCGGCAGGTGCTTCAGGAGATCGGTGACCGGCGGCAGGTTCCGCGTGGCGAGGCCCACCGGTGCGGGTGGCGCCTTGTGAAACGTTCTGGAACGTCGGCGGGCGGATGTTTCACGGGGTGCGGCGGGCGGCGCCTTCGCGATGGTCTCCGCTTTCCCGTCTCCCTCATTCACCGCGGCCGGCGGTCCGGCCACCGCAGCCGGCGGTCCGGCCAGTTCGGCTTCGACCTCGGGCTCCAGCGTCAGCGGCGCGTCGAGGGCGAACAGCGCCGCATCGACCGGCGGCCCCTCGCCCCAGGCCGCCGCGTCCTCGGCGATCGCGAGGCCGGCCCTCGCATCGCCGACGTCGGTCTTCGCCAGGCCCAGCCGGTCCGCCACCCAGAAGGCGGCACGCAGGTCGCCGCGCCTGACGGCCGCCTCGATCGCGTCCACCGCCGCCGCGTGCAGCCCCCTGAACCGCCCCGCCGCCTCCACCGCGAGGAACCGCTGCTCCTCCAGGATTCTGGTCCTCAGTCGATCGGACCGTTGCAGAACCCGCCAGAGCGTGGTGCGCGAGCAGCCGAGCCGCTCCGCGACGGATCTGAGCGGCGCCCCTCCGGCGATCATGACGGCGGCTTCGTTCCAGGCGTGGGGCGAGGCGACGCGGCTGCCGTCGCCGGTGGGGCGGAACATCGCAGGGCTATCGGGCGTGGTGCTGTCATCGAGCGGCGGCATGGGCGTCTCCTCGGGCAAAGGGGACTTTCATCCTATTTCGCACCGCAGTCCGAATCAAGGAATCATTACTTATCTCCGCTCGGCGGGCGCACGTCCCCGCCCTTCGGTTCCGTCATTGCGAGCCGAAGGCGAAGCAACCCAGGGCCCGCGCACCGATGCTTCGGCGCTCGCCCTGGGTTGCTTCGTCGCTGCGCTCCTCGCAATGACGGAACCGGGGGCGCTCTTCGCAATGACGGCACTGAAAGGGCGCTCCTCGCAGAGGACGGCACTGGAAGGGCGCGCCCCGCAATGCCGGCACCGGAAGGCGGCACGGTCGGGTCTCGGGTGCGGAGGTTCGGCGACCCCCGCACCCGCCCGGCCGATGCCCGCCCACCGTTCAGCCGCCCGTGGGCCGGCGCAGGGCGGCCAGGAGCGCCTGCGCCGCCTCGGCCGAGGATGCCGGGTTCTGGCCGGTGATGAGTTGGCCGTCGACCACCGTGTGCACGCCCCAGTCCTTCACCTTGGAGAAGACGGCGCCGAGGCCGACGAGTTTGTCCTCCAGGAGGAACGGCACGACCTCCGCGAGACCGACGGCCGCTTCCTCGCTGTTGGTGAAGCCGGTCACGGAGCGCCCCCGGACGAAGGGCGTGCCGTCGGGATTGGTCACCCGATGCAGGACGCCCGGCGCGTGACAGACCAGGGCGAGCGGCTTGCCGGCCGCGACGACGGATTCGATCAGGGCGATCGAGTTCGGATCCTCGGCCAGGTCCCACATCGGCCCGTGGCCGCCGGGGTAGAAGACCGCGTCGAAATCCTTCTGGTCCACGCCGTCCAGGCGCAGGGTCTGCGCGAGCTGCGCGTTGGCGGCTTCGTCGGCCTTGAAGCGCCGCGTGAGGTCGGTCTGGAAATCCGGCTCGTCGCTCTTCGGATCGAGCGGCGGCCGGCCGCCCTCGGGCGAGGCGAGCGTGATCTCGGCCCCGGCATCCTTCAGGACGTAATAGGGGGCTGCGAGCTCCTCCAGCCAGAAGCCGGTCTTCCTGCCGGTGTCCCCGAGCCTGTCGTGGGACGTCAGTACCATGAGGACTTTCATCGTCGTTCCTTTCGTCGTTCGGCGCTGGGTCCGGCGGCGCCTTGCGGCCGTCGGCCGGATCGCGCCGCGTTCGATCGGCCGTATCGGCCTTTCGATGAAGGGAAGATGGCATCGGCGGAGATATTCGAGAAATTTACTTGTCCGATTTCAGATATTCATGAAAACTATATCACCATGAAGTACGACCTCAACCTGCTGCCGGTCTTCGTGGCGCTCATGGAGGAGCGGAGCGTCACGCGGGCCGCCAACCGGCTCGGGATGACGCAGCCGGCCCTCTCGAATGCGCTGGGCCGCCTGCGGGACACGCTGCGCGACCCGCTGTTCATCCGCGAGCGTTACGGCATCCGGCCGACGCCGCGCGCCGAGGAGATCGCGCCGACGATCGAAGCGGCACTGGCGCGGCTCGACGAGGTGGTGGTCCACCAGCAGGATTTCGATCCCACGCACGCCGAGCGCCAGTTCCTGATCGCGCCGAACAGCTATGCGGAGCTGATCCTGATGCCGGCGCTCGTCGCGCGGCTGCGCGCGCAGGCGCCCGGCATCAGGCTGCGCATGACGCCGTTCGGCAACGATCTCGCCGAGACCGGGGTGATCTCGGGGACCACCGCGATGGTGCTGGGCCGGATCGTCGACCCGCCGGACAACCTCGTCGTCCAGCACCTGATGGACGACGGCCTCGCCTGCATCGTGCGTAGCGACCATCCCGACGTCGACCGCGCCATTTCCCGCGAACGGTATGAGAGCCTGAAGCACGTCAACGTGCTGCCGCCCGGCCGCATCCGGGCCGGCGTGTTCCAGGCGCTGGGAAAGCGGAACCTGAAGCGGGACGTGGCCGTCTCGGTCACGCACTTCCTCGCCGTTCCCGAGATGATCGCCGTCACCGACTACTGCGCGACCCTGCCGATCCTGATCTGCCGCGGCCTCGAACGCGACCCACGCCTGAAGGTGCTCCCGGCTCCGGTCGACCTCGGGACCTTCCCGGTCGAACTGGCGTGGCATGTCCGATATCGGAACGATCCCGCACACAGGTGGCTCAGGGCGGCATTGATCGATACCGCACGGTCGGTTTCGGGGACGTCCGGCGTGTGAACCGTGTCGCGATGCGTGGACGTAGCGGCGGATCCCGCTCTGTTCAGCCATCGGCGCGCGTGCTGGGTCTGGATCGGCGCGCTGCGCGCTTGTCCGGGAAGGTGGGAAAGGGGGGCTGTTCTTCGGGAGATGCGCCCTTCCCCGGCGCCGTTTGGTGCGGTTCAGGTGGCGGCCGGTTGCGGGTCGATCGGCTTCCCCTCGAAAGGCGCCACCTCGATCTCGGCTTCCCGGCTGCGCGCCTTTGCGATGTCGTAGCTGTTCTGCATGCGCATCAACGTGTCCATCGAGACGCCGAACGCCTTCTCGATCCGCAGCGCCATCTCCGGCGACAGGTGAGCCCGCTCGTTCAGCATCGCCGAAAGGGCGGCACGCGTGACCCCGAGAACCCGCGCCGCCGCCGTCACCGAGAGGCCGAGGGGCTCGATGATCTCGCTTTTCACGAAGCCGCCGGGATGAGCGGGGTTCTTCATCCGAAATCCCTGTGCCGCGCTCATGTCCGCCTCCTAATGGTAATCTTCGAAATCGAGATCGATGATCTCGATCTCCGCCCGATCGATGCGGAAAGTGATGCGCCAGTTCCTGGTGACGAAGAGGCTCCATGTGCCCTTGCGGTCCCCGGTCAGCTGATGCGCCTTCCAACTCGGCACCGTCCGCAGTTCGTCTTCGCGCTCCATATCCTGAAGGAACGAGATGATCCGGCGAATCTTCGGCACGATGGCCGGTTGCAGGCCGGCGGCGTCGTCATCCTGGATGAAGCGGCGTAGCCGTTTGTCGATCACGTTCCTGATCTTCATGCCCGACCTAAGAACGAAGCCGCATAGCGTCAAGCTACACGATACAGGCGCGATCGCGAAAAGCGAAACCTTCCCGGACGCGCCGCCGCAGGCGGCGTGATCCGGGATCCATGCGGCCGGCGCAGCGGAGGACGCTGCGAGGTTCGGCCATTGGCGCGCGTGCGCCGGGTCCCGGATCGGCGCGCTGCGCGCTTGTCCGGGAAGGTGGGAAAGGGAAGCGTCGGGCGGTTACGCCGGATGCTCCCCATTCACCCCGTGCGCGTCAGCCGCCCGTGCCGATCTTGTCCTGCGTCTTCGTGTCGAAGTCGCTCGCGTCGTGGCGTTCGTGGAGCTGGCTCTCGGGCTTGCCTTGCAGGCGGTTCACCATTCGGCCGCGACGCACCGCCGGCCGCTGGTTCAGCATGTCGGCCCAGCGGTTGACGTGCTTGTATTCGTGGACGGCGAGGAACTCGGCCGAATCGTAGAGCAGGCCCTTCGCCAGCCCGCCGTACCAGGGGAAGATCGCCATGTCGGCGATGGTGTAGTCCGACCCCGCGATGTACTCGCTCTCGGCCAGACGCCGGTCGAGCACGTCGAGTTGGCGCTTCACCTCCATGGCAAACCGGTCGATCGCATATTCGATCTTCATCGGCGCATAGGCGTAGAAGTGGCCGAAGCCGCCGCCGAGATAGGGCGCGGAGCCCATCTGCCAGAACAGCCAGGACAGGCACTCGGCGCGCGCGGCAGTCTCGCTCGGCAGGAAGGCGCCGAACTTCTCGGCCAGGTGCATCAGGATCGCGCCCGATTCGAAGACGCGGATCGGCGTCGGGCCGCTGCGGTCCAGCAGCGCCGGGATCTTCGAGTTCGGGTTGATCGCGACGAAGCCGCTGCCGAACTGGTCGCCGTCGCCGATCCTGATCAGCCAAGCGTCGTACTCGGCGCCGCTATGGCCGGCGGCGAGCAGTTCCTCCAGCATGATGGTGACCTTCACGCCGTTCGGCGTGCCGAGCGAATAGAGCTGCATCGGGTGCTTGCCGACGGGCAGTTCCTTGTCGTGCGTCGGCCCGGCGATGGGGCGGTTGATGCTGGCGAAGCGCCCGCCGCTCTCCTTGTTCCAAGTCCAGACCTTCGGCGGGGTGTAGTCTTCGGCCATAGGCGACCTCCAGGCGTGGGATGCGGCGCCGCGTCCGATGCGGACGGCGCCTTCGTCGGAGACATGGTGCCTGCGGCGCGGCGCTTCGTGAAGCCGGGTTCGCGCGCTGCCGAACCCGACCGTCGTCCGGCATCAGCGGAGACGATCGAGGACGAAATCCGCCCGCTCGACGACGCCGACCTTGGGAAGGACGATGGTCCGGTAGCCGAGGTCGGCATAAGCGGCCAGCAGGCGGTCGTATTCCGGCACCGCTTCGTCCAGGCCATGCCGCCGCCCCGCGTCCACGACGTAGATCTCCGGCCAGGGCGGCGTCAGGAACACCTGCGCGTGGTAGCGGTCATATCGATCGAGCACGCGGGCCGCAGGCTCGCCCGTCTCGTGCTGGAGCGCCACCGCCGCGTCCACGAGACCGCGATCGAAGAAGGTCCAACCGCCGGCCTCTCCCGCGCGCTCGCGGTCCCGGGCCGCGACGGCGATCGCCCGCCGCGCGAAGGCGGCCGGATCCGTCCAGGGAAGCGCCCGGCCGTCGCCGCGCAGTTCCTCCTCAACGATCCGCCGGCCGGGCTCCGGAACCACGGCGAAGCCCCGGCGCGCCAGTTCCGCCAGCAGGCTGGACTTTCCGCCGCCGGAGCAGCCCGAGAGAACGACGTGTCTGGAATTCACGAGGGCGCGTGTCGATGGACGAAGCGTCGGGGAGCCCCGGTCAGCCGCTAGACGGCACGAACCTGAACCCGTCGTCCCACGGCTTCACGTGACCGACCGAGGGCGACGGGAAGTGGCCGGTGCAGATCAGCGTGTCGGTGTCGCAGTGGGTTTCGAGGAAGCGGCGGCGGGTCGCGGCGGCCTGGGCCTTGTCGTAGTCGACGCGGGTCGACAGGTCGGGATAGCGCGCCTGGATCGGGCTGTGGATCAGGTCGCCGGTGATGACGCCGCGCCGCCCGGCCGAGGCGATGTGTACGGCGCGGTGGTCGATGGTGTGGCCGGGCGTCGGCTCCAGCGTGACGTGATCGCCGATGCCGTGGTCGCAGGTCACCAGGTCGGCCTTCCCCGCCTCGACGATCGGCAGGACGCTGTCGGCGATGCAGCCGATCTCCTGCTTCTCGTTCATGTCCTTCCAGTAGGCGAATTCGCGGTCGCCGAACAGGTAGCGCGCGTTCGGGAAGGTCGGGACCCAGCGGCCGTCGACCAGCTTCGTGTTCCAGCCGACATGGTCGACGTGCAGGTGGGTGCACATGACGTAGTCGATGTCCTCGACCGTCAGGCCGGCCGCCGCCAGGGCGCGCATGTAGCGGTCGCCGGTCTGCATGTGCCAGAAGGCGCGCGCCGGCCGGTCCTTGTGGTTGCCCACACAGCTGTCGACCAGGATGGTGTGGTGCGGCGTGCGGATCACGTAGGACTGGATGCAGAGCACCAGCTTGCCTGTCGCCGGATCGAATGCCGACGGTGCCATCCAGGACGCGTTCTCGGCGAGCATCTCCGCCGTCAGGTCCGGCAGGAAGTCGCGCGCCTCGAGCAGCGGCTCCTCCTGCTCGATGATCCGGTGGATCGTCAGGTCACCCAGTCCGAACGTCGTCGCCATCGCGCCCTCCCAACTCGTCTGTTCGGCGAACAGTAGATCAGGCGGATCGGACCGGGCTAGGACCCCCTAGAAATTGTCCTTGCGCTTGCGGATCTCGGCGAAGACGTCGACGGGATCGGCGCCGGGCATGCCGACGGCGGCCTGCAACTCGGGCACGTCGGCGCGCAGGAAGGGGTTGGTGCGCTTCTCCTCGCCGAGCTCGCTGGGGATGGTGCGGCGCTTCTCGGCGCGCAGGGCGTCGATCCGCTTGGCGCGGGCGGCGAGTTCGGCGTTGTCCGGCTCCACCGTGACGGCGAAGCGGGCGTTCGACTGGGTGTACTCGTGGCCGCAATAGATCTTCGCCGAATCCGGCAGCCCCCGCAGCTTCAGCAGCGAATTCCAGAAGCCCTTCGGATTGCCTTCGAACATCCGCCCGCAGCCGAGCGCGAAGAGGGTGTCGCCGGGGAACAGCGCGTCGCTGTCGGGGAACCAGAAGGAGATGTGGCCGGTGGTGTGGCCGGGCGTGTCGAACACCTGGGCCGTCTGCGAGCCGACCGTGTAGGTGTCGCCGTCGCCGACCTGCACGTCGATGCCGGGGATGCGCGCGGCGTCGGCGCGCGGCCCGACGATCGGCACGCCGAACCGCTCCTTCAGTTCCAGGTTGCCGGCCGTGTGGTCGGCGTGATGGTGCGTGTTGAGGATGTGCGTCAGCGTCCAGCCGCGCTTCGACAGCGCGTCCAGCACGGGCTGCGCCTCGGCCGGGTCGACGACCGCGGTGGCGGACGTCGCCGGATCGTGCAGGATGTAGACGTAGTTGTCGCTGAGGGCCGGGACGATCTCGATCTCGAAGCTGGCCATCGCGGGCTCCTGGGTTTGGTCTGACGAGGCTCGGGGCGCTGCCGGAAGGGTGCCAAGGTAACACCCGCAGCCGGCGGGACCAACCCGGACCGGCCGATGAGGACCCATCCATCCGTCGACGGCGCGGGCCGGCGGCCTATCTCCAGGTGGCGATGCATACGGACATCTCCGAGCTCTACGAGTTCTACCGCACCAGCCTCGGCCGCACGGCCCAGCGCATGCTGCGCCGGCGGCTGCGCGCGCTCTGGCCGAACGTCGCCGGCATGACCGTCGTCGGGCTCGGCTACGCCTCGCCCCTGCTGCGGCCGTTCCGCGACGAGGCGGTGCGCTGCATCGCCGCGATGCCGGCCGGCCAGGGCGTCATGCGCTGGCCGGAGGAGGAGCCGAACGCCGCGATGCTGACCGACGAGACGGAGCTGCCGTTTCCCGACCTCTCGGTCGACCGCATGATCCTGGTCCACGCCGTGGAGACGTCCGAGCATCTGCGCCCGATGATGCGCGAGGTCTGGCGCGTCCTGACCGGCAGCGGCCGGGTCGTCGTCGTCGTGCCGAACCGCCGCGGCCTGTGGGCGCGCTTCGACAACAATCCCTTCGGCAGCGGCCGTCCCTACTCCGTATCGCAGCTGCGCCGGCTGATGCGCGATACCCTCTTCACGCCGCTGAACGCCACGTCCGCGCTCTACGTGCCGCCGAGCGGCCGGCGCATGCTGCTGACCGGTGCCGAGGCCTGGGAGAATGTCGGGCTGCGCTGGTTCCCGCGCTTTGGCGCGGTCGTCATGGTGGAGGCGACAAAGCAGGTCTATGCCGCACCGCGCGTCTCCGCGCCCCGGCGGCGGGCCGTCTATGCGCCGCGCCCGCAGGTGGCGCTGCCGCCCGCCGGTGCCGCCAGCAGCGCGCCGGACGGCGGCCGTGGCAGTGCCGTCCCCTCTCCGCTATCGTGCGCGCCGAAAATCGAGCCCCACGGAGACAGGACATGATCGACCTCGGCACCGACCGCATGATCGCCCGCAAGGAAGGCGGCATCGGCTGGATGATCTTCAACGCCCCGGACCGGCGCAACGCCGTATCCTTCGCCATGTGGCAGGCGATCCCGAAGATCCTGAAGGCCTTTTCCGAGGACGACGAGGTCCGGGTGATCGTGATGCGCGGCGAAGGCGGCAAGGCCTTCGTCTCCGGCGCCGACATCTCCGAGTTCGCCGAGAAGCGCTCCACGCCGGAGCAGGTGGCGATCTACAACGACGCGACCGAGGCGGCGCACAATGCCATGGACGGGCTGGAGAAGCCGTTCATCGCGATGATCCAGGGCTTCTGCATCGGCGGCGGCCTCGCCACGGCGCTCGACGCCGACATCCGCATCGCCTCGGACGATTCGAAGTTCGGCGTGCCGGCGGCGAAGCTGGGCCTGGGCTATGCCTATGACGGCATCAAGCGGCTGATGGACCTGGTCGGCCCCTCCTGCGCCAAGGAGATCTTCTTCACCGCCAAGCATTTCACCGCCGCCGAGGCGCTGCGCATGGGCCTGATCAACAAGGTCGTGCCGGCCGCCGAACTGGAGGCGACGGTGCGCGACTATGCGGAGACGATCGCCGCCAACGCACCGCTGACCGTGAAGGCGGTGAAGGCCACCGTCGGCGAGGGCGTGAAGAACCCGGACGAGCGCGACCTCGGCATGATCGAGCGCATGGTGAAGGCCTGTTTCGACAGCGCGGATTATGTCGAAGGCCGCACCGCGTTCATGGAGAAGCGCAAGCCGGCGTTCCAGGGACGGTGATCTTTTCCGTTTCGTGACAGCGACTTAGGAGAAAGTCGCACGTTTTTCCGGGCTGCCGGCGGCGTTCATGCTGGGTTCAGCGACGGCTTCATAATCTGGCATCGGTTCGACAAGCCGAAGAAGACGACGTCGACAAGGAGCCAGATCATGAGCAGCACGAGCATCGCCAGCAGGATCGCCAGCCGCGCGTCGCGCGTCGGTCTCGCGGTGGTCGCCGCCCTCGCCTTCACGGCCCTCGCCGCACCGGCCGAGGCCGGCGGGCGCGGCCACGATCGCGACTGGCGCGACGGCCGTCACCACGGCCGCCATTACGACCGCCACGATCACCACCGGCACAAGAAGCACTGGCGCGGCCGCGGACGCGACCGCGAGGTGCATCACTATTATCACGGCCGCCCGCGGGTGATTTACCGCGACCCGCCGCCGGTCGTGTACCACGCGCCGCCGCGGCACTATTACGGCCGGCCCGAGGTGAACGTGGTCCTGCCGCTGCGCTTCTGAGCGCTTCGATCGGCTTCGCACCGGCAGGATGACGGGACCGCGGCGGGGGCCTCTCCGAAACGGGGAGTTCGTTGACTTGCCCCCGCCGCGTCCCTATCTTCCGCGGCCGAAGCGGCGAGACCGCCAACAGGACAGAGACGGGACAATGAAGATCGTTCGTTCGCTGAAGACGCTGAAGTCCCGTCACAAGGACTGCCGTCTGATCCGCCGCAAGGGCCGCATGTACGTCATCAACAAGACGAACCCGCGGTTCAAGGCGCGCCAGGGCTGAGGCCCGGCGACTTCCGGGACGACTTCGACGTCGAAGCCGCGCCGGAAGGCGCGGTTTTCATTTGTGCATCAAGCGCCTATGCTGTGACGGTTAATTCCGGTCGCGAGGCGCCACCATGAAGATGCCCGATCCGGACGCGTCGGTCCTGGCGCGCCGCGACGCACTGGTCGCCGCACTGCGCGCGATCGTGCCCGGCGAAGGCGTCATCGACGACGAGTCCGCGCGCCGCGCCTACGAGAGCGACGGCCTGACCGCCTATCGCACCCTGCCGATGATCGTCGTCCTGCCGGAGACGGTCGAGCAGGTGTCCCAGGTGCTGGCCTACTGCCACCGGGAAGGCGTGAAGGTCGTGCCGCGCGGCGCCGGCACCTCGCTGTCCGGCGGCGCCCTGCCGCTCGCCGACGGCGTGCTGCTGGGCCTGGGCAAGTTCAACCGCGTGCTGGAGATCGACTACGCCAACCGCTGCGCCGTGGTGCAGCCGGGCGTCACGAATCTCGGCATCTCGACGGCCGTCGCCGACGACGGCTTCTATTACGCGCCGGACCCGTCCAGCCAGATCGCCTGCACCATCGGCGGCAACGTCGCGGAGAATTCCGGCGGCGTGCACTGCCTGAAATACGGCCTGACGACCAACAACATCCTCGGCATCGAGATGGTCACCATGGACGGCGAGGTGATCCGCCTCGGCGGCCGCCACATGGAGGCCGAGGGCTACGACCTGCTCGGCGTGATGACGGGGTCGGAGGGGCTGCTCGGCGTCGTCACCGAGGTCACGGTGCGCATCCTGCCGAAGCCGGCGACGGCGCGCGCCCTGCTGATCGGCTTCCCGTCGAGCGAGAGCGGCGGCGACTGCGTCGCGGCGATCATCGGCGCCGGCATCATCCCCGGCGGCATGGAGATGATGGACCGCCCGGCGATCCACGCGGCCGAGGCCTTCGTCCATGCGGGCTACCCGCTCGACGTCGGGGCGCTGCTGATCGTCGAACTCGACGGCCCGCCGGCCGAGGTCGACCATCTGATCGAGGTCGTACGGTCCATCGCCGAGCAGCGCGGCGCCGTCTCGCTGCGCATCTCGAACAGCGAGGAGGAGCGGCTGGCCTTCTGGGCCGGGCGCAAGGCCGCCTTCCCGGCCGTCGGCCGCATCTCGCCCGACTATTACTGCATGGACGGCACGATCCCGCGCCGCCGCCTGCCCGACGTGCTGAACCGCATCACCCAGCTGTCCGAGCAGTACGGCCTGGGCGTGGCCAACGTCTTCCACGCGGGAGACGGCAACCTGCACCCGCTGATCCTCTACGACGCCAACAAGCCGGGTGA
Source organism: Constrictibacter sp. MBR-5 (assembly GCF_040549485.1). Taxonomy (NCBI): domain Bacteria; kingdom Pseudomonadati; phylum Pseudomonadota; class Alphaproteobacteria; order Rhodospirillales; family Allostellaceae; genus Constrictibacter; species Constrictibacter sp. MBR-5. The sequence continues at coordinate 287,598 of NZ_JBEPTK010000001.1, forward strand.
ACTCGACAAGGCCGAGTCCTTCGGCTCCGACATCCTGCGCCTCTGCGTCGAGGTCGGCGGCGTGCTGACCGGCGAGCACGGCGTCGGGGTCGAGAAGCGCGACCTGATGCCGGCGATGTTCACCGAGGACGACCTGAAGCAGCAACAGCGCCTGAAATGCGCCTTCGACCCGAAGCAGCTGCTCAATCCCGGCAAGGTCTTCCCGACGCTGCACCGCTGCGCCGAACTCGGCCGCATGCACATCAGCGGCGGCCGCGTGCCGTTTCCCGAACTGCCGCGATTCTGATGGGCGGCGTGCTGCACGTTTCCGCCGCGACATTCGCTCCTCCGTCATTGCGAGCCGAAGGCGAAGCAACCCAGGGCCGGCGCACAGGCCGTGGCCCTGGGTTGCTTCGTCGCTGCGCTCCTCGCAATGACGGGATGGAAAGGCCCCCTCGTAAACTCCGTACGCTTGGCGCCGCATGACGACGATCCACTCCCCAGCCGACGCCCGGGAGGTCCTGGAACTGGTCCGGTCCGCCGTGGCGGACGAGGTTCCCGCCGAAATCGTCGGTACCGGCACGAAGCGCGCGCTCGGCCGGCCGATGGCCGTGGAACGGCGCATTGCACTGCACCGCCTGTCCGGCATCGTCGACTACGAGCCCGAGGAGCTGGTCCTGACGGCGGCCGCCGGCACGCCGCTGCGCGAGATCGAGGCCGCCCTCGCCGAACGCCGCCAGATGATGGCGTTCGAGCCGATCGACTACGGCCCGCTGCTGGGCGGCGAGCCCGGCGCGGGGACGATCGGCGGCCTGCTCGCCTGCAACCTGGCCGGCCCGCGCCGGGTGAAGATGGGTGCGGCGCGCGACCATTTCCTGGGGGCCGCCTGCGTCACCGGCCGCGGCGAAGCAGTGAAGACCGGCGGCAAGGTGGTGAAGAACGTCACAGGCTACGATCTCTGCAAGCTGCTCGCCGGCTCCTGGGGCACGCTGACCGTGATGACCGAGGTGACGATCAAGGTCCTGCCGGCGCCCGAGGACGTGCGCACCCTGCTGCTGCACCGGCTGGACGACCGTGCGGCGGTGGCCGCCATGACGGTCGCGATGCAGAGCGCGCACGAGGTCTCGGGTGCGGCGCACCTGCCCGCCGACACCACCGGCGACCTGGGCATGGCGCGGGTCAGCGGCGCCGGCACCGCGGTCACCGCCCTGCGCCTCGAAGGCTTCGGCCCGTCGGTGCGCGCCCGCGTCCAGGCGCTCGGCGCCGAACTCGCCGCGTTCGGCGACGGCACGGAACTGGACGCCGTGCCGTCGCGGGCGCTGTGGCGGTCGATCCGCGACGTCGAGGCCTTCTCCTCGCTTTGGGACCGGCCGGTCTGGCGCCTGTCGGTGCCGCCCGCCGCCGGGGCGGAGGTCGCCGAGGCGATCCGCACCCAGGTCGACTGCCGCATCCTGTTCGACTGGGCGGGCGGCCTGCTGTGGGTGGCACCCGTCGCCGAACCCGGCAGCGATCTCGGCCAAGCCGCGATCCGCCTCGCCGTCTCCACGTCCGGCGGCCATGCCACCCTGATCCGGGCATCGGCCGAGTATCGCGACGCGCTCGACGTCTTCCAGCCGCCCGCGGCCGGCGCCGCCGCCCTGTCGCGCCGGGTCAAGGAGGCCTTCGACCCGACCCGAATCCTGAACCGTGGCCGCATGTACCGGGACGTCTGACGATGCAGACACGCTTCACGGCCGCCCAGCTCGCCGACCCGGACACGCGCGAATCGGAGAAGATCCTCCGCGCCTGCGTGCATTGCGGCTTCTGCACCGCGACCTGCCCGACCTACGTCCTGCTCGGCGACGAACTCGACAGCCCGCGCGGCCGCATCTACCTGATGAAGGAGATGCTGGAGAAGGGCGGCAAGCCGACCGACGAGACGGTGCGCCACGTCGACCGCTGTCTCTCCTGCCTGTCCTGCATGACGACCTGCCCCTCGGGCGTCCACTACCAGCATCTGGTCGATCACGGGCGGACCTATATCGAGCAGAACTACAGCCGCTCGCTGCCCGACCGGTTCGTGCGCGGCATGCTGTCGACGGTGCTGCCGCGGCCGTTCCTGTCGCGCCTGTCGCTGATCGGCGCCTGGTTCGCCAGGCCGCTGGCGCCGGTCATGCCGCCGCGCCTGTCCGCGATGCTGCGCATGGCGCCGCGCGCCCTGCCCGCGCCGTCGCCGGTCGACCGGCCGCAGGTCTTCCCGGCCGCGGGCGAGCGCCGGATGCGCGTGGCCCTGCTTACCGGCTGCGTCCAGCAGGTGGTGGCGCCGTCGATCAACGAGGCGACGATCCGCCTGCTGACGCGCCACGGCGCCGAGGTCGTGGTGGCACGGGGTGCCGGCTGCTGCGGCGCCCTCTCGCACCATCTCGGCAAGGAGAGCCCGTCGCACCGCTATGCCCGCGCCAACATCGCCGCCTGGATGCGCGAGATCGACGGCGAGGGCCTGGACGCCATCGTCATCAACGCGTCCGGCTGCGGCACCCAGGTGAAGGATTACGGCTTCATGTTCCGCGAGGACCCGAAATGGTCCGAGCGGGCGGCGAAGGTCGCCGCCCTGACGCGCGACGTGACCGAGGTGATGACGACCCTGGGCCTCGCCGAGCCAGCGCCGTTCGCGCGGCCGGTTCTCGCCTACCACTCCGCCTGCTCGATGCAGCACGGCCAGCAGATCCGCCGCGAGCCGGTGGCGCTGCTCCAGGCCGCCGGCTTCGAGGTGCGCACCGTGCCCGAGGGCCATATCTGCTGCGGCTCCGCCGGCACCTACAACCTGCTGCAGCCCGAGATCGCGACCCGCCTGCGCGACCGCAAGGTGGCGAACATCGAACGCACGGCCGCGGATGCGGTCGCCACCGGCAACATCGGCTGCATCAACCAGATCGCCTCGGGCACCGGCACGCCAGTGGTGCACACGGTCGAACTGCTCGACTGGGCCACGGGCGGGCCTCGGCCGCAGTCCCTCGCGTGGAGCGCACCGGACGACGCCACGGCACCCGAACATCCATCCGCGCCGCCGCCGGCCCCCGGCCAGTCCGATCTCAATCCCCGCTTCAGCGGTGGTGCCAACCCCTCAGCCGCATAGAGCCTCCCATGTGTACCGGAGATGTTCTGTCCTGGCTCTGCCTGGCCGATACAGCGCGACTAATTCTGATGTTGATGGCGATGGCGTTTACGGCCGCCCTTATTTGGTCATGGTACAATATTCACAACAATGTTGTCGCACATAGACAATCTATCTATAAATGGCTTGGTGTAGTTATACTTATTCTTCCAGGATCTCTCACAAGAACCGGGGCAATACACTCTAGACGATTCCTTATATTTCTCATTCTGACGGGATTGTCTGTTGCCTCCTCTCTCTTATTGGATGACTCGCTCCGGTGCGCGCGTGCTTCTGCGAACGGGATGCCTGGACCGGGAGCGAATTCGCCTGAGAGTGCGGCATACGCAGGCGGGATCAGACAGCCAGATCGTAAGTGCAAATTTCCGGCAAAGGTGACGCAACACAGAAATAGTCCAGGCGTTGGTTCCAATACCAAAGCCGAAGCAGGCGCACCCTTACCGCGATCAGACATTTTCCCTAGTGACGGGCCCTAATCGCGCCGCCAGCGCTCGATTCCGTCAAAGCAAGGCCAGCGCATCGCGCAGGCGCGGCGCGGCGAAGTCGAGAAACACCCGCATCTTCGAGGGGAGCGCGCCGCGGCCGGCGTGCAGCAGGTGGATGGGCGCCGGCTCCGGCTCGAAGTCCGCCAGGACGATGCGCAGCGCCCCCGCACGGACCGTCTCCGCACACTGATAGTGCAGGACGCGGGTGGCACCCACGCCCCGGGCAGCGGCCCAGACCGCCGCCTCGGCCGTCGAGACGGAGAGGCGCGGCCGGATCGGCACGTCGACCGTCCGGCCCGTCCCGCCCGGCCGGAACGACCAGGTCGCGGCGGGCGACAGGAAGTCGAAACTGACGCAGGGCAGCCGGGCCAGGTCGCCCGGCGCCTGGGGCGTGCCGTGCGCGGCGAGCAGCGTCGGGCTGGCGCAGACGACCCGCCGCATCGTGCCGACGCGCGTCGCCACCATGCTGCTGTCGGGCAGTGCGCCGATCCGCACCGCCATGTCGACATGATCGTCGACGAAGTGGAGATTGCGGTCCGACAGCAGCAGCCGGACGTCGATTTCCGGATAGGCCGCCAGGAAATCCGTGACGACGGGCAGGATGTGCAACCGGCCGAAGAGGACGGGCGCCGTCAGGATCAGTTCGCCGCGCGGCGCCTGGAATTCGCCCGCAGCGACGCGCTCGGTCTCGTCGATCTCCTCCAGGATCCGCCGGGCCGAAGCGACGTAGGCAGTTCCCGCCTCGGTCGGCGCCACCCGCCGCGTCGTGCGGACCAGCAGCCGGGTGCCGATGTGCGCCTCGAGTTCGGCGACCTTGCGGCTGACGGTCGCCAGCGGCATGCCGAGATCCCGGCTGGCCGCCGAGAAGCCGCCCTTGTCGACCACCCGCAGCAGGATCGCCATCGCTTCGAGCCGGTCCACGATCATCCCGCCAGATGAGAAATAGCTTCCCGAACTTAGCCGATTATCCCGCACTGCGTTAGCGGCCATCTTCGCCGGCAGGACAGCCGAAGGAGGCGGACATGGCTTACGGTTTCCTCGACATCGCCGCGACGCCGAGCGTGCGGGCGGCCCAGGCGGCGATGGGCGCTGCGCGGAACTGGGAAGACTTCAAGGGCGACCGGGCATTCGACCGGCTGACACCCGACGTGTCGGCCTTCATCGCCGCCCGCGACAGCCTCTACATGGCGACGGTCTCCGAGACGGGCTGGCCCTATGTGCAGCACCGCGGTGGTCCGGCCGGCTTCCTCCACGTTCTCGACGACCGGACACTGGCCTTCGCCGACTATCGCGGCAATCGCCAGTACATCAGCGTCGGCAATCTGGCGGCGAACGACCGGGCTTCGCTGATCCTGGTGGACTATCCGGCACGAGCGCGCCTGAAGATGTATGTGCGGGTGGAGGCGGTCTCGCTCGAGGCCGATCCGGCGCTCGCCGCACGCGTCGCCGTGCCGGGCTATGCGGCCAAGGCGGAGCGGACGCTGCTGCTGCACCTGGAGGCGTTCGACTGGAACTGCCGGCAGCACATCGTGCCGCGCTTCACGCAGGCCGAGATCGCGGCGGCGGTCGCGCCGCTGCGTGACCGGCTGGCGGCACTGGAGGCGGAAAACGCCGCGCTGCGGGCGCGGCTTCCGGCCGAGGACGGCGTCGGCTGACGGCGTGCCGTCGCGGTCAGCCGCCCCAGATCCGTCCCAGCACCCGCCGCAGATTCTCGCCCAGATAGCCGCGGACATGCTCCTCGCGCCAGCCGCGCTCCAGCAGGGCCGCCGTCACCCGCGGCAGCTCGCGGTGCGAGGTGCAGTCGGAAAGGTAGCGCGCCGGGATGTCCTCGCCGAAGGCCCGGTTGAAGCGGTCGATACCCTCCCAGCGGCGCGGCGTCGCCCGCTCGAAGGCGATCTTGCGCAGGTCGCGGCCGGTCGAGAGGTCGGTGCCGAACGAGACGTGCTCGATGCCCGCAACCTCGACAAGGTATTCGAGGTTGCGGACATAGTCGGCGATCGCCGGCTTGGCGCTCGTGTCGCCGTTCCAGCACATCGGCCCGTAGATGCTGGCGCCGATGACGCCGCCCTTGGCGACCAGCGCGCGGATCAGGTCGTCCGGCTTGTTGCGGGCGAGATCGGTGACCGCGAGCGGGTTGGCGTGGGTGACCAGCACCGGCTGCTCGCTCAGTTCGATCACGTCCATCGCCGTGCGGTAGCCGACATGGCTGAGGTCGATGGCGATGCCGAGTTCGTTCATCAGCCGCACCGCGTCGCGGCCGAAGCTGGACAGGCCGGCACCTTCGTCCTCCAGGCAGCCGTCGCCCAGGAAGTTCCGATAGTTATAGGTCGGCTGCATGATCCGCAGGCCGAGCCGGTGGAAGAAGTGCAGCCGGTCGAGCCGGTCGGCGATCGGCCGCGTGTTCTGCCAGCCCATGACGAGGCCGGTCCGGCCCTCCGCCCGCGCCCGGTCGAAGTCCGCCGCGGTCTCGATGAGGCGCCAGCCGCTGTCCTTCGCGCCCAGGATGCCGTGCCACTGCGCGACCTGGGCGCAGGCCTCGGGGAAGTCGGCCTCGAAGTGACAGACGGTGACGTTGATCGCGTCGATTCCGCCCGCCTTCAGATCCTCCGTCCAGCCGTCGCAGTGATAGACCAGTCCGTCCATCACGAAAGCGTCGCGATGCAGCCGCTCCGCGTCCGTCATTTGGTCTCTATTCCCGTCGATCATTTAGGATGCGCCGTTCAGTTCTCGTTCATCGACGGAAATTAAGCTCGATCTTCACGCCGTTGGGATCGAAGAGGAACACTTGCCGGATCTTGCCGCCGGGCACGTCGCGCACTTCGTATTCGATGGCCTTGCCGGACAGTTTGGCCGCGAAGCCGTCGAAATCGTCGGCGCCGAACGCGACGTGGTCGATCGTGCCCGTTCCTTCGCCGGCACCGGCGCCGCGTTCGCCGCCGATCAGGTGGATGACCGGCTCGCCGCCGATGTAGAGCCACGCGCCCGGAAAGGCGAAGTTCGGCCGTTCGCCGAGCTCCAGGCCGATGACGTCGCGGTAGAAGGCGACCGTCTCGTCGAGACGTTCGGTGCGGATGTTCACATGGTCGAGCGAACTGATGGACATGAGCGCCCTCCTTTGCGATCGGCCCCTCTGCGACCGATGCGAGCCGTCTGCGGTCGAACCGTAGGACGAAGCGGGCGCCGGGTCCAGAAGCGGCCGGCCGCCGCCGTGACGATCGCCGGTGCCGCGGAGGATAACCGATTTGTAAGGTGTGCGACGGCGACCACCGACATAGATTCGATGTCGAGAGAGCATGTGCTCGATGGTCGCAGCTTCGTCCGGATCCATGGTCCCGACCGTACGGTAAAGAAATCGTGCGCGACGGCACTGCACGAGTTCACGGAAATGTCCGGATGAAGGTGCACCGGCTTCTTTTATGACCGGCGAGGCATGGTTTGCACGGACTTGGGGAACCCGAAGATGATTGCGAAATTCATTGACAAAACGGGGTCGCATCCGTATCTTGTCCGTGAATGTCGCGAGGGCGACATCGGTGATCCCAAGAAACCGAAGTTTCCTTAGGGGGTGCGGCGTCCGACGCCGTCGCCGCCTGAGGCGTCCGCGTCACCAATTGCGGGCGAGGACGAGGTGTTACGGGGGTAACCACTGACGTAAAGGACGAGGCGAGTTGAACATCACGACCCACATCTCAGAATCCGGCCTGTCGCACTATCTCGCGGAGGCGAAGGGGTTCCCGATGCTGGCACCGGAGCTGGAACAGCTCCTGTCGCGCGCGTGGCGTGATTCGCATGATGAATCCGCGCTTCGCCAGCTCGTGGGCAGCCATCTTCGCCTCGTCGTCAAGATCGCCCGCGGCTACAGCGGATACGGTCTCCCTGTCGAAGACCTCATCGCCGAAGGTAATGTCGGCCTGATGCAGGCGGCGGAGAAGTTCGATCCCGATCGCGGCTTTCGCTTCGCGACCTATGCGATGTGGTGGATCCGCGCCGCGATCCAGGAATACATCCTGCGTTCCTGGTCGCTCGTGAAGATGGGAACGACCGCGGCCCAGAAGAAGCTTTTCTTCAACCTGCGCAAGCTGAAGGCGCGCATGCAGGAGCTGGAGAGCGGCGACCTGTCGCCGGAGACGGTGGCGACCATCGCGACCGAGCTCGACGTCCCGCAGACGGACGTGATCGAGATGAACCGCCGCCTCGGCGCGTCGGACAGCTCGCTCAACGTCACGATCGGCGCCGACGGCGACACGGAGTGGATGGAGCTGCTCGGCGACGACCGCCCGAGCCAGGAGACGCTTCTGGCCGATGCGGACGAGCTGTCGCTGCGCCGCCGGCTGCTGACGAAGGCGCTGGAAGGCCTGACCGACCGCGAGCGCAAGATCGTCCTGGAGCGGCGCCTGCGCGAGGAGCCGATGACCCTGGAGGCGCTGAGCCACCAGTTCAACGTCTCGCGCGAGCGCGTGCGCCAGATCGAGGTGCGGGCGATGGAGAAGCTGCGCAAGGCGGTGCTCAACGCCGCCCGCGCCCTGCGCGCCGAGCCGCAGCAGATCCTCGCCGCGGCGTAAACGTCGCCGATCATCGGTGAAGACGCGACCGCCGGGCGAAAGCCCGGCGGTTTGCGTTTGGGGGCCGAGGGGTCACCCCCTAAACGTACCTTCCCGGACAAGCGCGCAGCGCGGCGATCCGGGACCGAGGGCCCGCGCCGAGGCCGACGGTCAGAGAGCGTCCAGGCGGCCCGGTGGGTCCCGGTTCTGCGCCGCCTGCGGCGGCTTGTCCGGGAAAGCACCGAGGTGGGCCGGCCGCCCCTACCCCCACGAAACGGAATGAAACACCCTCACCCCGCCCGCGCCGCTCCTCTGACGAAGGCCTGCACGGCCGCCAGGTCGTTCGGCAGCGGCGTCGCGCGCTCCTCGCGCTGCAGCAGGTCGGCGAGGCGCTTCGGCAGTTCCGGGCGGATGCCGCAGGCGCGCTGCACGGCGTCCGGGAATTTCGCCGGATGCGCCGTCGCCAGCGCCACGGTCGGCACGCCGGCGATGCGGTGCTCGCGCGCCGCCGCCACGCCGATGGCGCTGTGCGGGTCGAGCAGTTCGCCGGTCTCCGCCTGCTCGGCGGCGATCACCTCCAGCGTGCCGACGTCATCGATGCCGGTCGACTTGATCAGGTCGGCCGCCGCACGCCAGCGGTTCTCGCCGACGCCCAGCCTGCCCGTCTCGCGGAAGGCCGTCATCGCCTCCGCCGTCGCCCGCCCGTCGCGGTCGTAGAGGTCGAACAGCAGCCGCTCGAAATTGCTCGATACCTGGATGTCCATGCTGGGCGACAGCGTCGGCTTCACCGGCCGGACGCTCATATCGTCGGCGCCGAAGAAGCGCGCCAGGATGTCGTTCTCGTTGGTGCCGATGGCGAAGCCGGCGATCGGCAGGCCCATCTGCCGCGCCAGATAGCCCGCATAGACGTTGCCGAAATTGCCGGTCGGCACGGCGAACGCCACTTCGCGTTCCGGCGCGCCGAGCTGGACCGCGGCGTACACGTAATAGGCCGCCTGGGCCATGATCCGCGCCCAGTTGATCGAGTTCACCGCCGACAGCCGCATCTCGTCGCGGAAGGCGGCGTCGTTGAACATCGCCTTCACCAGGTCCTGGCAGTCGTCGAACGTGCCCTCGATGGCGACGTTGTGGACGTTGGGCGACAGGACGGTGGTCATCTGCCGGCGCTGCACCTCGGACACACGGCCCTTCGGGTGCAGGATGACGATGTCGATGGACGCCCGGTCGCGGCAGGCCTCGATCGCCGCGGCACCGGTGTCGCCGGAGGTGGCGCCGACGATCGTCACCCGCTCCCCCCGCTTCGTCAGCACATGGTCGAACAGCCGGCCGAGCAGCTGCAGCGCCACGTCCTTGAACGCCAGGGTCGGGCCGTGGAACAGCTCGAGCAGCCACAGGTCGCTGTCGAGCTGGCGCAGCGGCGTCACGGCGCGGTGGCCGAACCCCTCATAGGCGTCGGCGACGAGGCCGGCGAAATCGTCCTCGGCGATCTCGCCGCCCAGGAAAGGCAGCATCACCCGCGTCGCGACCTCGGCATAGGGCCGCCCGCGCAGGTCGCGGATGTCGTCGTGGCTCAGCGTCGGCACCGTCTCCGGCACGTAGAGGCCGCCGTCGCGCGCCAACCCCGCCAGCAGGACGTCGGCGAATCCCAGGACCGGGGCCGCGCCCCGCGTGCTCACATAACGCAAGATCGTCACTCCGCTGCCGGTCTGGCCGCTGCCGCGCTGGGCAGGTCGCGGCGGTAGCACGGGCGGCCGGGGAGCGCAACGGAGCGCGGGTGACCTGCGCCTAGGCCGCCGCCATCTCCCGGTCGATCGCCAGGGCACCCGCCTTCACCCGCGGGATCAGCTCGCGCCCGAAATCCTCGACGTCGGCGACGGGATCAAAGCCGCGGATCAGGAAGGAGGCGACGCCCAGCCGGTAGTAGCGCAGCATCGCCTCGGCCACCTGCTCCGCCGTGCCGACCAGACAGGAGGTGTTGCCCTTCGCGCCGGTCGCCTGCGCCACCGCCATCCACAGCCGCTCGTCGTGCACCTCGCCGCGCGCCGCCAGTTCGAGCAGGCGCTCGGCGCTGCGGTCCTGGCCCTTGCCCGGCGTGCCGGAGCCTTCCATGTCGGCGAGGATGCGCCGCGCCCGGTCCCACGCCTCGCCCTCGGTGGCGCCCAGGATCGGCCGGAAGGAGATGTTGAAGCGCGGCCGCTTGCCATGGATGGCGGCGCGGGTGCGGAAGTCGTCGATGCGCTCGGCGGTCTCCTTCAGCGGCTCGCCGAAGAGCGCGTAGACGTCGCAATGCTCCGCCCCCATGGCGAGCGCGCCGTCCGACGACCCGCCGAAGAACAGCGGCGGATAGGGCCGCTGCAGCGGCTTCACCGCCGTGAAGCCGGCGTTGATGCGGTAGTGGTCGCCCGCATGGTCGAACGGCGCCGCCTCGGTCCACAGCCGCCGCATCACGTGCAGATATTCGGCGGCGCGGGCGTAGCGGGCGTCCTTGGTCAGGAAGTCGCCCTCGCTCTCCTGCTCCTTGTCGCTGACCCCGGCGATGATGTGCAGCGACAGCCGCCCGTCGGACAGGTGGTCGAACGTCGCCGCCGCGCGCGCCGCGAGCGTCGGCGCGACGATGCCCGGCCGGTGCGCGATCAGGTAGCGCAGGGTCTTGGTATGCGCCGCGGCGTGCGAGGCGACCGTGAAGCCCTCGGCCGAACTGGAATAATAGCCGACCAGCACCTCGTCGAACCCGGCCGCCTCGTGCGCCTGCGCGAACGTCCGCAGGAACGGCGCCGACACCGCGCCCGCGATGACGTGCAGCGTGTTCCCCTGCGGCGGCGCCACGCCGATCATGCCGAGAATGCGGACGGGCATGGAATGCTCCTGGAGGACGGTTGCGGTTGCCGCGATGCTGTCCGGACAAGGCGGGGGCGTCAAGGCGGGGGCGTCGAGGCGAGGCCGGCGCGCCCTCGCTCACGTCCCTCTCCCGCCGCGCCGCGGCGAAACCGCCAAGCCGAGGAACACCATCACCGCCTGGTTGAGCCGCACCACGTCCTCGTCGTCCAGACGGCCGACGCGCACGCCGATCTTCGACCTGGGGACGGTGGTGATCTTGTCGACCATCAGACGGCACGCCGAGCGCAGTCCGTTGCGCGCGTTCGGCTCCACGGGCAGACGGAACAGGGGCGCTTCGGTCGGGTCCGTCGTGAAGGCGCAAACGGTGATCGAATCCGTCGCGTCGAAACTGTCGTCCTGCACGATGACCACCGGACGCGGCTTACCGGCGTAATCCTTGCCGCCGGAGACGGTCCAGATGTCGCCGCGCCTCATTCATCGTCCCAGTCTATAAAGTCGGCCGGCAAGGCGTCCGACACGGCGTCGATGAACGCCTGATCCTCCGCTGCGTGCGGGCTGCCGGCGACCGCGAGCGACTGGCGATGTGCCTCCGCCCGGAAGGCGGGCGCACGCACGTCCGGCACCCATATCTGAATCGGCCGCAGCCCCTGGGCGCGCAGACGCTCGCGATGGTTCTGCACCTTGTCCCGGGAAGGCTTGGGCCTGGATGATGATGCCATGATCATTCTCCCCGCCGATGGTTACATGTAACCTATCACGGTTTAGGGGCGGTGGCCAAGGCCGCAGGTCGCGAGGCCTCGATAACAAACCCTCATCCGAATTGCGAGGCGCGCAGCGCCGCGGCGATCCAGGAGCCGGCTCACCGGCGCCGATGCGCGCGCCATGGATCGCTTCGCCTTTGGCTCACGATGACGGCTGAGTTCAAAGCTCCTCGGCGAAGAAGTCCTCGTCCAGGCGCTTGAACTCGATGGCGCGGCTCAATCGCACGCCGACGCCATGCTCGATCATCAGGTCGGCCAGCCGCTGCCCTTCGATCAGGATCACCCGCTGCGAGAGGTGGCGGACGAAGTCGACAGCCTGAGGACTGAACGAGGACGTCGTGACGAAGACACCCTTGGTCGCACCCAGCCCGACGAGGCTGCCGACAAAGGCCTGCACGTCGGGGCGACCGACCGTATTGCCGGACGCATACCGCTTCGCCTGCACGTAGACGCGGTCGAGGCCGAGCCGATCCTCGTTGATCACGCCGTCGACACCACCATCCCCGGAACGTCCGAGTTGGGCGGCGGCGTTCCGGTGCGATCCGCCATATCCCATGGCGACGAGCAGAGCGACGATGACCTGCTCGAAGAACGCGGGACTGTTCTGGGCGATCCGTTCGAGCAGCTCCGTTCGAAGCGCCGACT